>JAHFDS010000013.1 GCA_023248855.1 Myxococcales bacterium
CGCCCAAGGCCGGGGAGCCCGCGCGGGGGCCCGACCTCGCCAAGCGCGCGCCCGCCCACGCCGCTTCGCCGGGCGCCTCGGCGACCGCAGAGCCCGGCGTGTCGCTCGACAAGGAGGTCATCCGCACGGGCATCATCGAGATCGTGCCCAAGGTCAAGCATTGCTACGAGGAGGGCCTAGTGCGCGACCCGTCCCTCAAGGGTCGCCTGGTGGTCGAGTTCGTGATCGCCGCGCAAGAAGGGCAGGGGCGCATCACGACCGCGGAGGTGCAGTCGGGCGAAGACGACGACGAGTTCATGAACGCGCCGCTCACCGCGCAGTGCGTGCTCCAGGCGCTGGGCGAGGCGCGTTTCCCACCGCCGGAGGGCGGCGGCGTCGTGCACGTCACCTATCCTTTCACGTTCTCCTCCGAGGAGTGACGACCCGCCCCTTGCCGCCAGACGACGGTCCGGCCAGGATGGGCGCGTGACCTCCCCAGCCCCCGAGCCCGTGCCGGTCACCGTCATCACCGGGTTCCTCGGCAGCGGCAAGACCACGCTCCTCAACGCCCTCTTGCGCAACCGCAAGGGCCACCGCATCGCGGTCATCGTCAACGAGTTCGGTCAGGTCGGCATCGACGGCGCGCTGGTCGAGGGCGGTGCGGAGTTCGTCGAGCTCGACAACGGCTGCCTGTGCTGTGCGGTCAACGCCGACCTCGAGGCGCAGCTTCGGCGCCTGGCCGAGCGTGGAGGCTTTTCGCACCTGGTCCTCGAGACCACGGGGCTGGCCGATCCGCTGCCGGTGACCTGGACCTTCTCTCGCCCCGGGCTCGACGACTTCTACCGCGTCGACGCGATCGTGACCGTGGTGGACGCGACGGAGCCGGCGCGCTTCGACGAGAGTCCCGAAGCCCGCATGCAGCTCGAGCGCGCCGATCTGGCCGTCCTGGCGAAGGCGGACCTCGCCGGCGACCAGGGCGCCCGGGCGATCGAGGCCGCTCGCCGCCACAACGCCCACGCGCCCTGGCTGCCGGCCGAGCACGGGGAGTGCGACTTCGGAGCGCTGCTCGGCACCGCGGGGCCGAGCCGCGCGGCGACCATCCCCGAGGATCCGGGCTACCACCACCATCCCTCGCTCGACGCCTGGGCCTTCGAGACCGATCGCGTGCTGTCGGACGCGGGCATCGAGGACCTGTTCGCCTCGCTGCCGCCCTCGGTCGTGCGCGCCAAGGCCCTCGTCCGCACCGAGGAGCGCCCGTGGGTGCTCGTGCACGCCGTGGGTGGCCGGTACGACATCCGCGCCGTCACGCCCACGCGGCCCCCTGCGCGGAGCCGCATCGTGTTCATCGGCCGCCCGCTCGACGTGCCGGCGCTCGCCGCGGCGTGCGCGGCGCTGGCGATGGACGCGTTCCCCGATGCTATGCTCCCGCGGTGACGATCCCTTCGGATCCGCTCTTTGCCGTGGAGGTCCTGCGCGTGCTCGTGCAGATCGCGTTCGCCAACGACGAGATCTCCCCGGCCGAGTCGGTCGCGATCCTGGGCCAGGCGCGCGCGCGCGGAGTGTCCGCCGCCGAGGTGGGGCGGCTCGAGGCCGCGCTCGCCGGCAAGGGCCCACCACCGGCGCCCGACCTCGGGATGCTGCGCCTGCACCGCGAGGAGGTCCTCACGCTGGCGCGCGAGCTCGCCGCCCTCGACGGCCAGGACGAGCCCGAGGGGCAGATGGTGATGCTGCTCGAAGAGCTGCTCGGAGGGTAGGCGGGATGGACGCGTTTCTCCAGTGGCTACGAACCCGCGGCATCGGCGAGAGCTTTCACGAGCTCTACCGGCGCGGCGCGGAGCATCTGCAGGCGCTCGCGGGACCGGGACAGCCGGTCGGTCCCGAGCACATCGAGGCGGCGCTCGAGCACGGGCGCGCCCAGGGCATGGCCGAGCGCTCGCTCGGCAACTTGCGCACGATCGGCGCGGCGCTCATCGAGTACCAGAGCACGCAGCCGGCGCGCGTGCCGGGACGGCGCTGCGTGCTGGTGATCGAGCGGGACGACATGGTGGGCTTCGATCTCGAGCAGGAGCTGTCGACCGGGTTCGAGGTCCTGTTTGCGCGCCACCTCGGACAAGCATGGGCGCTGCTCGACGAGCGCGACGCCGACGTCTGCGCGATCGTGAGCGACATGCTCGTGCCGATGTCCGACGAGCTCAAGACCGGCCCCGGCGCGCGGGCGAGCTTCCAGCGTCCGCAGGCCCTGTGGGAGCGTGTGCCGACCGCGGTGCGGGTGATCGTCTCGGCCAGCGACGAGAGCAAGGGAAACGCGAGCGTGACCGGCATGTCCACCCTCACCAACGCGCACGCGGTGCTGCCGAGGCCCTGGCCGCCGGGAGCGGTCCAGCAGGCCGTCGCGGACGCGCTCGCGGGCAACCCCCAGAACGCGATGATGAAGGCGCCCCGTCCGCCGTCACGCGGCTGATCACCCACGCGGGATGGCGGACCCTCAGCCCGCCCGGCGCAGCTCCACGAGCTCGCCGATCCCGCGCCGCAAGGCGGCCAGGACCATCCGCTCGAAGTGGCCGATGCGCACCTCGAGCTGCCGGCCGTGCAGGCCCGGCGGCAGCCGCTCGCTCGCCGGCAAGCCCTCCTGCACGCGGGTGACGACCGCGATGTCCTGCCGGTTCGTGCGATCGAACGACTGCTCGCGAAACCCCCGCAGCGCGCGCGCGGGCGCGTCGTCGGGATCGAAGCTGCGCGCGACGAGGCGCATGCGATCGGGCGCGAGGGGGTCGATGCGCAGGTAGGAGAAGTCGCCCGGCGTGATGACCGGGATGAGGTTCGGCAGCACGTGGCCGAAGCGGATGCACGGATCGGCCGGACCGCCGCCGGCGACCACCATCTGCGCCAGCTGGGCGCTGACCGGCGCCAGGGTGTAGCTCGAGTGCGCCTCGAGCACGTTCTCGGCGCCGCTGCCGACCGGCGCGACCAGATCCGCGAGGACGTCGTGGACGAACTGCACGTGGTAGCCGTCCTGGCCGTTTTCGACATACAGCTTCCAGTTGACGGGCACGTCGTAGGCGAATCTGAAGGCCGGCTTCATCTCGGCGGCGGCGACCTCGGTGAGCGCTTCGCACAGCTGCCCGGCCCACTCGGTGAACGCCGGGGCCGCCGGGTCCAGGCATCCGAACACCAGAGGGCCCGCCGTCGCGACGCGGATCGGGGCGAGGCCCCGCCCGTCGGCGCGGCAGTCGAACTCCTCGCGGTGCGGCACCCCGGCGAGCGCACCGTCGGTGCGATAGCTCCACGCGTGATAGGGGCATTTGAGCGTCTGGCCGCAGTTGCCCGTACCCTCGGCGAGCATCGCGCCGCGATGCCGGCACGCATTGAGAAATCCGCGCAACGCACCGTCGTGTCCGCGCAGGAGCACGACCGGCACGCGCCCGATGCGCGACGCCACGAAGGCGCCGGGGCTCGCGAGCTCGGGCAGGTCCGCGACGTGGACCCAGCTCTTCTCGAAGACGTGCTCGAGCTCCGCCTCGAAGAACGTGGCGGAGCGGAACGCCCCGGCCGGCAGCGCCTCACCTTCGGGGCGGTCTCGGAGATCGACGCCGTCCACGCTCATGACTGGATGCGACATGGGAGAGCTCCTTTTGTTGGTCCCGGACCAGACGTTCGAGGCGAGTCCGCGCCCGGCCGCGCGCGAACCCGAGCAGGATGAGAGCATTTCCGACGCCCGTGGCGGCCTCGAGGCCGGCGTCGTCGAGCTCGCCCATCGCCCATCCGATGAGGTTCGCGACGAAGAGCGTGTACATCGTGCGCGCCACCGCGCGCGGATCGGCCCAGGGCTCGAGGTCGCCCTCGGCCTGGCCGCCCGCGAGGAGCGCGCTCATGAGCGCCACGTTGCGCTCGTCCATCACGCGACGCACCGCTCGCGCCTCCTCGGAGGTCAGGAACAGGTGCACGAGCTCACGCGTGTAGCCCGGCGCCTCGAGCAGCACGCGGTGCCCCGCCGCGCACAGGGCCTGGGCGCGCTCGACCACGGTCTCGCCGAGGGGCGCCGTGGCGAGCGCGCGCGCGACGTCCGAGAGCTGCGCCTCCATGAGCGCCGACAGCAGCTGGGGCTTGCCGCCGATGAGGTTGTAGACGGTCGGCACCGAGACGCGGGCCTCGGCCGCCAGCTCGCGCATGCCGAGCCGCTCCCAGCCGCCCCGGGCGATCAGCCGACGCGCTGCCGCGAGGATGCGCTGCCGGCGCTCGGCCTTGTGCTCCTCGAAGAGATTCTTGAACACGTTTAAAATCTATATCGTGTTAAGGAGGAAGGCAAGGGCTGCGCGAGGGGGCTTCGGGCCACGCTCCCGTCGTACACTCCCGGCATGCCAACGACCTCACTGCCGCAAGCCGTGCTCTCGGATGCTCTCGGCCGCCTCCAGGGCGCGCAGGCGGACTTCAACGGGCGCTACCCCGGCGACTCGGGCGCGCGCCAGCCGGTGCACACCGTCTACGGCGGCGCGCACCTGTTCAAGGCCGAGACCTGCCAGAAGCTGGGCGCGCTCGCGCTCAGGGTGCTCGCCGAGCAGGCGCCGGACGCGGCCACGTTCGCCGAGGCGCTCGGGTTCCCCGCGACGCTGGCGGACACGGTCTACGAGCGCGTCAAGGAGAAGCTCGGCCGGGAGGCGGTCGAGGACTTCCGCATCGACTTCGAGGACGGCTACGGCAACCGCGCCGACGCCGACGAGGACGGGCACGCCGTGCTGGCCGCCCGCGAGGTCGTGCGCGCCCACGCCGCCCGCCTGCTGCCTCCGTTCATCGGCATCCGCATCAAGACCTTGTCGGCCGAGCTCGGGCCGCGCTCGATCCGCACGCTCGACATCTTCCTGTCGACCCTGGTCGGCGAGCTCGGCGGCCAGCTGCCGAGCGGCTTCGTGGTGACGCTGCCCAAGATCACGAGCCCCGAGCACGTGCGCGTGCTCGTCACCCTGTTCGACTCGCTCGAGGAAAAACTCGGTCTTCCGGCAGGCACGCTCAAGATGGAGCTCATGGTCGAGACCACGCAGTGCATCCTCGGCGCCGACGGTGGCTCGATGCTGCCGCGCCTGGTCGACGCCGCCAGGGGCCGCTGCACGGGGGCGCATTTCGGCACATACGACTTCACGGCCAGCTCGGACATCACCGCGGCGCACCAACGCATGCGGCATCCCGCATGTGATTTTGCGAAGCACGTCATGAAGATGTCGTTCGCCGGCACCGGCGTGTGGCTCTCGGACGGCGCCACCAACATCATGCCGGTCGGCAAGGATCGCAAGGTCGTGCACGCGGCGTGGCGCCTGCACGCCGACGACGTGCGGCACTCCCTGGTCGGCGGCTTCTACCAGGGCTGGGATCTGCACCCCGGTCAGCTCCCTAGCCGCTACGGCGCGGTCTATGCGTTCTTCCTCGAGGGCCTGCCCGCCGCGAGCGAGCGGCTGTCGAACTTCGTGTCGAAATCAGCCCAGGCCACGCTGGTCGGCGATGTCTTCGACGACGCCGCGACCGGCCAGGGCCTGCTGAACTTCTTCCTGCGCGGCATCAGCTGCGGGGCCATCCGAGAGCAGGAGGCCCTGGCCACGGGCTTGACCCTGGAAGAGGTGCGGAGCAGGAGCTTCGTCAAGATCATGGAGCGGAGGCGGGCCAAGTGACTGGCCACGGCCTGCAGGAGGCTACTTGAAGAGCTCCATGCAATCCGGGACGCCGGGGTCGCGCTTGAGCGAGACCGGCGTGTACGCGAGGTCGATCCAGATCGGCCACGTCTTGGCGATGCCGAGCGCCTCGACCTGCTCGAGCAGGATCTCGTCGCCTTCGCGCGTCGCGGTGACGGTCCACGGCTGGCCGATCGGGCGCGCAGTGATCGTGACGACGACGCGCGCGTCGCCCTTCGGCTTGCCGCTGCCGACCTCGCCGAGGACGCACCAGTAGCCTTCGTGATCGTCCTTGAATGGCAGCGTCGAGCGATCGAGCGCGGCGTACGTCGTGCATTCGATACGGCTGCCGCCGCCGACGGGGAGCTTGTCACCCTCGACGGGTGGCGCGCCGTCCTTCTTCGAGACGCAGCGGTCCATGAACGCGAACGCTCCGAACGGGTGCGACGCCATGAACTGCACGGTCTCGTCGTCGCCGGGCAGCGGATCGCCCGAGACGCCATCGGCCTTGCCGCCGAGCGAGCGACCGGTGCCGCCGGCTTGCGGGTCTGCCGGCTCCGCGCCGCAGCCGAGAGAGAGGGAAAGGAGGAGGCTTGCGAGGATGGTCTTCATGCCTCCCTCGCCTATTCACGTCCCGCGCCAGCACGAAGTCCGCGATTCCACGGACCGTCGTACCTCTGCGCGCATTGGCGCTGCACACACACGTGGCCTCGTGAACACACATGCCTGCTCCCCCACGCACCGACGGCGACTCGGCCCGCCTGTCCCCGGAGCGCGCGATCGACGCGTTCTTCACCGCGTCGTACGATCGCTGGACTACCGGCCGCTGCCAGCCACAAGGAGAGGTGCGATGGAGATTCCCTACAAGGTAAGGCGACTCCGCAAGGGAACCGAACAGGCATGGGTCTACAACAGCGGCGGCGTGGTGCTCTTGTACGACGAAGGCAACGCCGGCGCGATCCAGGCTGCGGATCCGTTCATCCTTCAGGGCTTCCGTGGGAAAGCCGATCTGGTCGATCCGGTCCTTTGCGACCTTGCCGCGAAGGGCTTACTCGTCGTCTACGAGCTGTATCAGGACGATGAGATCATGGTCGAGGTTGCCGTGGATGGACCGCCGCTCAGCACGAATGAGATGGGCCATGCGAAGTACCTCGGACCCAGGCACACTCGGCTTGAGCTGCCGACCGGGCGCCTCCACATCGCCAGCCACGACACGATCCAGATCGGTCCAAACGAGCCTGGAGGAGATCCCGACGCCGTGGTGCAGGTGCCGCCCGGCCCCTACGCCGTCAACGTGAGCTGGCTCGACCGAGAATTCAAGGGTGAGGATGGTGACGAGGATGAGCCGAAGTTGCCGAGCGAATTCATCGCGCTGACGCCATCTCGGGAGCCCGTCTCGGCGTCTGCCCCGATGGGGATCCTCACCTCATCCCACCCGCGACGAGTATTGGCGCGATGCCCTGGACAGCGTCCCTGGCTAGCGGCGGCGCGGACGCGGCAGGTCGTAGCGCTCGAGCAGGGCGACCAGGCGCCGCCTCTTGATGCCGAGCAGGACGGCCGCCTGCGTCTGGTTCCCGGCGCAGGCCGCGAGGGCGGCGATGATGCGCTCGCGCTCGTCACCGGGGTCCGCCGCCCTCGCCGCTGCGCGCTCCGGCGTCCCTGACGCAGGCGTGCCGGGCCCCGGCGCCGGCGCTGGCGTGCGAGGCGCCGGGATGACCAGGCGCGCGCCCATGCGCTCGCCCGGCAGGTGCTCGGGCTCGATGGTGTTCCCTGCGCAGAGCAGGACGGCCCGCTCGATGACGTTCTTGAGCTCGCAGATGTTGCCGGGCCAGGGCTCGGCTGCGGGCCCCGCGACGTCGCGGCCCGTAGCTCCTCGGTCGAGCGGCCGTGCTCCGGGCAACTGGCGACGCTGCACACGTCGCCCGGCCCGAGCCGCGTCTCGAGGTCGGCGGCGAGCGCGGCGGCCGCGGAAACAGTCCGCGTGGGCGAGGAAGAGCTACCAGTAGTAGTCGAACGTCTGATTGAGAGCCCAGGGCGACTGGTAGCTGGCACCCGGCACATTGGCGGGCGGCAAGCAGGAATAGGTGCTGTCGCGGGTGCCGGCGGCGCGGCTGGCCGCGGAGACGTCGAGGCACTTTCGATCGGCCCCGTCGTAGACCGTGATCGGGCCCGTGAAGTTCCACTTCTGATCCGCGGTGAGGGTGCAAGGCATGGTCATGAGCGACGTGCCGTCGATGGGCGGCGTCCACCCGTTGAGATCACGACCGACCACCGTCAGACACTGGTCGATGCCGCCCAGCAAACTGTTGATATTGATGATCTGGCCGTCACCCTCGAGGCGCCACCTCTGGGTCTGCGTCTGCCCTGTGGGATCGCAGGTATTGACCTTGGCGCTCAAGCTGAAGACGTCGAGCGAGGCCTCGAGACACAGTCCGTTCTGCGCGACGATGTGACCCTCCCGGCTGCCGGTCGAGGTCTTGAGCGGCACGAACGTCCACTTCTGGTTCGGTGCATTCTTGCCGAGGCAGCTCCAGATCTCGGCCTGGTTGCCACTCGTGGCGGCATGGCTCTGGAGGCATTTTCCACCCAGCCCGCGGATCTCGACCTCCTGCATCTTCCACTTCTCGTTCTCCGCCGGACCCACGCAGTCGTAGAGCTCGACGATGCCGCCGTTGGCGCGGTTGCCTCGGTAGACGTCGAGGCAGCGGCCGCCATCATTGAGGAAGTGGCTCTGCATCCCGGAGCCGTCATCGATCAGCTTCCAGCCCTGTGACTGGCTGCCGTCGCAGTCGGTGTCGAGGATCGCAGTGCCGTTCGCATTCCAGGGCCGGGGGAACCTGGGCGCCACGGGGCCGAGCAACGGTGGGTGCCGGGCCGTCAAGCACTTCGAGCCGACGCCCACGATCGAGCCTCGTCGCTTGCGTCCGTAGAGCTGCTGCACCGCCTCGATGTCGCCCGGAGAGAGCTCTCCATTGTTGTTGTACTTGATGTTGCAGTAGTTCATCACCGAGCTGTCGTCCCAGGGCCCGATCTGGTCGCTGTTGCTGGGATTCGGATCGCGCGGCTGGACGCACGACGCGGGGTTGTCGGGGCGATCCTGCTCGTGCCGGAAGCCGAGCGCGTGGCCGAACTCGTGGACGGCGATGGAGCGGATGCACGACTCGAGCGCGGCGGGCGAGACGTTGCAGGCGGCGAAGTCGGTGCTGAGTGGCGCGGTGTTGAAGCGGAAGTTGAGCTTCATGCCGCTCAGCACGCCCTTGACGCTGGTGCCGATGAGCGATTCGGGCCAGTAGTCCGCGGCGATGATGCGGATGCCCGGGAACACCGCTGAGGAGCCGGCAGACGGACAGCGCTTCCAGCCGGTGAAGGTGATGTTGGTGTATCGCTGCCAGGTGTCTTCGACGGCCTCCTGGACGAATCGCCGTGCGTCCCTCTCCGAGTCCACCAGCGCCTGCTCCCAGCACACTGGAATCTCCGTCGTGCTGCTGGCCGACGTGGGCCACTTCAGGTCGCGGCGCACGTACAGGTCTTCGCCGCGCTCCTCGATGGGCTCGTCCAAGGCCGCCTGATCCCCGCCGCACCCCGCCGCCCAGGAGAGCGCGACCACACCGCCAATCAGTCCACAGATATCGATTCGGTTCATCCTCTTGTCTCTTTCTCGCCCATGCAAGGTGGTTCATCCAGCGGCGCCCTCGGGGCGGGGGGCCCGGCGGTTCGATGCGTGCGAGCTCACTCCGGTGTCGGCCGGTGGTCGACCGAGACCGGGCGGGTGCACATCTCCTGAGCGGAGCTGGGCGAAAACCTTCCCGCGAGGCATGCGAATCGTGTTCGTGGGCGCGAGAAATTTCAGCCGGAGGTGTTTCTTGTGGGAAGGATGGCGGGGGCGTCCGTACACAGAGGAGGGCGTACGGCGTCGGAGCGGGCGGAGAAGCCGGGAGGGCAGTGATCAGTTGAGGTTGACGGCTTTCGGACAGGTGATCTGCTTGCACTTCATCGAGCCATCGGACTGGAAGCTGCACCGTAGACAGAAGGGCCCATCATCGGCGTCCGGCAGCGCCGCAGCCCGCGGCCCATGGCCGCCCGGCACTGCGGAGGGTTCCATCATCCAGGCATGGACGAGCGCTTCGACTCGCTCGGGACCACCCGAAAGGAGCCAGCTCGCCAGCACGTGGCCCTCGCTGTCGAGCAATCGGGCGGACACGCGCGAAGGCTGATCGCCTTCGACCACGCCCAGGGCCTCGAGCTGGACGGGCAGCTGGCTCGACATCGGATCGGCGCCCGACAGCTCGAGATGCGCGATCACTCGGCCCTCGCCGAGGAGCTCGAGCACGGTCGATTCCACGGCCACGGGCGGCGGCGCGTTCGACTCGGGACCGCACCCGAGGGCGCAAAGCGCCAGAACGGACAGACTCCAGAGAGCTCTCTTCATGGTCTTCCTCACCGCGTCGTCTAGGACTGTAGAGGGCATTTGATCGGCACGCATTTCAGGCATCGGCAGAGGTAACTGACCGAGCACCTCCAGCAGCCCTCGCCGGTGGGATCCTCCGCCGGCAGGACGGATTCCTGGGCTCCCTTCTGCGAAGCCTCGGCGCCGAACCAGGTTCCGAACATCTGATTGAGCTCATTGTGGCGCGCGCCCACCTCTTGCGGTGTTCCCGACAGCTGCCAGCGATGCACGGCCGGCCCCTCGCGCAGGGTCACCATCAGCGCGACCTGGCCAGCGGCCGGCGAGCGGCTGGCGAAGAAGTGATCCAGCTCGGTACGCGCGGCGGTCAGCGCCTGCGCGTCAGCGAACAGCGCCACGTGTCGCGCGTCCGCGCCCGAATACGCCACCTCGAGGGTGGCGTCCGAGCCGAGCACCTGTTGCTGCGCGGTCTCCGCGCCGCATCCGAGTGCGGCGCCGACCAACCATATCGAGACGAACATCGCCTTCATCAGAGCCTCCGTGCGCCGGCCGAGCCGGCTCGATGTCGAAAGGAAATACGTTTGGGGAAAGTGGGGCGCCTAAGCGCCGCCGGGCCTCGGCGATCAGCTGGCGTTGGGGCACTTGATCTGGTCGCAGTGCAGCTTGCCATCGGCGCCCTTGGTGCACTTGAGGCAGATGTCCTCGCTGAAGAAGGGGGACGCGGACGCCTGCGAGGGTGGCAGACGAACGATCATGGACGACTGCTGCTCGCCCAGGTGCTCCGCCACCTCGTCGGAGCCCGGCTCCGAGCCCGTGACGTCACCCCCGCAGCCAAGCGCGCTGCCGCCGGAAATCCCGATCACCATCGCAATGATTCGAACTGTCGAGCCAAGCTTCACGGTCAGTCTCCTTGTTGGGTTGCGCTGTTGAATACGGGCGGGTCGAGCGGTGGTTACGGTGTGCAGTCGAGATGGCGTGCGCGGCCCGGTCGTCGGGCCGACTTGGGACCCGGCGGGGATCCTGGGGGGGCGTGGCGCGTCTCAAGGTCGGAGAGGAGAGCCCGACCATGACCGCCGCTTCGAGCGGGCCTGTTCGGCTGGCTCGCGCGCCCGGCGCCGGCCCACGTGATGGGAGACGTCGAGCCGCGGCCCATGGGCGCGGTGGCGATGACGCCCGAGCCACCGCCGGTGCCGGAGATCGGGCCGGCGACACCCGAGCACCGGCCGATGGGCGAGGGCGCGCCGGAGCCGCACCGCGTGATGGGTGGGGTGAGCCGCGTGGTGCCGCCGCCGAAGCCGCCGAAGCCGAAGCTCATGGGCAAGATCGCGGTGCACCCCGAGCGCCTCACTGGCGACGTCGCCAGCGATTGATCCCCGCCTCGGGGAGCCTATTCAGGTTGGCGTGCCAAGCCGACCCAGAGGCGCACAAGCGTTGGGTAAACAAGGCGATGAATGAGCATGGACACAGCTGCGATGATGGAGGCAATCGCTGCAGGCAGCACCACACCAAATACGAAAGTCATTCCCAGGACGAACCCCAGCACGCACTCCGCTCGGTACACCGGCAGCAGCAGCGCCAGCAGCAGCAGGCCTTCGAACACATAGTCTACCAACGTCGCGTACCCGAAGCTGAAACAGCTCGAAAGCAAGACGCCGAACAGCAGCGAGCCCGCGAAGCCAGCCAGGACAGAGTTCGGCAGCGCGCTTGATTTTCCGTCGGCAAGAGCCGCGCTGCGCTTGTTGATACGGCCGATCAGATGCCAGGTCAGCGCAGGCAGCAGAAGAAGGCCCCACCAATTGGAAATGGCAGGTAAGTCGGCACGATTCAAGATGTGATGCCGGAGCACGCCACCATGGAAGTGCTCCCAGCAGAGGTGAGCCATTTCTGCCAGCAGCGCGAGCACGGCGCCGTACAGGCGCAAGCGTGGCAGTCGTTTCTCGTCCATTGGAGGCTCGTAGGGCCGGCTAGACGCCGCGGAGCGGCACGGACAGGTAGTAGCCGAATTCGGCCACGAAGTCGACCGCGACGCAGGCGTGGACGCGGCCTTGCTTGTCGTCGAACACGGCGTCTTCGGCGAGCGGGAAGACCGGCTGGTGCCAGATGCCCGGGAAGATCTGGATGCCGAAGCTGCCGTCGCAGTAGAATGCGACGAAGTCCTCCGGTCGCACGTCGTCGCCGGCGAGCGCGAGCAGCGCGACGAACGGCGTCCCGTGGCGTGGCCAGAAGACCTGGCCCCCGTCCGGGTGGTAGTTGGCCTCGCGCACCAGCACCCGGTCGTAGCGCGGGCTCGTGCCGGCGCTGCTGGCGGTTCGGGGGTCGGCGAACCAGCCGGTGACGTAGTGCCCGTCCACCGCGTGGTTCCGGGCGATCATGAGATCTCCCTTGCGCGTCATGACGAAGTCCCCTTCGGTCACGCCGCCCTGGTTGCCCGTGCCGGGCTCGACGCGCCGCCACCCGAGCGCCGGCCAGGTCGCGATGATCACGTCCTCGGTGGCGAAGTCGTCGACGATCCGGCCGAACGCCTCGAACCGCGGGTCCCTCGCGTCGAAGAGGGGCACGTCGCACACGCGGATGCCGGGCGCGTCGATCGCGACCATCTCGGCCATGGGGATGCAGGGCGCGGGGGCGGCGGCGCTCATCGGATCGGGTTGCCGAGGTTGAACACGGACTGCTTGGCGGCGTAGTCCACGCCCGGTACGCGCTCGCACTCGGGCGGGAAGTGGAGGCGCTTCTGCTCCACGTAGTCGTCGCGACGGTCCCCCTCGGAGGCACGGTTGTAGGTCACGTAGAGCGCCCGGCGCCCGCGCGCGCTGCGGTTCGGGCCCGATCGGTGCGGCAGGTACGAATCGAAGAACACCAGGTCGCCCGGCTCGACCGGCAGCGGACGCCAGGCGAGTCGCGCTTCCACCTCGGGCGCGAGGGTCCCGCCCGCGGTCTGCGGCAGGGTCTCGTAGACCTCGACCGGATCGGAGAACTCGAGGCAGCCATTGTCGGCGTCGGCGGCGTCGATGGCGACGAGCCAGGTGATGTGGTAGCGCTGGCCGAACGACGTGAACGCCGGCGCGTCCTGGTGCGCGGAAAAGCCTGCGCCGCCCGGCAGCTTGAAGTTGATCTTCTCCTTGAACAGATGCGGCGCTTCGCCCATGAGCGCCGTCAGCACCTTCCGGACGCCGGCGCCGCGCAGCAGCTCGGCGAAGCCGGCATGGAAGGGGATGAAGTTCTCGACCCGGCACAGCTGCCGCGGCTGGGTCGCGGAGGACTCGAAGTACTTCATCCACTTGCCCGGCGTCTCCGGCCAGGCGGTGACCTCCTCGGTCCACGCGCGCAGCCGCGCGAGGGCCTGGGCGGAGAACGGGTTTCTGATGACGAGCCTGTGGTCGCGCTTCCATTCGGCGAGGTGGTCGTCAGTGAGCTCGATCGAGAGCATCGGCGGGGTCTCCTGGTCGTGGGTGAGCGCGTCGCGCTCGAGGTGACGGCACAGCATGTCGCGGTATGCGCCGAGGCCGGGGACGTCGGCGTGCGGGTCCTTGGCCGCCTCGTCCCAGGCACGGACGGCCAGGATCGCGGACAGCTCGGGGCGGTCCGCGTACGCGTCGGCCTCGGCGTCGGGCATGGGCCCTCCCTGCCAGCGCAGCGTCGTGCGCGAGGCGTCGGAGAGCCGAGCGGCGTAGCCGGCCTTGCGTGCGCACAGGTATCGCTTGGCGGCCACGTGCTCGCGCACGGGCGTCGCGAGCGCCTCGGAGGCCCCGTACGCGAGGAGCAGGTCGGCGCCGATGCGCTCGTGATCGATCACGCCGAACCCGTCCATGACCGGAGCGTCGGGCGCGACGAGGTGGCCGACGTCGTGGAACAGGGCCGCGAGCACGAGCGTGTCGGCGGCGCCTGCACGGCGGGCGCGGGCGGCCGCCTGCAGCGCGTGCTCGAGCTGCGACACCGGCTCGCCGATGTAGCCGCGCTCGCCCGCCGCGGCCAGGCAGGCGAGGAGCGCGTCGGCGCGGTCGGCGGCGGAGAGGCCGGGCTCGGGAACGAGTCTCATGCCCCAAGGAAGCCACGCGGCCACCCATCATTCAACTCATGATTTTCTATGCATGCCATAATCCAGAGTTATGGCAGTCAGCCTCACGCAGCTGCGCGCCTTCCACGCTGTGGCCAGGCACCACGGGTTCACGGCGGGCGCCCGGGCGCTCCACATCAGCCAGCCCGCCGTGACGGCCCAGGTCAAGGCGCTCGAGGCCGAGCACGGCGTGGAGCTCTTCGTCCGCCGGCCGCGCGCCGTGGACCTGACGCCCATCGGCAAGTCCCTCTTCGCGGTCGCGGAGAAGCTCTTCGCCTGCGAGGACGACGCCGCCCGCCTGCTCGACGAGGCGGCGGCGCTCCGCGGCGGCGGCCTCCGTGTCGGCGCCGATAACCCCTACCAGCTCATGCCGCTCCTGGCCGCGCTGCGGACGAGGTTGCCGGCGGTCACGGTCGAGGTGTCGCTCGGCAACAGCCGCGCGGTCGCAGAGGAGCTCGCGCGCTACGCCATCGACGTCGCGCTGCTCGCCAGCCCGGCCGTGGCGCCGGAGCTCCACACGCTGACGTTCAGCCGCGATCCCGTCGTGCTCGTCGTGGGCGCCGCGCACCCGCTTGCCGCGCGCCGGCGAGTCGCGCTGTCGACGCTCGACCGGGCGCCGATGATCAGGCGCGAGGAGGGCTCCCGCACGCAGGAGGAGTTCGATCGTGCCTGCGGCAAGGCCGGGGTGCGTCCGCGGTTCCCGGTGCAGGTGAGCGGACGCGAGGGGCTCCGGGAGGCGATCGCCAGCGGTCTCGGGATCGGGGTGATCTCTCGGGCCGAGCTCGGCGCCGATCCGCGCCTTTACCCGATCCGGATCGAAGGGGTGGACATCTCGCTCGAGGAGGTGGTCGCCTGCGTGAAGAGCCGGCGCGAGGCCCCGCTCATCCGCGCCTTCCTCGAGATCGCCGCCGAGGCCGCGCGACCGACCGCGGGGCGAACGTGGAAGCCTGGGTCTAGAGCAGGATGAGGACCTATCAGTGCTATTTCGACGCCACGCCGAGGGCCTGAGGACCCGCGCTCAGGATCAGGAGCCCGCGGTAGGCGTCGGCCACATAGAGCCGATCGCCCACCTTGTCGATGCCCAGCGCGCCCTGGAAAAAAAAGGCACCCTGGGACTCGGCGGGATCCCAGGTGTTGAAATACGCGGTTTGCCGCGGTTCGGCCGGATTCGAGAGATCCAGCACCCGCACGCCGTCCTGGTAGTGCGCGATGTACGCACGATCTCCGTCGGCGAGGATGTTGTGGATGCTGACCTCGGGCCGCGTCTGCCACTCGGAGAGCAAATGGATTTCTGCGGGGTTAGTCACGTCGAGGATGCGCGCGTGCGCGCCGAAATCCTCGTCGCCGGTGATGCAGATCTTCCTGCCGCCAATGGTGGTCACCCAGCTCGAGTGATTGGTCATCCTCCTGGCGTAGCCGTCGTAGCGACCGAGCTCACGCGGCCGCAGCGGGTCGGTCAAGTCCACGATGATGAGCCCGGCGTCCCAGTAATCCAGGTAGGCGCGGCCGGGCTCCACATACAGGTCGTGCAACAGGGCGGCGCGCTCCGGCTGGTACAGCTGGCCGAGCTGGGTCGGTGCGCGCGGGTTCGAGATGTCGAACATCGCCAGGCCCGACGCCACACCGGTGCCGGCCCAGTCGATGGCGCACGCGTAGAGGGTGGTCCCCAGGATGAAGACGGAGTGTACGTTGTACCCATCCACCAGGTTGGGCAGCCGGACGGGCCTTGGGGGATTCGAGACGTCGAAGGACACCACGCCGTGCTTGTCCGACGCCATGAACGCGACGCCTCCAACGAGCTTGACGTCGTTGTAGATCTCGCCGGCGGTCTGGATCGGCGCGTGGGCGACCTCCCGGATCGCCGCCGGATCGCTGACATCGAGGATCCGGAGACCATCGGAATAGCGAGCCAGGAAGGCCAGGTTGCCGGACACCCGCACGTTCACCGAGATGGCAGGGCCGCTGTCGCGGAAGACGCCCAGCTCGCCGAGCTTCGAAAGGCCGCCCGACTCTCCCTCGCCCACCAGCCGATCGACGCGACCGGCGCGGAAATGGCCGAGGCCGCATCGCCCGTTGAAGCACAGGGCATACGAGCCGTCGAAGTGGCTGGTGGCGGGGTCCGTATGGCAGGCCAGGATCGAGAGGATGTCTCCGGGGAAGCCTTGGAATGGGTGCTGGTAGAAGAAGAGCTCTGTCGAGCTCTGATCGAGGTGCTCGAGCGGGGCGTCCTGGTACATGCTCGAGAGCCAGCCTTCGAGCGCGCCCGCGTTGCGGGTGAAGCGAGCGCCCGGTGGCAAGAGGCCCAGTCCGAGGGGGCCATCGAGGATCTCGAAGGCCCAGATGCCGTCGAGGGCGAGCTGGTCGAAGCCACCCGGCTGGCAGCCCGAACGATCGAAGTCCGCCGTGGTGGTGTAGGTGGGATGGGGGGGGACGTCGGCCGCGGGCGTCGCGTCCCGACTGCGGGGGGCCGCATCCGGGCGGGGCGACACCGCCGCGTCGATCGTGACGGGGCCGTCGGTCGAGCCCGGCCCGTCGGCGGTGCGGCTCGCCAGACCGTGATCGCATCCGACCAAGGCGGACAGGAGGAGGACACCAAGAATGGCCCGGGTGGCGCGGTGCGCAGGTGATCTCATCAAGGACCGGGCACAGTGCACGCGCAGTGCCTGCCGGAACGCGTGATTGCCCGCGCGGAAATGCATCGGGGCCGACAGATCGGGCTCTCCCTGCGCAACAATTGCCTAGCTGCGCGATCGTTGCGTCAGGCAACTGGTTACCAGGCGTGGCGGCGTGGCGCTGATTGTCGCTGGCGGACGGTCTGGCGATCACCGCGAGAAGAAGATCGGGTTCGTCACGCCGAAGGGCTTTCGGCCCGGGTGCACGGGCGCGAGCGAGCGTTCTCCCGAGGCGACGAGGACGACCCACGCGCCCCCGACGGGCACGTCGATGTCGATCGCGCCGGAGAAGCGCACGACGGGGTGCGCGGGATCAGGCGCTGCGAGCGGCAGCGTCCTCGAGAGCACACCGTTTTCGTAGACGCGGAGCGTCGTCGCGTCGATCCAGCTCGCGGCCTGCACGGTGAGCTGGATGCTCTCCCTGGTCGCCGCGGTCGGGTGCGTGCTCCCGGGCCCGCCGGCGGCCGACCGGGCGTCGAGGTAGATCCCCCCGCTCACGGTCGCGCGGCCCTCGAGCATGCGATCGCGCACGAAGCCCGCGCCCAGGCGGCGCAACTCCTCGGGCAGATCCGTGTCGAGCTCGATGCACGTGCGCGGGTATCCGACCGGGAGGTCCGTGACCTGGTGCGAGTCCGACGAGCCCACCGCGAACACGCGCCGCCCGTGGTCGAGCAGCGAGAACCAGTCCTTCACCGTGGTCGCCTCGTTGGCGTCGAAGTCGCTGTCGTTGAACACCTCGACGAGCGTGAACTTCTCGTCCCACCAGTCCAGCTGGCTCGCCCGGCCCGTTTTTGGATCGTAGCCCGCCGCCGCGAAGTAGCCGCCGATCGCGCCCCCACTGCGCGGGTGGTTGATGATCACCGTGGCTGGCCCCGAAGCGCCCACGTGGCTCCGCGCGTCGTCGAAGGCCGCCGGCGGCTTGCGCCCCGACCAGGGGATCGCGCCCGCGTTCGGCAAGGTGGGATCGGCGTCGAGCGGGAACACGCCGAAGTGGCCATAGGAGAAGGTCGTGAGCTCGAGCGAGGACACTCCGAAGAGGAACCGGCCGAGCGCGTGCGCGGCGATCTCCGGCTCGAAGTCGCCGACCCACTCGTGATCCGAGCGGACGGGGATCTCGAGCCCCTCGGCGGCGGCGGCGCGGACCTTGAGCGAGGCCGAGTCCGAGGCATCCATCGAGCGGTTCGTGTGGATGTGGAAGTCGGCGCACATCACGCCCGGCGTCGCGACCGATCGCGCCAGCGTCGCCGCGACCTCGAGCGTGCCGGCCGGCAGGTCCAGGTCGCGCTCGAAGATCTCGTACTCGTAGCCGCGGGACACCACGAGCGAGTAGGGACCGGGCGGCGCGCCGAGCTCGCAAAGGCCCCCCTCCACGTGCTCGATCTGGATGCGACCGTCGGGCAGCGGTGGCACGCCGTAGGGTGCCGGTAGCGATGGGGCGGCGGCGCCGCGGGGGACCAGCTGCACGAGCGCCGGCAGCGCCTCGCCGCTCGAGGCATCGCGGATCGTGACGCGCAGCCTGGCCACCGGGTCGAGCGTGAGCGTCGGCCCTGCGCCGCCGCGCCAGGTCGCAGCCGACGCCGCGCTCTCCCGGCGAAAGGCCGTGAGCAGCACCTCGTCCTCGCTCACGCGCAGCCGGTAGCGCCCGTCGCCGTCGGTCTCGGCGCGGCTGAGGTAGCGCGAGCCCGCGGTCGCGTGCACGCGCACGCCCACCGCCGGCCGGCCGTCAGCCTCACGCACGACTCCGTCGATCACCTGGCCGGTCCGCGCGATCGCCGCGCGCAGCCCCTCGAGGCCCGGGCCGCCGATGTGGAGCCGCGCCACGCGCTCGGCCGTCTCGGCGCAGGCAGCGATCGTGAACGCGGGGGCGCTGATGAAGAGCAGGTTCGCCACCTCGATGAAGACCGCGAGCGGCCCATCAGGGTCCTCCCACGCGAAGCTCGTCGTGCGCTCGTCGACGAAGCCGAGGTACGCGAGGGCGGCGCCGCTCTTGACGGCGAAGCCGTGGTCTGGCGCGTACATCTCCATGCGGTTGCGCTGCAAGACCAGGAGGAGTGGATTTTCCACCTCGAGCGCCTCGCCGCCCTCGTTCGCGAAGCGATAGGTGATCTCGACGTGCTCCGCGCCGGGCGCGAGGGCATAGTCCGCCGCCACGCGCAGCCCACCATACTCGCCCTGCAGGAGGTTGCCGATGTCGACGAGGAGCGGCAGGGGGCGCAAGGTGCCCACGGCGCGCACGAGCGCGGACTGCCCGTCGGAGCCGTCGGCGAGCACCGTCACCTCCTCGGTGGCGAGGACGAAGCGGCCGATCGCCGTGATGATCTCGTTGAAGTCTGCGGGCGCGACGAGGCGGCCGGCCTCCACGCGCGCGAGGCCGACGGGTTTTCCGCCCCACGGGTCGAGGATGTCGGACGCGCCGGCGTCCTCGATGACGAGGGCCACGCGATCGTTCGCGAGGACGAAGTCTCCGGCCGCCCAGGTGAGCAGGCCCGTGGGGTCCGCCGGCAGATCCGTCGCGCGCAGGCGGCCGGCGCGAGCCTCTCTGGGGCCGGCGCCAAGCGGTGTCGCGTGGCCGGTGGCCGAGCCGCGCGCGAACACGGTGGCGCACGTTCCGGCCGCGCCCGCGGCGCCCGCGACCCCCGCATCGAGGGTCGCGGTGAGGTGTCCGCGCTCACCGCAGCCGATCACCGCGAAGACGGAGAGGACGAGGATGGATCGACCGAGCATCGGCGCATCATAGGCGCAGACGCCCAGGCATGACCCTCCGGATGTCACTCGTTCGGGAAGCCGACGCGGAGCGTCGAGCCTGCAGACGACCCCGTCAGTTGATCGTCACCCAGATGGCATGGGTGCCGCACCAGCCGGCGGCGTCCGTTTGCAGCCAGGGCGTGAAGCTCTGGCACGAGTCGGTCGGGCTGGTGGGGTTTTCGCTGAGGTAGCCCGCGTACTTGCCGGAGAAGTAGCTTCTTACGTTCTGGTCCCATCGGCCCCGGCAGATGGGGAATGGAAGCCCTCCGACGCGGACAAAGCTGCGGCAATAGCGCCGGAGGTCCACGGTGCCGCTTCCGACGAAGCAGATCTGGTTGCCGCCCAGCGTGCTCTGGTCGTGTAGCTCGAGCGTGCCGTAGGGCGGACACGGTGACTGCCTGGAGATGGCGTTCGTGATGACCTTCCCCGACGGCTCGGCGGGCTCGGTGTCGTGGATCGAGACCGTCTCGGTGCCGTCTGGATGCAGCGTGACGACCGTCGTCCGTGGCACCTCGGAGCCTTCGCCGCCCCCATCGGTGACCTCGTCGGCCCCGCATCCGAGCGCTGCCAGCGCGGCCAGGACGCCGACGCGGACGACGTTCATTCCAAACCGAATCCTGTGTTGCATGGACTCACTCCTTCAGACGTTTGTTTGGCGACCCGGCGGGTCGCACGGAAAATCGGTGCGCCGGCGCCCGACGCAGTGGGTCAGTGCAAGATCACCCGCTCGGCCGCTTGCGCGTGCACCCCGGCGTTCGTGAACCCCGCCCAAGCGGAGAAGGGCTCGCCGCCCCGCCTGTCCGGATAGCCGATCACAGGGAAGAGCCCATCGCGCTCGCCCGGCCGGTAGCTCCGGACGGCGCCGGCCCAGCGGGCCCGGCAATATCGACCGAACGGCGTCGTCACGTATTGCCGGCAGAGCTTGCTCAGGTCCGTGTCGAGTCGGGTGACGCAGAGCTCATTGCCGGTGGGCATGCCGCTCGCGTCGAGCGGACGGTCGAACATGCGCAGCCCCACCGCGGAGCAAGGACGGGGCAGGTGAAGGTCGTCGCCCTTGCTGGTGTCTGCAGGTGAGTCCACACGGGTGACTCCCTCTTCTTCTTCGACGCCAGGCTCTCCGTCCGCCGTGGTCACGGTCGTGCGCGTGAAGGTCTCGGGCTGGGGCTCCGGCACGGGCGCGTCCTCCGTGACGCCGCACCCGGTGAACAACGCAATCATCAGTGCAGTACGAATGTGCTTCATGGGTCCTGATCCTCCTGGGGATGATGGGTGAACGCCCATCGCAAAGAGGATGCCAACCCACGAGGGCTTCGAGGGAGGGTGCAACCGTGCACAATGACTGGTCGAGGGATGCGGACACCCGCGCCCTGCGGCAAATGACGGCGATAGTCGACAATCGATTTTGAGCAGCGGAATCGCTGGTAGCCCTCGATCAGGTTTGGCTAGAAGCCCTCCACGAGCCAGGCGTCGGAGACGGTCTCATCGACCAGGACGAGGAACGTCTTCGCGTCTGGCGTCATCACGACTCCGTCCAGCTTCGGAGCTTCGAAGGGCAGGGTCAGCAAGGGCGTGGGTGTCCCGGCCTGGATCGGAATCGTGAATACCAGATTGCCCTGATTCTGCGCGTACACCGTCCCTCCGTCCTCCGACCAGCCGATCGGCATGAGGGGTTCTGCGGAGAGGCGCCGTTCGGCGCCCTCGCCCGGCCGGACGATCCACAAGCCCCTGCGCGCTGGGGCGCCATTCCACAAGACGGCAAGCGACTGGCGATCGGGCGACCACTGCGGATCGAAGACCCGACCCTGCCCATCGCCGAGCAGGGCGCGTGTGGTCGAAGCATCGGGCTCGAGGGCCCGGTAGCGCTGGTTTCCGGGTGTCTGATAGAGGATCTCTGCGCCAGGGGCCCAGGTAAGGGATCCAGGCTCGAAGCCTACCTCCGTGGCTGCGTGCTCGCGCGCGGCGCCGCCCGACCGATCGATCGTCCAGACGCGATGGGTGCCGCTGCGTTGCAGGGTGAACGCGAGTCGCTTGCCATCGGGTGACCACGCGGTCGATTGCACGGTGGCGCCAATCGAGGTGAGTCGCTTCGCCGCGCCGCCCGACACGGCCATCGTGAACACCTCGGAGGCATTGCCGTCGCTGGCCGCGAAGGCCAGCTCCCGACCATCCGGGGAAATGCTGAGCCCCCGCAAGAGACGGGTCCCGATGGTCAGGCAGCGCGTCGCGATGTCTCCGCGGCCGCGCAGCGTGACCGCGTGCAGGTTCGATCTCGGCGAGCGCCGGGAATAGGCCAGACGTTGGCCATCTCGCGACATGGACAGGCTGGCGCCGAGCTCGAGGCCGTGGAGCGCAGGCACCGCCGCGGGCCGGTCGTCGACGCCGAGGAGGAGCTCTATCAGCTGCGGATGATCGTCGCGGTCGCGCAGGTAGTAGATGGCCCTGCCGTCGTGCCGCCAGGCGACCGTCTGGATCCCCGCGGGCTCCTCGGCCAGACGCTCCTCGGAAGCACCGCCAGGATCGATGCGCAAGAGCGTCGAGCCGTGGTTGCGTCTCGTCGCGACCAGCACCCGGTCACTCTGCGGTGACCACGCCAGATCTGCGATGAGCTCGAAGTCCGCCTGGAGGCGCACGGGCGCGAGGACAGCCCCGTCGCCGGAAAGGAAACCGACGGTGTGATCGGCGCCCATGTTGGGCACGAAGGCAATCCGCTGTCCGTCCGGTGACCAGGCTGCCTGATGGGCATATTCCGTCAATGGCCTTGCTGGACCTCCTCCGGTGTGGACAATCACGCTGTGGGTACGCACGTCGTCACTCCACGACAGGACCAGCCGCTTGCCGTCGGGGGCCCAGGCGGGGTCGTTCTGCGCCACCACCGGGCCGGTCGCCGCAGGATCCCAGAGGATCCGCGCCGTCCCTGGGCCAATCTCCGACAGCATGAACTTGCCACCCGAGAAGTAGGCGAGGCTCTTGCCGTCGGGCGAGATGGCGTGGCTCGTGACGTCGCCCGAGAACGTCAGCTGACGATGCCTGGCCAGCGATCCCGGCACGCCTCCGGTCGGCGTTCGCGCTTGGCGCATGGCCCGCCAGCCGAGCACCGCGACGAGCAGCGATGCTGCGGCCATTGCCGGCACGCGCCAGCGCGCGCGCCGCTCGACCGCGTACCGTGCCAGGGCGGCCAGCATCGGCTCCATGCGCGGATAGCGATGCTCGGGCGAGGCTTCGAGCCCGCGTCGCAGGATGCGCTCGAGGCCCGCGGGGATCGTGCGGCCGTCCGTCCGCGACATCGTCTGACGAGCCAGCGCGAGCGGATCGTCGCCCCGGAAGGGCCGGTGCCCATGCAGCGCTTCATACAGGCAGACGCAGAAGCTGAACTGGTCCGTGCGGGCATCGCTGCGACGCCCGACGTATTGTTCCGGCGCCATGTACCCGGTCGTACGCAGGTGGGATCGGGTGCCCGCGGCCGTGCTGGTGGAAGCCTGCGCCGACCCGGCGTGCGTTGCGCCGCCGAGTGACACGTCGCGGGCCAACCCGAAATCCAGCACCCGGCCCCGACCGTCCGCGCTCACGACGATGTTCTCCGGCGTGACATCGCGATGCACGATGCCCGTCGCGTGAGCGGCGGCGAGCCCTTCACCGACGCAGAGGAGCACCTTGAGCACCTCGATCGTCGAGCGTGGGGCTGCCTCGAGCCACCGACGCAGCGACACCCCCTCGATGAGCTCCATTGCGATGAAGACCTGGTCGTCCGTGGCGCCGACGTCGTGGATCCGCACCACCGCCGCGTGAGAAACCCGCGCCAGCGCCTTGGCTTCGCGCAAGAGCCGGGCTCGCGTCCGGTCGGGTGCCTCCCCGGGGACGGCGTTTAGCACCTTGACGGCCACCCGGCGCCCGAGTCTGGGGTCCTGCGCAACGTAGATGATGCCGGCGGTTCCGGCGCCGAGACGCTCCTCGATGATGTAGCGCCCCAGCTGGGCGCCGCGTTCGAGCCCAGGTGGGGCCAAGGGCTGCAAGGTCGTGTCCCTCGTCAGCGAACGGATTCGGCGATCCAGGCGTCCGAGGTCGACTCGTCGACATTGAGGATGAACCGTTTGGTGTCCGCCGCCATGACGACCTCCCCGGTCCGGCTGGCCGGAAAAGGCAGCGTGACGAGGCGTGTGGCGTGGCCGCTGGAGCGGGCAATCGTGAACACCGCGGTGTCGCTCGCGTCGGCCACGCTTCCGTTCCACGCGTACAGGGACTGCCCATCGGCGGACCAGGCCACTGGGCGGCGGACGGCATCGCTGAGGCGCCGCTCCGACAGGTCCTCGCGCGAGATCAGCCAGAGCCCCCGGCGCGTGTCCGTTCCGCTGAAGAGTGCCGCGACCCACTGTCCATCCGGCGACCGGCGCGCATTGTGAATCCAGCCCCTCGAGTCGTCGGGCAAGAGGGGCCGCTCGGCGCCGCTTTCCGGATCCAGCAGCCGATAGTTGCGACCACTGCCCGCCTTGTAGAGGATGTCCGGCCAGGGTGCCCAGCTCAGATTCCCGCAGCTCGTCAGGCGGCAGCCCGGGCTGGCCAGGGTGCCTTCGTACTCGCGGGTGGCGCCGGTCGTGAGGTCGAGCGTCCAGACGCGATGGGCCCCATTATGCTCCGCGGTGAGCGCGACGCGCTTGCCGTCTGGCGACCAGGCCGTCGCCTTGACCCCGCCGCCGAGCGACGTCCGCCGCTCGGGCGTTCCACCGGAGATGGCGAGCGTGAACACCTCGGATACCTGGCCATTGGTCGTGGCAAAGGCGACCGATTGACCATCGGGTGACAGGCTGAGCCCGCGGAGTAGGCGGGTACCGCTGGTCAGTCGCCTGGTCTCGACCGTCCCGTCGTCCCGTCGCGTGGCGGCGATCAGGCTCGATCGCATCGACGTGCGCGCATAGGCAATGCGCTGATCGTCCCGGGACAACGAGAGGCTGACGTCGAGGTCGACGCCGTGCAGCGCCGCCACCCGCTGCGGCGCTGACCTGCCGTCGAGCGCCAGCACGAACAGCTGGGGGTGCCAGTCCTCGTCTCGCAGGTAGTAGACCGCGCTTGCCTGGGCGTTCCATCGGGCGAGGAGGATGCTCCCGGGCTCCTCAAGCAACCTATCCTGCGCGCCACCAGCGGGATCGACGCTCCAGATCGTCGATCCGTGCTGGCCCTCGTCGGTCACGACGAGCAGACGCTGACCGGCGGCAGACCAAGAGACGTCCGCGATCTCACCGCAGCCGGCCCGGATGGGAATCGAGGTGAGTGCGTCGCTCTCGAGGCTCCGGACCGCGACGACGCACTCGGTCCCCGGCCGGGCGTGGGCGACCTGTCGCCCATCGGGCGACCACGCCGGCAGGCGAAGGTGCTCGGGCAAGGGGCGAGCCGGACCCCCACGGCTCGGAACGATGACGCTGATCGTCGCTCCCGCGGCCCTTGCGCGCCACGCGGCGATCAAGCGCGAGCCATCAGGGGACCAGCTCGGGGCGGTCCGGACCAGCGCGAACCCGGGGTTCGGGTCCCACAGCACCCGGGTATCGCCCGAATCGATCTGGGCGAGCTGGAGCCTGCCGCAGGAGGAGAAGAACGCGACGCTCTTGCCATCCGGGGACAGCGAGTGCGAGGCGACGTCGCCCGCGAACGTGACCTGCTGGTGCCTGGCGAGGGTCCACGGCGGCGGACCGCGGTCGCGGGGGCGCAGCCAGGCCTGCCACGAGACGAGGGCCGCGATCGAGACGGAGGCGGCCGCGATGGCCGCTGCGAGCCGCCGCCGTCGCCCCGAGGCTGCGGCCCCCGCGAGCTGAGCCAGGAGGGCGTCCATCGAAGGGTATCGCGCCGCCCGGGAGACACTGAGGCCCCGGAGCAGCACGCCGAGCAAGCGGGCCGGAACCCGCCGGTTGACGAGGGGCCGCACGTTGCCCCGAGTGACCTCGCCAGCCAGGGCGAAGACGTCGTCTCCCGCAAAAGGACGCTGCCCCAACAGGGCCTCGTAGAGGCTGACGCAGAAGCTGAATTGGTCGGTCCGAGCATCGGTGGGGCGGCCCAGGAACTGCTCCGGCGCCATGTAGTCGGGCGTACCCATGATCGAGCCCGCCTGCGTGAGCGGGCCGAGCGCCGGCTGGCCTGCGTGAGGCGAGCTCAAGCCCGTGGTCGGCCAGTCCTCGGCCGCCGTGCGCGCCAGGCCGAAATCCAGGATCCTCGCCCGGCCGTTCTGGTTCACGAGCACGTTCTCTGGCTTGAAATCACGGTGAACCAGGCCCGCGGCGTGGGCCGCCGCGAGCCCCTCGCCAGCTTGCATGAACACGCGCACCACATCCCGGCAGGATCGCTCGGCCGAGGCCAGCCACTGCCGGAGGGTCACCCCTTCGACGAGCTCCATGGCCAGGAAGACGCGGCCGTCGATGGTCCCGACGTCATGGATTCCCACCACGGCCGGGTGGGACAGGCGGGCCAGGGCCTGGGCCTCGCGGACCAGGCGCGCCTGTGCGTCGGCCGCAGCCTCGTCGAGATGGGGATGCAAGAGCTTGAGCGCGACGTCCCTGTCGAGCTCCGGATCGCGGGCCCGATAGACCACGCCCATGCCGCCATCGCCGATGCGAGCGAGGATCTCGTAGCGGCCTGCCTTCATCCCCCGCTCGAGCGGACCCTGGCTTGATCTCGCCCCGGCGCGCTGGGCCCCGTCAGCGGGTGCGGGGGGCCTGGCACGCCGCGTCTTCATCGAGCTCGCTTCATCCGAGGCGGCTGCGTCCTCCAGGCCCGCGCGGTCTCGCTCCCGCTCCTGCAAGTCGACCTCCCCCAGCGACGCGAGTCGCCAGCCTATCATACGCCGACTCGGGCGAATCGCTGGCCGCGACGGTCGTAGGAGAAGGTGCGTTGCGATCCTCAGCCGGATCTGTTCTGTCCGCGCATTGGTGTGACCTCGGTGGTGCAATGTCCGCCCGCGGCGATCTCTCTCGCGGCCTCAGCCGTAGCTGCTGGGTGCGGATCGGGTGGGTCGGACGCCTCCCACGAGCCTGGCGATCGCCTTGAGGAGGCTTCCCTGAGCGACCTGCTTGCTGAGGAATAGGTCCGCGCGATGGTCGGCCGGCTCGCTTTCGTCCGACAGCAGGAGGATGGGAATGTGCTCCGTGCTGGGCGTCGTCCGGACCGCCTGGATCAGCGCCAAGCCGTCCATGAACGGCATGCTGAGCCCGGTGAGCAGGACGTGCGGCGGCCAGGCCTGGGCGACCTTGTAGCCCTCCCGACCGTGCGCTGCTTCGATGCACCAGTACCCGTGGTGCTCGAGCAGCCGGCCGATGAGCCATCTGTAGAGCGGATCGTCCTCGACGAGGAGGACGCGCGACGCTCGTTCGTGCCTGATCTGGTGTGCTCTTCTGATCACATCCTTGCAGAGAGCAAGGGACGTGCCTGGCTGGTTGGCTCCGCCGCCCAAGCACGCGTCGCGGCTCCCATCCTGCGGAATTGTGCGGCCATCACGCGGATACCAGCCCACGCCACGGGGCGGTGCACACGGTACGGCCGGTCGGCACGCGAATTGGACCTGCGCAGCGAATGCCGAGAATGCGCAACGACGGCGCGCCCTGGCCGGCGGCTCGTCAAGTGCGGGTAGGAGCCTCTGGCGGCGGGTGCGCACCGGCGCGGAGGCGGGTGGTCTCGGGCAGCTGACCGCAAAGCGCGAGCCCGAGGTCTCGCGCCAGCTCGAGTGGGCGTGCGTAGCGCTCCTTCGGATCCTTGGCCAGCGCGAGCGCGAGGACCACATCCACGTCCGTGGGGAGGCTCGGCACGATCCGGCTCGGAGGCGTCGGCATGACGTGGAGCGCCTCGTAGACGGCCGACGCAGTGTCACGCGCTGGGAACGCCATCGTCCCCGTGAGCGCGCGGTAGATGATCGCGCCGAGCGCGAACACGTCCGTGTGCGGCCCGAGCGCCTCGGCGTCGCCGCGCACCTGCTCGGGCGCGAGGAAGCCCGGCGTGCCAAGGATGAAGGCCGACTGGGTGAGGCTTGAGGCCTCCTCGAGCAGCCTCGCGACGCCGAAATCGAGCAACCTGATCGTGGGCACGAGCCCTTCGAGCAGGAAAATGTTCTGGGGCTTGAGGTCGCGGTGCACCACGCCCGCCGCGTGTGCCGCCTCGAGCGCGGTCGCGATCCGGTCGACCAGCGCCACGAGCTCCACCCGCGTCAATTCCCGCCGGCGTAGCAGCGCGCCGAGGTCCTGACCGCGCAGGAACTCCATCACGAGGAATGGCTCGGCACCAGCGCCCTCGGTCACGCCGAAGTCGAGCACCTCAGCGACGTGGGCGGGCGGGATCCGCGCCGCCAGCTCGACCTCGCGCCGGAAGCGCAGGAGGGCTCGCGGTGCGTCGCCAAGGTGCGGGTGCAGCACCTTGATGGCCACGTCACGGCCCGTCTCGACGGTGCGCGCCTGGTACACCTCGCCCATGCCGCCCTGGCCGAGGAGCTCACCGACGTCGTAGCGGCCCACGAGCCGCGCGCCCGTCAGCCTGCCCCGCCTGGCCTGGCCACCGTCCTTTCCGAGGCGGCCGAGCTGGTCGCGCAGCCGATCGGCGGAATCGGCCGCCAGCCGGAGCGCGTGCTCGCTGTCCCGGTAGCGCAGCGCGACGTAGCTCGCCCCGACCCAGGCCGTGACGTAGGTGCCAGCGTACATGAGGA
Organism: Myxococcales bacterium; assembly: GCA_023248855.1. Lineage (GTDB taxonomy): Bacteria > Myxococcota_A > Polyangia > JAHFDS01 > JAHFDS01 > JAHFDS01. The sequence goes on from JAHFDS010000013.1 coordinate 28,181, forward strand.
CCATCATGATCATCGTCCGCGGGCGCTCGTAGAGCGGGTCGAAGTGGCCCGAGATTGCGGCATGCGAGGTCAGCACGCCTGCGATCTCGAGCGCGACGAGCCCCACGTGCATCGCGACCGCGGCCGCGACCGCGAACAAGCCGATCCGGCTGTCCGACACCACCCGGACGATCGCCACCAGCCACATGACACGCAGGGCCGTGAAGTAGTTCGTGAGACTGCCGAAGGCCCAGAAGGCCAGCGCGGCCGCGGCCAGAAACAGGATCACGGTCGGATACGCGACCCGGCGATGGCGCGCAACAGCCCATTGGCTCGAGATGGCCCACTGATTGAGCGCGCCATTGCCGACATGAGCAGCGATCACGAGGGCTACGAACCGGCCCATCGCGCCGCGGTCGTACTCGGGCTGGCTGAGTGAAAGCAGCCAGATCACGAGGTTCAGGGTGGATAGACCGAGTGAGAGGCCCACCGTGAGGCGCGACAGCCGGACGAGATGCTCCCGGCTGCTCGGCTCGGGGACGCCGGGGTGGATCAGGCGGCGCAACAGGCGACGGCTCATCGGGCGCACTGAGAGGGAGGGCAGGGGAGCTGGCCTCCCTCTGTCCGGGCGAAGCCCGAAATCCAGGTGCGGATGGGTCGCCAGATCAGGGCCTGTAGCTCGGGAGCTCGACGACATAGGCGTCGACGGTCGCGCCATTGCCCCAATCACTTCCGAACAGGATGCGCGTGCCGCTCGGGCTCGGAACGGCGTGCGCCTCGGCCCAGTAGGGCTCGGCAAGCCGCGTGTTCGCCTTGCCCCAACTGCGGTGCCGGCCCGCGCGGCAGACGCGACGGTCGACGGTGTTGGCAATGAGAATCTCCAGGTCGAGGAGGCCCCCTCCCGTGGTGGCGCCGAAGGTGGAGACGAAAACCCAGCCGGGCTGGCGGTAGGCCATCGCCGAGACATGGCCGTCGGGTGGATACGGCCACCCCGTCTTCGGCCCGATGATGACGCGAGAGTTGCCCGTCGTGAGGTCCCAGGTGACCAGCGTGCCGATGTCGTCATTGCCATTGGGGCCCTCGTCGAACACCTGACCATTCCACGTGTCCTCTCCGGAGGGCAGGCGGCCCAGTGAGGCGTGGCCGAAGGGTTCGCGGAGGTCGAGCGTCCGCACCACCGCGAGCCGCGCGTCCGTTACGCGGCCGGTATCGCTCAGGTAGGCCAGTGTTCCACTGGGCGCGACCTGGGCGGGGTTTTCGCCGATCGTCTTGCGCGCGATCACCGCGTTCGCCGTCACGTCGTAGATAAAGACCTGATCATCGCAACGCAGACCGATGCGATGGGAATCGAACGACATGAACATCGGGTCGCTCCCGCCGGTGGCATCGCTCGCGCAGAAGTCGAACGTCGTCACGGTCTCCTTCGTCGCCCTCTCCACGTGATAGCGGACGAAGGTCCTGCCTTCGACGTAGAGGAGCAGGTCGGGATCGGAGGTGTGCCAGTACAGTTGCTCCACGTCTGGCGGCCTGAGCTCGCCAAGGCCGCGGATGAATGCGTAGGTGCGACCGTCGTAGAGCACGTGCCCGCCACCCTCGACATCGAGCAGCAGCAGTCGTGATTCGTCGGCATTCCAGGCGGACACCGTCGAATACAGCGGACGTATGGCTGGGCTGCCGCCGATGGCACCAACGCCGGTGACCCGCCGGATCTTGGTGCCGAACTCGGCGTCGGTGACCGTCTCGCCGATGGCCGGCTTGCCGAGCGCGCTCATCGGGCGCGGCTGCTTGTCTTCGATGAGGCCCGCGCAGAGATCGATGGACACCGGCGGCAGGGGGGCGCCATCGTGCGCGCGAGGCAGCGCGTCGGCGGACGCATCGTGTGCGGCGGACTCGGGCCCATCGGCCGCGGCGTCGCGCGCGCCCGGAGTCGCGCCGGCGTCGGTCGGTCGGGCGCCACCCGCCTCGCCTGCGTCCCGCCCCGTGGCGCTGCCCACCCTCCCGCCGCAATCCGGTGCGAAGACCAGGGCCCAGGCGACGATCACCCGCTCGAGTCGCATGCGCTGCGCTTGCTGCAGGGTCCGTGCCGCCTCGACCGCGCCACCCTGAGCCTGGCGGTGGGCTCGGCCGTCCATCGCCGACGATAGTAGGTCATATCGTCGGCGATAGTGCCCTGCTCGGGTCTCGCCTCAGACGTTGGGCTCGAGGCCGCCGGTCCCCAGCGGCGGCTCTTTGGTACGAGCCCTGCACCGACATTCGAGAAAATGCCGGATCATCAGGCCAATGCGATGGATGATGCCGAGGGAGCGTGGTCCGCTGTGCTCGGATGAGGGATGAAGTACCTTGACGCGGTGGTGCGGCGGGCGCGGTTGGGTTGGATGATGGATGGCATGCTGGAATGGCTCACCACGCGATCGGTGACCGCTCTGCTGATCGGCGGAGTGCTGGCCGCCGAGCTCCTCACGGCGCTCATCGTTTCCGCAATGAGCTTGGTCTTCCGGGGCCGGGTGCTGGCCGAATACATCGTCACGGGCGTGGTGACCTCAGGCGCGGTGTCCCTCTTCGTGGTGACGGTGGTCATCCGCCTGGTCTCGCGGCTGAACGAGGCCAAGCAGTCGCTCGGCGTCGAGCGCAGCGAGGCCCACGTCATCGCGTCGCGCAGCCGCTCTCAGGGCTGGCAAGAGGTGGCTCGCGAGGTCGTCCATCAGGGGCGGAACGTGCTGACGCCGCTGCGCCTCTCGGCCGAGGGCGTCGTGGAGCAGGGGGTCCTCCGAAAGGACGAGCTGCTCCAGCGCGAGGGGCAGTCCCTGGTCGCCGGGTTGCGGACGCTCGAGCGGATGTTCGCAGCCCTCAAGGACCTGTCGGCTCGCCGCAGCCCCGCCGTCGGCCGCGTCCCCATCAAGGCGCTGCTCGTCGAATGCGCGGAGCTGCACCGCAAGCAACTCCCGCAGATCGACGTCACTGCAGAGAGCGATCTCGCGGTGCTGGCGGATCCCGACCTGCTACGCGAGGGGATGTCGAACCTCGTCATCAATGCGATCGAGGCCAAGGCCCAGCGGATCCATCTCTCCGCGCTGCGTGTGGCCGATGGCATCTACGTGATCTGCGAGGACGATGGCAGCGGCATCCCGATCGAGCACCGCGGCCGGGCCACGCACCTGAGCTTCACGACGACCCCGGGTGGATCGGGATTCGGCCTGCACTTCGTCGGAAAGCTGGCGCTGGAGCTGGGTGGGCGACTCGAGATTGGTTCAGCCCGCGAGCGTGGTGCGAGGATATGCTTGATCCTAAGAGATGCAAACGATCCTCCTCGTCGATGACGACTCGCCAATTCGCGGATCCTTGAGGCAGGTCCTTGAAGGAGATGGCCACCGCGTTCTCGAAGCCGCCACGGCCGCCGAAGCGCGGGAGATCTTGACCCAAGAGGCCGTGGATCTGTTTCTGCTCGATGTGTTTCTCGGCGACGAGAGTGGGCTCGATCTGCTCCGGGACATCCGGCAGCGAGAACCGGATGCTTGCAGCGTCGTCATCTCGGGGGAATCGGACATCCCGACCGCGCTCGAAGCCATCCGCATCGGCGCCTACGATTTCCTCGAGAAGCCGGTAGGCCGCAGCAAGCTCAGGATCACCGTGCGCAACGCGCTCGCGGCCGTGTTGCGCTCCCAAGTCACGCGCGATCTCCGGTCGGCGCAGCTGCAGCGCTATACCTTCACCGGGAGCTCGGCGCCGCTCCGCGAGGTGGAGCGGGTGATCTCCCGCGCGGCCTCCGTCAACATGCCGGTGCTCATCACGGGCGAGAACGGCACGGGCAAGGAGATCGTGGCCCACCGTGTCCACCTGCTGTCCTCCCGCTGGGTGCGCCCGATGCTCAAGCTGAACTGCGCGGCGATCCCGAGCGCGCTGCTCGAGAGCGAGCTCTTCGGTTTCGTCAAGGGGGCGTTCACCGGCGCAACCAGCGACCGGCAGGGGGTATTCGCGCAGGCCCACGAGAGCAGCCTCTTCCTCGACGAGATCGGCGATATGGACGTGGGTCTGCAAGCGAAGCTCTTGCGTGTGCTCCAGGAGGGCGAGGTGACGCGCATCGGCGAGACCACCCCGCGCCCCGTGGACGTCCGGGTGGTCGCGGCGACCAATCGGGACATCGCGACGCAGATCAAGGAAGGCCGCCTCCGCGAGGACCTCTATTTCCGTCTTGCCGGCATCGAGATCGCATTGCCGCCGCTCCGAGAGCGCAGCGGCGACATCCCCTTGCTGGTGGCGGAGTTCATGGAGGCCTTCTGCGTCGAGAACAATCGCCGCCGACCCTCCCTCCATCCGGCGGCAATGAGCAAGCTGATGACGCACCCCTTCCCGGGCAACGTGCGCGAGCTGAAGAACATCGTCCAGCGAACGCTCCTGCTCCGGGACGAGGATCCCATCGAAGAGTTCCTCTTGCCGATGCGCGGTGCGCGCGGCGAGGCCGAAGCCGGGCTCGTCGGGCCTCTGGCGGAGGTGAAGCGGGAGCTCATGCGCCGCCATCTGCGCGTCAGGCTGGACGCCCACGGCGGCAAGCCCAAGCATCTCGCAGACGAGCTGGGCGTGCACGTGAACAACCTCTACCGGATGCTCAAGGAGCACGGGCTGGAGCGCGATCCGGGCTGAGGCGTCATGGCCAGCTACGCCGGCACGCCGGTCCACTCGGAGAGGATGCGCCGCCAGTCGGCACGCCAGCGCGCCTCGGCGTGATCGCGTAGCGCCATGCGCCGGCTCTCGGCGCCCATCCGGCGCGCCAGCGCCTCGTCCGCGAGCAGCGCCCGGCAGGCCTCCCGGACCGCCGCCGCGTCGTCGCACACGAAGCCGTTCTCGCCTTGCACGACGTAGCGCTCGATGCCGGGCAGCCTAAAGCTCACGATCGGAAGCCCGGTCATCATCGCCTCGACCAGGGTGATGGTGTACTCCTGCTCGCCGTCGTGCAGGTACACCCGCGCCCCGCGCAGGAGCTCCACGAGCTCCTCGTAGCGCCGCGTCGGCTGGCTCGGATCCAGGTGGTCCACGTGCAGCGTGGCCAGGCCCGCCGTCGCCTCCCGGTACGCGCGGTAGTGCCAGCCCCGTTCACGCCACGAATGGATGATCGACAGCACGTGAGGCGTGTCGCCTCGCCACGGGCCGTACGCGTCCGGGTCGAGGCCGAGCGGCACGTAGGGCACCCGGACGCCGAACGTCTCGGCGAGCCATGCCACCGTGTTCGGGTAGAAGCTGACGACGCGCACGTCGGAGCGTCCGAGCAGCTCCTCCCACTCCGCGCGGTCCAGCTCGGCCGGCTTGGCCACGCGATAGAGCTTCTTGCCGGTCGTCTCGCCGCGGACGAGCTTCCATTGCCAGTTGAACATCAGCCACGTGACGTCGAAGTCCCCGGGAAAGCGAAACGGCGTGCGCCCGGGCATGGTCGCGCCCTCGAGCACGCGTGCGTACTCCGCGGGCCCGAACGATAGATGTGCCTCGGCGAATGTGTCGAACAGGTTGGTGACGTTCCACGGCTGCGGCCGCCAGTACTGGAACTGGTCCCAGTGGCCGAGGAAGTAGATTGGCAGCTCGCTCCGGCAGAAGTGGTACTGGACGCCGGGGTGGGTGGGGATGACGAGCGTCCTCGGCCCGACGGCACCTGGCGGAATGGGAATCATCGGCCTGAGGTTAAGATGTCGCGAGGTGTCGCGCGACGACGAACGGCAGCGAGTGGGCTCGGCGCCGACGGTGCGGGCGGGCGCGGAGCGCGCCGCGCCGCCGCCGACGACGTTCGCGCCGGGCGAGGTGGTGGCGAGCCGCTGGAAGGTCGTGCGTTTCCTCGCGCAGGGCGGGATGGGCGAGGTCTACGAGGCCGAGGACCTCGAGCTCGGCGAGCGAGTCGCGCTCAAGACGGTGCGGCCCGAGGTCGCCGAGGAGGCCGGCACGCTCGACCGCTTCAAGCGCGAGATCCAGCTCGCGCGCAAGATCGCGCACCCGAACGTCTGCCGGCTGTTCGACCTCGGGTTCCACACGCGCGGCGAAGGCGCGGGTGCCGAGCGCATCGTGTTCCTCACGATGGAGCTGCTTTCGGGCGAGCCGCTCGCGCAGCGCATCGGCAAGGGTCCCCTGCCGCTCGGCGAGGCGCGCGCGATCGCGGCACAGGTCGCCGCGGCGCTCGACGCCGCGCACGCCGCCGGCATCATCCACCGGGACCTCAAGCCCGACAACATCCTCATCGTCGCCGAGGGCGGCGTCACCCGTGCGGTCGTGACCGACTTCGGCCTCGCGCGCACCCACACCGGGACCGACGCGTTCCGCACCGGGACCGGCGGCTTTCTCGGCACGCCCGCGTACATGGCGCCCGAGCAGGTCGAGGCCGGCGTGCTCGGACCGGCGGTCGACGTGTACGCGTTCGGCATCCTGCTGTACGAGCTCGCGACGGGGCAGCTGCCCTTCGTCGCCGAGACGCCGCTCGCGCTCGCGGTGCGGCGCCTGACCCATCCGCCGATCGCGCCGACGACCTACCGCGCCGACCTGGATCCGCGCTGGGAGCGCGCCATCCTGCGCTGCCTGGAGCGGCAGCCCGACCAGCGCTACGCCCGCGCCGGAGAGGCGGTCGCAGCGCTGACAGGACCGCCGAGCCTGCGTGATCTGCTGCCGCCCTGGGCGCCGTTCGCGGCCATCGGCGCGGCGGTGGGTGCCCTCACGCTGGGCGGGCTCGTGCTCTTCGGCAAGGCCGCGCCGAAGGAAAAGAGCCGGCCCGCCGCGCCCGGGGCCAAGCACGCAGCGCCGGCACCCAGGCCCCCCCAGGCCCATGTGCCCGTCAAGATCCGGCCATCGATCGCGGTGCTCGGCCTCCGCGACGTCGCGGCGCGCGGCGGCACCGATCTCGCCGGCGGGGCGCTCGAGCTGATGGTGACCGCGGCGCTGCAGCACGACCCCTCGCTGCGCGTGGTGCCCCCCGAGCGCGTGATGCGCGCGCGCCACGACCTCGGCCTGTTCGGCCCGATCGAGCGGCTCCCGAACGGTGCCATCGCGCGCCTGCGCGCCCAGCTCGGCTGCGACGCGCTGTTCGTCGGCACGGTGCAAGCGAAGCCGAGGCGGGTGGACGCCGCGCTGGTCACGGCGATGGACCAGCGCGCGCCCATCAACGTCTCCTGGCCGGTGAACGACCAGGACGCCCAGCTCGCGGCGCTGGTCGCGGAGGGGGCTCTGGCGGCGTTCACCGGGCGCAGGGCCGCGGCCGAGGTCCGCCCCGAGCTGGTCGCCGCGGCGCGCGCGGCCCTGCCGCTCCGGCCCGAGGCGATCCCACCCTTCGTGGACGGCATGCTACGGCTGGCCGTGGGCGACGCTGGCAGGGCCCGGCCCTCGCTCGAGCGGGCGGCGCGCGTGGACCCGGACCACCTCGGGACGCAGGCGGCGCTCGCCGACGCGCTCTTGCGCGTGGGTGCAAACGAGCGGGCCAACGCAGCGGCCCTGCGCGCCCTCGATCTCGGCCCGAAGCTGGACAAGGCCGCGCGCCTGCGCATCGAGCTCCGTCACGCGTTCGCCGCGCGCATGCTGCCGCGCGCGATCGAGATCCTGCAAGCGCTGTCGGCGCTCGAGCCCGACGAGCTCGAGCACGGGCTCGCGCTGGCCCAGGTCCTCTTGCGCGCGGGGCGCGCCGGCGAGGCGCAGCGGACCCTCGAGGCGCTGGCGGCGTTGCCCGATCCGCCGGGCCAGGACCCGCGCATCGCCCTCGGCCTCGGAGCTGCCCACGCGCAAGAGCACGACGCGGCAGGCGCGCTCGAGGCGCTCGCTCGGGCCGAGGCCCGCGCGTCCGGGCTCGGCATGCGAACCACGCTCGCGGATGCGCGGCTGCTCGAGGCCGAGGTGCGCTTCGAGCGCAGCGAGCTCGACGCCGCGCGCCAGGCCATCGCCGAGGCCCTCCGCCTCTACGAGGCCCTGCACCTTCGTCCGAGCGAGGTGCGTGCGCTCGGCCTCTTCGCGCGCCTCGACGCGGAGCTCGGCCAGCTGGCGTCGGCGAAGAAGGCGTACGAGGCGCTGGCCGCGCGGGCACACGAAGCGGGCGACGCCACGCTGCAGGCCGAGGTGCTCGCGGATCTCTCCTTCGTGCTCGGTCGGGCGGGGGACCTCGAGGCGGCGCGCCGCGTCGTGGATCAGGCCCTCGCGCTCGGCCGCGACGCCGCCAGCGAGCCCGCCATCGTGCTCGGCCTCGAGGCCGAGGGTGCGCTCGCGCTGCGCACCGGCGAGGTGCACAAGGCGCGAGAGGCGCTGGAGGAGGCGGTGCGGGATCTCGCTCGCCTCGGTTTCGGGGCGCGCGCGGTGCGCGCCACGCTCGCGCTGGGGGAGCTCGAGCTCCAGGCCGGCAGGCCCGAGGAGGCCCAGAAGCACCTCGAGGCCGCGGTCGAACGCGCCGGCGAGGGCCCCCTTCTGGCGCTCTCGCGGGCCCGGCTGGCCGACGCGCTCGTGGACCTCGGCCGGCTCGAGCCTGCGCTGGTCGCGGCGCGCAGCGCCCTCGAGGTCGCCACCCGCGGGCACCGGCCCGACGCGGTCGCGGCGGCGCATGCGTCCATCGCGCGAGCGCTGGTCGCCGCCGGCAAGCTCACCGATGCGAGCGCCGTGATCGAGCGCGCGATCGCCTCGGGCGAGAAGAGCGAGTCGCTCGACGTGCGTCTCGAGGTGGCGCTCGTCGCCGCGCGCCTGCGCATCCAGGTGCGAGAGTCGGGGGAGCTGCAGAGCGTGCGCGACGCGCTCGAGGCCGCGCTCGCCGAGGCTCACCGGGCAGGAGCCCTGCCCGCGGAGCTCGACGCTCGCATCCTGCTCGGCGCGCTCGAGCAGCGCCAGGGGCGGACCGAGGCCGCGCGTGCTCGCCTGGCCGCGGTGGACAAGGCCGCGAGGGACGCCCACCTGCTCGGCATCGCCCAGCGCGCGGCGGCTGTCCTGCGATCGGCACCGCGCGCACAGGATGCGATGCCGTAGCGGGCGGGGAGCTGGTGGGGCTCCTTGGGCGCCGTGGCGTGGGCACTCGCCAGTCGGCCCGCGCGATCCGACCCTCGTCTGGTCCCAGACCCCCAATGGCGTGCCTTGGGGCAAGATGCCAGGAATCCGGACAAATTCAGCGAATCAATGCATGCATAGCCAGCTATTATGTTAATCGAATTACACATATTTCATTGATAGAATCCGGTGGCACATGATGTGCTGTACATTCTGGCGCGATGTCGAAGCCAGCTCCCACCGCGCTCGAGGGACGCCTGCGCCAGCTCGGGATGGGCCACGCGGCCGATCACCTCGGGGACCTCCTCACCCGCGCCGCCGACGAGCACCTGAGCCACGAGGAGCTCCTCGGGCGCCTGCTCGGGCTGGAGCTCGACGGCCGCGACCTGGCTCGCCTCGAGAAGGCGCGTCGCCGTGCCAGCTTCCCGTTCGTCCGGACCTTCGAGGACTTCGATTTCGCCAACCAGACCGATCGGCGCGTCAGCTCGCTCGGTGGCTCACTCGAGCGCGCGTTCATCGAGCACGGTCGCTGTGTGGTCCTTTCGGGCAAGTCGCAGAGCGGCAAGACGCACCTGGCCGTCGCCATCGGCGACCGTCAGCTCCGGCACGGCTTCGAGGTGCGTTTCGTGACCGCTGGCGCCCTGATCGCCGAGCTGACGGCGGCCGAGCGCAAGGGCCGCATGCAAAAGGCCGTCGCCGCGTGGACCGAGCCCGATCTCCTCATCATCGACGACTTCGCGGGCATCGCGTACGGCCGGGACGCGTCGGAGCGGCTGTTCGAGGTGATCCACGAGCGCCACGTCAAACACCGCTCGATGATCGTGACCTCCTCCCGGGACCTGGCGGGCTGGCAACAGACGATCGGCGACGCCCAGCTCGCCGTGGGTTTGCTCGACCGGTTGCTCGAGCGCGGTCGCCACATCCAGCTCGATGGTGGCAAGGCGCGCGACCTCGTGGATGAGCACGGCATCCCGATCGGCATGTCGCGCCCCCTGGCGCAGGTTGCCTACGAGGAGCTCGTCATCTCGAACGAGCCGGATGCGCTGGTGGCGTCGTCGGCCGACACCGGGCTCGTGGCGGCCGGAGGCCAGGGCGAGGTGCCCGAGCACGAGCGCGACCTCGGCGGCGAGGTCGCGGGCTATGTGATCACCCGCATGCTGGGGGCCGGTGGGCTCGGCATCGTCTACGTGGGGATGGACCCCCAGACGCGCGCCGAGGTCGCGATCAAGATCTCGAAGCGCGCGCAGGCCAAGAACCGCGACATCCAGCAGCGCTTCGTGCTCGAGGCGCAGATCCCGCGCCTGATCAAGCACGCCAACATCATCCAGATCCTCGCGTGCGGCGAGCTTGCCGACGGGCGGGCGTACTACGTGATGGAGCTGCTCGACGGGCAGCCGTTGCGCGACCGCATGCAGCTGCCTGTGCCGCTGACGGCGCACGAGGCGCTCCGCATCTTCATCGACCTGGCCGACGCGCTCCGGGTGGTGCACAAGCGCGGCATCGTCCATCGAGACCTCAAACCCGAGAACGTCTTCCTGACCTCGTACGCGTCCGGCCCGGTGGTCGCCAAGCTCGTGGACTTCGGCCTCGCGCGGGTGCCCCTTCAGATCGCGGGCGTGGACCTCGAGTCGCGGTCCCTGCTCACCGTCGGGACGCCACGCTACATGTCGCCCGAGCGCATGCTCGGCGAGGAGGGGGACGAAAGGACCGATCTCTACGCCCTCGGCCTCATCCTGTACGAGGTGTTCACGCACGGCGACTGGCCGTGGGAGGTGGACGAAAACGACGTGGTCGCCCAGCGGGCGGCACACCTCGCCCAGCGCCCTCGTCCCTCGCCCATGCTCCAGAAGATCGGTCCGCGGCTGCACGCGCTCGTCATGCGCTGCCTGGAGAAGGACCCCGCCAAGCGCCCGCAGTCGGCCGACGAGGTCAAGACCGAGCTGGTCGCGCTCCAGGGTGAGCTGCCGAAGCGCTTTGGGCACTCGAAGGGTGGCGGCGGCGGCGATGTCCTCTCGCGGCTGCGCCGCTTCATCGCGGACGCTTAGTCCGAGCCCCCATCGATGCGCGGCGCCTCCGGTGCTTCGACGCGCACCTCGAGCAACTCGCACCTGAGCTGTGTGTCCCCCCACTCCGGCCTCCGGCCTGCGCGGGGCCCCGTGCCGGTCGCGCCGAAGGCGCGCAGCGCAAGAGGCGGCACGGCCTGCGGCGGCACCACGCTCGCTGCGCTCGCTATTCGGTGAGACGACGTCAGCCGATCAGCGACCGCACCGTCGACATGGTCTCGTCGCAGGCTCTCTTCGCCGACGCCTCGAGCGCCGCGCAGCGTGTCCGCATCTCGGCCACGAACGCGGCGTCGTCGATCTGCTTGAGGTTGATGAGCACGTTCAGGAGGCCGCCGGTGACGCCGCAAAGGCCCATCTGTGCGCCCACCCCCGCGTCGGAGGCGCTCGCAGGGTTGCCGAGCGCGGCCGCGCTCTTGCAGAGCTCGATCGCGCGCAGCGACGCCTCGGCGGTTCCGAGCGGCACGCGCACGGCCTCCTTGAGGCCCGCCTGCATGGCCGTCTTGCGCGTCGCCTGCTCGGCGGCCGTGGCCTTGGGCAACCGCACGGCCGCCAGGTAGCCCGCGAACGCGTCGGTGTCGGCATCGACCGCGAAGAGCAGCGCGTCCTTGATGCGCTGCCCCTCGTCCGCGAGCGCGCACAGCGCGGCCTCCCTGGCCGCGTCCTTGGGCTTTCCGATGACGAGGTTCGCGACCATCGTGGCGAGCGCGGCGCCGAGCGCGCCCGCGAGCGCCGCCACCGAGCCGCCCCCCGGCGCCGGCGAGTCGCGCGATACCTCGTGCACGAGCTCGTCGGTGCGCTTTTGCACCAGCGCGCCGGGTCGGGGGATGCCGATGACCTTGTCGGCGATGGAAAACGCAGCCACGTCCGAAAGCCCCATCGACTGCGCGGCCGTGCGCAGGAGGTCCTCGGTCGGCACGCCCGTGGAGCGGCCCTGCTGCGCGAGGTAGAAGCGGCCCGCCTCGCGCAGGGCGCCGAACGGGATGAGCCCGACCACCTCGCTGCCGGTGACGACCAGGCCCCGCTCTGCGGCCAGCCGGCGCGCCTCCTCGAGCACGAGGTGCGGCGGCGTCACCTTCCAGTCGGTGAGGTTGATCGAGATCTGCGCGCGGTCGTACTGGGGGACCTCCCAGCCGATCGCGCGGCAGTGCGGGAACTTGCCGGGCTTTATGGCCGAGCAGCCCTCGAGCTGCGCCGGATCCTGGTCGTGCAGGCGACACAGGGCCCGGTAATCGAAGCCGTGGACGCGCTCGGTGTGCGAAAAGAGCGCGTCCGCCGTCGCCTCGATGGCGTCACAGCTGCCGCACGCGAAGCGCCCGGCGGCGTGCTTGACGAGCTCGCCCTTGTAGTAGAAGGGGCGCGTCGCGCCGCGGCGCGCCGACCGGCCCTTCTCGCGTAGCTCGAACGCGAGGTCGGTCGCGTGGTCCTTGGCGCGCGAGTTGAGGTTCACGTTGTAGGCGATCAGGAACTCGCGGGCGCCGATGACGGTGGCGCCGCTCCTCGCGTTGGCGCGCGCCGGGCCGAAGTCGGGGCGCCACGCGGGATCGGCCAGCTTGGCCGCGAGGCCTTCATATTCGCCTCTGCGTATGTTTGCGAGGCTGCGCCGCTCGGGGCTGGCGGCGGCCGCCTCGTAGAGGTAGACGGGGATCGCCAGCTCGTCCCCGACGCGCCTTCCGAGGCGCCGCGCGAGCTCGGCGCACTCGGTCATCGTCACGCCCTCGACCGGGACGAAGGGGCACACGTCGGTCGCGCCCATGCGCGGGTGCGCCCCCGAGTGCCGCGCCATGTCGATGCGCTCGGCGGCCCTGGCAATGCCGCGGAAGGCCGCCTCGAGGACGGCCTCCGGGGTGCCGAAGAACGTGACGACGACGCGGTTCGTGTCCGCACCCGGGTCGACGTCGCGCAGATCGATCCCGTCCACCGACCGGATGGCCCCGCAGACGTCCTCGATCACGGCCTTGTCGCGGCCCTCGGAGAAGTTCGGCACGCACTCGACGAGCTTCATGGCGCGCAAGATACAGGGAAACCGGCGAGGTCGCTCAGGGCACGAGCCGGTAGCCCTGGCCGTACACCGTCAGGATGTGCGCCGGCGACTTGTGGTCCTTTTCGAGCTTTCTGCGCAGCTTGACGATGAAGTTGTCCACGGTGCGGTTGTTGGGCGCGGGACGCTGCAGGCCCCAGATCTTCTCGAGGATCTCCTCGCGCGACACCGGCTCGCCCTGCCGCTCGGCGAGCAGCTTGATGAGCTCGTTTTCGTAGAACGACAGCGCCTCGGTCCTGCGCGCGCGGCTCACGGTCTGCTTGCGCAGGTCCACCGTGGCGTCGCCGATGCGCAAGCGCTCGACGAAGCCCGACGTGCGGTCGAGCCGCCGGAAGATCGCGCCGATGCGGGCCAAGAGCTCGGCCACCGAGAAGGGCTTGGTGACGTAGTCGTCGGCGCCCACCTCGAACCCGCGCACCTTGTCGCTCTCCTGACCGCGCGCGGTCAGCATCACGATGGGCACGAGCGCGTTGTCGCGGCGCACGAGCTCACACACCTGGTAGCCGTTCATGTCGGGCAGCATGAGATCGAGCAGGATGCAGTCGGGGGCCTCGCTCCGCGCGAGCGCGACGCCCTCCGCGCCGGTCGGCGCCGAGCGCACCTCGAAGCCCTCGAACCCGAGCGCGTCCCCGAGGCCCCGGACGATGTCCGGCTCATCCTCGATGAGGAGCAGCTTCTTCCGCGGCGTAGTCATGGTCCGTTTCCTCCGCATGCCGTAGCACAGGCAGGCGGATCGTGAACGTGGCACCGGCACCCGGGGCGCTCACGATGTGGGCGCTGCCGCCGTGGGCCTCGGCGATGTGGAGCACGAGGGCCAGGCCAATGCCGCTGCCCCGCACGGGCTTCTTGCGCTGCTCCTTGCCCCGATAGAAACGCTCCCACACCTTGGGCTGCTCGTCGGCGGGGATGCCTGGCCCGCCGTCCGCGACCGAGAGCGAGATGTGGTCTCTTGCGGCGGCGACGCGCACGGTGATGGCGCTGCCCTCGCCGTACTTGACCGCGTTCTCGAGGAGGTTCAGCAGCGCCAGCGTGAGCGCGTTTTCGTCCATGCGCACGCGCGGCAGGTCGTGCGCGATCTGCGTCTCGAGCGGCACCCGCTCGCGCTCGAGGCGGTGGCGGTAGAGGTCGAGCGCGCGCTCGACCACCTCGGCGACGTCGCCGCTCGCGAAGTCGTAGGCCGCCTTGCCGCGCTCGATGCGCGCGAAGTCGAGCACGTTGTCGATGAGCCGGGACAGGCGATCGCTCTCGCGCGTGATGATCTCGGCGTACTCGGTCGTCTTCTCGCTGGACTCGACCTTGCCCATCGCCACGAGCTCGGCGAACATCCGGATGAGCGACAGCGGCGTCTTGAGCTCGTGCGACACGTTGGCGATGAACTCGCTCTTCAAGGTGTTCGCGCGGCGTTCCTTGCGCACCGCGAGCAGGAGCACCACGATGCCGACGGTCATGACGACCAAGCTCACGGAGACGGTCGTCAGATCGAGCAGGGTCCGGATGCGCGCGCGCTCCAGCAGGCCCTCGATGTCGCGCGGTGCCATCTGCACGCGCCATTGCCAGAGCGTGGTGGGGAAGTGCCGCTCGTAGAGGTAGCCGCGCGCGGCCTCCGCCAGGTTCGCTTCGCCGAAGATGAGCTTGCCCTGGTTCGACACGACGGCGAAGCGGTGCGCCCGGCCGAGCTCGCGAAACTCGCTCGGCAGCACGTGATCGAGCACGTAGTCGACCGACACCTTGAGCACGATGTAGCAGTGACGACCGCCCGGCGACTGCCGGTGCGTGTACGACAGCAGCAAGGACTCGCCGTCGAGCCGCTGGTGCAGGTGCATGTGCCCAGACACCGCCAGGCGATCGAGCTGCAGCTCGGGCAGGAGCTTCGACTCGAGCCGGTTCCGGAAGGCCTCGCGCTCCCGGCGGGTGCGGGCGCGCGACGCGAACTTCAGGATGTTGCCCGGCGTGTCGAGCACCGCCACGGCCTCCACCACCTGCGAGGTGCGCACGTTCTCGTCCCAGCGCTTCTCGAAGCCCTCGAGGTGGTCGAGGTCCACGAGCTCGAACAGCGTGTGGTCCGCGACCAGGATGTCCTTCTCCACCGCGCGGATGACCTGGTCGGTGACGTCGCGGTTGGCCGCGACCACGCTCGCCTCGACCTGGCTCGCGAGGCCCTGCGCCGCGCGGTAGCTGTAGCGGCCGAGCAGGAGCGCGCTCGCGAAGATCGCGGCGATGGTCGCGCCGAACGCGAGCTGGCTCCAGCTCGGCCAGCGGCGCGCGAGCCCGCGAGGGAGGCGGCGACGAAAGCCCTCGACCACGAACGGTCAATGTAGCAGGCTTCGCCCGTGCTTTTCCCCGCGCCCCTCCGAATCCTGCGCGCTGGCGAGCCCGACGCCGATTCCGCCATCGAGGCCCTGTGCCGGCGTGGCGTCGCGACCGACCCGACCGTGGCCGAGCGCGTCTCGGCGATCCTGGCGGACGTGCGCGCCCGGGGTGACGCGGCCGTGCGCGCGCTGACCCTGCGCTTCGAGGGCCGGGACCCGGCGCCGATCGAGCTCGGCCGCGCGGACGTCGCCGCCATCGCTGCGAGGACGGCCCCGGACGTGCGGGGCTCGCTCGAGCGAGCCGCCCGCCGCATCCGTGGGTTCCACGAGCGGCAGCGCGAGACCGGCTTCGAGCTCGACGAGGGGGGCTGCCGGCTCGGCGTGCGCGTGACCCCGCTCGGGCGGGTGGCGGTGTACGCGCCGGGCGGTACGGCGCGTTATCCCTCGAGCGTGCTCATGACGGCGATCCCCGCGGTCGTGGCGGGGGTGCGCGAGATCGTGCTCCTGACCCCCGGACCGTCGCCCGAGACGATGTGTGCGGCCGAGATCGCGGGGGTGCATCGCGTGATGCAGGTAGGAGGTGCGCAGGCGATCGCCGCGGCGGCCTTCGGTACGGAATCCGTACCACGGGTGGACAAGATCGTCGGCCCCGGCAACGCCTACGTGGCCGAGGCCAAGCGCCAGGTGTTCGGCGCCGTCGCGATCGACGCGGTGGCCGGGCCGAGCGAGGTGCTGCTCGTGGCCGACGGCTCGGCGCGCGCGGACGTGCTCGCGGCGGACTTGCTCGCGCAGGCGGAGCACGGTCCCGATTCGTTCGCGATCCTCGTGACGCCCGACGCCGCGCTCGCCGACGCTGTGGCGTCCGAGCTCGCGCGCCAGCTCGCCGAGCTGCCCCGTCGCGAGATCGCCGCGCGCGCCCTGGCCGATCACGGGGCCCTGGTCGTCACGGCCGATCTCGAGGCCGCGCTCGCGCTGGCCGACCGCTTCGCGCCCGAGCACCTCGGCCTCCATGTGGGCGGCGCCCGAGCCGCGGCCGCGCGCATCCAGAACGCGGGCGCGATCTTCCTCGGCGAGCACAGCCCGGAGGCCGCCGGCGACTACCTGGCCGGCCCGAACCACGTCTTGCCCACCGCTGGCACCGCCCGCTTCGCGTCGCCCCTCGGCGTGTGGGACTTCGTCAAGCGCACCTCGGTCCTCGAGTACGGCGCCAGCGCGCTGGCCGGTCAGGCCGATGACATCACGCGGCTCGCGCGCGCCGAGGGCCTCGAGGCCCACGCGCGCTCGATCGAAGTGCGCTGCCGCGGTAGAAAGGGATCATGAGCCAGGATGAAAAGCCCACCGCCGAGGAGCCCAAGGGGTTCGTCGTGCGCGATCGCCGCTTCTGGAACCGCGAGGGCGACGAGGGCGCCTCGCCCAGCCAGCCGACCTACATCGAGCAGCTGCAGCAGGCCCTTCGCGACAAGGACGACAAGCTGCGCGCGGTCGCGGGGCGGGTCTCCGCGATCGAGACCGAGTACGACGAGGCGCGCGCCCGCATGCGCAAGGAGCTCGGCATCGAGGTCGAGCGCGCGCGGCGCTCGCTGCTCGCAGAGCTGCTCGAGGTCGTGGACAACCTCGACCGCTCCATCGGCGCGGCGCGCGGCCCCGAGCACTTCGAGGCCCTCAAGAAGGGCATCGAGCTCGTGCGCGGCCAGTTCCTGGCGACGCTCGGCAACCTCGGTGTGCAGCCGTTCGCTTCGGTGGGCGAGCCCTTCGATCCGGCCCGGCACAGCGCCGCCTCCGCCGTCCCGGTCACGGACCACGCAAAGGACGGGCGCGTCGTCGGCGTGATCAAGGAGGGCTACTGCATCGGGCAGGACGTCCTGCGCCCCGCGACCGTCGCCGTCGGCAAGCTCTCGAGCTAGCTTGCGAGTGACGGCCTCGGAAGGCCGTCACCAGGAGGGGCGCGCCGCCCCTCCCCCAGTTGGGCCAAGCCCAACCGGGCCCCCCGCCCTGCGTCTTCGCTCGCTCGCTACGCCCTTGTATGTACCTCGTGTGAAGGAAGTCGCGTCAGGCGACGCGGCTCGGAGACGCTCGCCTCGCCCGACGTGGCTGCCGCTCATAGCGAGCGGAGCGACAATGGTGCCGCCGCAGGCTTCGCCGAGGACGGTACGGGGCCCCACGCAGCGCGGAGCGCGGAGTGGGGAGAGACACAGCCGAGCTGCGAGTTGCTGGAGTTGCTGAGCGAAGTCCCGGAGGATTCGCACTTCGACAGGGGTTCGGACTATTTCTTGACGTCCTCGGCCTCGACGACCTCGTCGTGCGCCGTCAGCTGCGCGGGCGCCTTGCCCCCAGGGCCCAGAAGGCCCATCCGCTGCTTGAGCGCCGCGAGCGCGTCGTCGTCGGCGGCCTTGGCGCCCTCGAGCTGCTTGAACTTCGAATCGAGCGAGTCGCCGGCGCCGATCTGCCCGGCCACTTGCCCCATCTCCGTCTCGGCCTCGGCTTCGGCCTCGATCTGATCGACCTTGTCGCTCATGCGCGAGAACGTGTCGACCGCGCTCGTGTCGGACAGACCCTGCATGGTCGCCTGGATCGCGCGCTGCGCCTCGGCGCGCTTCTGCCGCGCCACGAGGATGTTCTTCTTGCGCTTGGCTTCCTCGATCTTGTCGTTGAGCAGGCGCAGCTGCTCCTTGAGCTTGTCGACGGCGGCCTTCTGCATCTGCCACTGTTGCTCGTACTGCGCGAGGATCGTGTTGTGCTCGGCTTGCCGACCGAGTGCCTGCCGCGCGAGGTCGTCCTCCCCGGCCTTGACGGCGAGGATCGCTTTTCGCTCCCACTCGTCGGCCTTCTTCTTCTCGTCGTCGGCCTGCTTGCGGAGCTTCTTCTCGTCGGCGATCGCGACCGCGACCTGTTTCTTGGCCTCGACGAGCTGGTTCTGCATGTCGATCAGAACCTGATTGAGCATCTTCTCGGGATCTTCGGCCTTCGAGATGAGGTCGTTGAGGTTCGATTTGATGAGCGTCCCGAGGCGCGAAAAGATTCCCATGGCGGCTGTCTCTCCCGGTCGTCCCAGTGTAGCCGATCTTGCCCGCGTCGCTCGACCCGGGCTTTGACCCAGGCGCCCGGGCGTGGTAACCGCCATGCGCGATGGGCGGAGATCCGCGCCACGTCGGCATCATCATGGACGGCAACGGCCGCTGGGCCGAGGACCGCGGCTTGCCCCGGATCGAGGGACACCGCCGGGGCGCCGATTCCGTGCGTGACATCGTGCGCTACGCGCGCGAGCGTGAGCTCGCCGCGCTGACGCTCTACGCCTTCTCCGAGCAGAACTGGGCCCGCCCCGTGGACGAGGTGGCGGCGCTCATGGATCTGCTCCGCGACTACCTCACCAGCGAGCGCGCCGAGATCATGGACCACGACATCCGCCTGGTGAGCGTCGGGGCCATCGATCGCCTGCCGCAAACGGTGCGCGAGCCGCTCGACGCCCTGGTCCGGGACAGCGCGGAAAACCGTCATCTCACGCTGTGCCTGGCCCTCTCCTACGGCGGCCAGGAGTCCCTCGTCGAGGCCGCCCGGTGCCTCGGCAGCGAGATCGAGGCCGGGCGCCTGCGCGCGGAGCAGATCGATCTGCCGCGCCTTGCCGCGGCGCTCCAGACCGGTCGCCTCGGGCTTCCGCCGCTCGATCTCGTGGTGCGCACGTCGGGCGAGCAGCGCCTGTCGAACTTCCTGCTGTGGGAATCGGCCTACGCGGAGCTGTACTTCACCGACGTGCCGTGGCCGGCCTTCCGGCGCGAGCACTTCGCGCTGGCCCTCGACGACTACGCCCAGCGCCAGCGCCGCTATGGCCTGACGGGCGCGCAGGTCGGCGGGATCGAGTGAGCTGATGGCCCTGTCCGACAGCAACAAGAACCTGATCCAGCGGCTCGGGACCGCCGCCGTGCTGGTCCCTGTGCTCATCGCGCTCATCGCGTGGCACGAGCCGCTCGGGTGGGCGGGCGTCGTCGCCTGGGCCGTGCTGACCGGCCTGCGCGAGTTCTTCACGATCGTGGCCGGCGACGCCCCGGGCCTCGTCGTGCCCGGCGTGGTGCTGGGTGGTGGGCTCGCCGCCGGCATCTACCTCTTGCCCGGCCATGCGCTCTCGCTGCTCGGGGGCGTGCCGCTCCTGGCGTTTGCGTTCACGCTGGCCCGGCCCGGCGAGCTTCGCACCGCGCCCGCGCGCGTGGGCCTCTTCGCGCTCGGCGTCACCTACGTGGCGGGCCTTCTGACGCCGCTCGCGCTGCTCAAGCGCGACACCGGCGATCGCGGCGCGCAGTGGATCTTCTTGCTCCTCACCATCGTCTGGTTCGGCGACACCACCGCCTACGCCTTCGGCCGCCTGCTCGGCAGGCACAAGCTCTACCCGGCCGTGAGCCCAGGCAAGACGGTCGAGGGCGCGCTCGGGGGCCTGGTCGGCAACGTGGGCGCCGTGGTCCTGGCCCGACTCTGGTACATGCCCGAGCTGCCGTGGTCCGCCGCGGCCGCCCTCGCGATCCCGGCCGGCGTCCTCGGGCAGGTGGGCGATCTGTGCGAGTCGCTGCTCAAGCGCGCCTACGGCGTCAAGGACTCCGGGCGCGTGCTGCCCGGCCACGGGGGCATGCTCGATCGCGTGGACGCGCTGATGTTCGCGGCCCCCTACACCTACCTCTACGCGCGCTACCTCGCGGGATGAGGCGAAAGGCTCGCCCGGCCGAGCTGCCCGCCGTCGAGCTCGACGGCGGCGTCCACCTTTGCGGCACGCTCCTCTGGTTCGACGCGAGCCGGCGCCGCGACCTGTGCTTCCTGTCGAGCGCGCTCTCGGACGGCCCGAGGAGCCACGGGCAGGTGGTCACGACCACCGAGACCGCGGCCCTCGTGGGGCTGCGTCCCGGGGAGGCCCTCATCGCCCGCACGGAACGACCCTTCGTGCTCGGAAAGCTCAAGCTCGAGCTGTTCGCCTCCGGCTTCGTGCTCGGCGCGGCGCAGGTACGGATCCAGCACGCTGGCGCGCGCGTCGTGTACGCCGGCTACATCAACCCAGCGCAGCGCGCGGTGGCGGCACCCCTGGTCCAGCCGGCCGCCGACGTGCTCGTGCTCGGGGCCCGCTATGGCGCGCCGCGCGAGCGCTTCCCGCCGCGGCCCGAGCTGCTCGGCCGCGCTTGCGCGTTCGCACGCGAGGCCCTCGGGGCCGGGTGCACACCGGTCCTGCTCGCCCCACCGCTCGGAACCGCCCAGGAGCTCGCGCTCGTGCTCGCCGCCGACGGCATCCCGGTCGCCGCGAGCTTGCGCATCGCCGCGCTCACCGAGGCGAGCCGAGCCTTGGGCTTGCCCCTGCCGTCCGTTCGCAAGTACCGCGGGCGCGTGCGGGGGGGCGAGGCCCTGCTCTGGCCGGCCAACGGCCCGCTGCCACGAGGGTTGCCCCAAAAGGTGCGGATGCTGATCTGCTCGGGTCGCGCGCTCGACGCGGACTTCGTGCGCAAGGCCGGCGCTGACGAGGGCCTGGCCCTTTCGAACCATGCCGACGTGGTGCAGCTCGTGGAGTACGTCGGCGCCTCGGGTGCCTCCCGCGTGCACCTCTTCGGCCCGGCCGCCGAGCCGCTCGCCGCCGAGCTCCGCCGCGCGGGCCACGACGCCAGCGCCTTCGGCGCCAACCGCCAGCTGGAGCTCTTCTAGCTTGCGATCGGTCGCCGCGGACGGCGACCGCAGAGGGGATGCCGAGCATCCCCTCCCCGTTCGGACAAGTCCTCACGGGCCCCCACCCCTTGCGATGGCCAGCCGAGCGGCGTCGATTTGCGAATACAGCGCCATCGGGGCGCTGGCCGGCGCAAGGCGGTCATCCCCTCTGTGGCGCCCAAATGCTATCAGTCAGGAACAGGTCCCAAGGTCGATTCAGCGATCGGGCCGCGCGGCTCGGCTATGATCGACGGCGATGCGCGTCTGTCGCAGCTGTCGCGCCGTGTGCCCGGAAGCGGCTCGGTTCTGCCTGACGTGCGGCGCCGAGCTGCCGTCGTGGTCGGGCGATGACGCCAAGCGTCTGCTCGGCCAGGTCATCGCGGGCAACTTCCGCATCGTCGAGTTCGTGGGCGAGGGTGCGATGGGTCGCGTCTACCGCGCCGAGCAGCTCTCGCTCGGCAAGTCGGTCGCGGTCAAGCTCTTGCACCCGCGCCTGCGCGCGGACGCCTCGTTCATCGCGCGCTTCGAGAACGAGGCGCGTGCCGCCAGCCGCCTCAACCATCCGAACTCCATCGCCGTCATCGACTTCGGCTTTCTGACCTCGGGCGAGCCCTTCATCGTGATGGAGTACCTCCGGGGCCTGACCCTGCGACAGGTCAACGACGAGTCGTTCCCCCTTCGCCCCTCGCGTGTCGCGCACATCGTCGGGCAGATCGCCGCCGCCGTCGGCGAGGCGCACGCGCTCGGCGTGCTGCATCGCGACCTCAAGCCCGACAACGTGATCGTCCAGGAGCTCAGAGACGGCCGCGATCACGTCAAGGTGGTCGACTTCGGCCTGGCGGCGCTCATGAAGGGCAGCCCGCGCGCGAGCACGTCGGGCCAGATCTGGGGCACGCCGCAGTACCTCTCGCCCGAGCGCCTGCGCGGCGCGGCGGCCACCCCGCAGACCGACGTGTACGCGATCGGGGCGATGCTCTACGAGCTCCTGACGGGCGTGCCGCCCTACGACGGGGCGACGCCGCTCGAGGTGGTCTCGGCGACCCTGGCCGGACCGCCGCCTCCGCCCTCCGCCCTCCGCGCCGATCTGCGCATCCATCCGGCCCTCGAGGGCATCGCGCTGCGTTGTCTCGAGCGGGATCCGGAGGCGCGCCTCGCCTCCGCCGGCGAGCTGCGCGAACGCCTCGAGGCCTTCGTGGCCGTTCGCGCGACCGATCGCTCGATCGAGTGCCCCCGCTGCGGCAGCGAGAACCGCGGCCGGGCTCGCTTCTGCTCCGAGTGCGGGCTGCAGCTCGCGAGCGCGTCCACGACGGACGAGGCGCTCTTCCGCGAGCAGCCTTCGACGCTGACGCAGCCGAATCCCCTCATCGCGCAGCCGGCGAGCTTGCACCGCGCGCCCGGCCCCGCCTCGGCCCTGCCGGGTCTGGTGGTGGCCCCGGCGCCGCTCGTGGGCCGACGCCGCGAGCTGCAGCGCCTCAGGGACTGGCTCGACGTCGAACGCTCGAGCGCCTTTCAGATCTCGGGCGAGCCGGGCATCGGCAAGTCGCGCCTGGCCGAGGAGATCCTGGCCGAGGCGGCCCCGCGCGGGTACCGCACGCTCGTGGCTCGGCCCGATCCCTCGCGCGCGGGCGATCCCTGGTATCCGGTCATCCGCATCTGTCGCGCCGTCCTCGGGCTGCCCGACGCAGCCACGGGCGTGGACCTGGCCGCGGCCGCCGATCGTCTCGGGGTCGAGCACGCCGATCTCCTCGGTCTCGGAGAGCTGCTCGAGCTCGGCGAGCCCACCGGCGAGCTCGAGCGGACCGTACGGCTGCGAGAGGCGCGCGCGGCGTTCCGGCGCACCCTCGAGATGGCCGCCATGACGCAGCCGACCTTGGTCCTGTTCGAGGACATCGATCGCTTCGATCGCCCGTCCCTGTCGATGTTCGCGGAGCTCGCGGTCAAGCCCCCCGCGGGCTGCCTCAAGCTCCTCGCCATCGCGCGCAAGACGGATCCGGTGGGCGTGCCGGAGCGGGTCGAGCGCCTGCAGCTGACGCCGCTCGGGCCGAACGACATGGCGGCGCTCGGCGCTGCGCTCGCCGCTCCCGCGGGCATCGACGTCGCGGTGCTCGAGCGTCTGTGCGCGGCCCTCACGCCGGGCCTCCCGCTCAGCGCCGAGCTGGTGCGGCTGCTCTGGGCCGCCGGCCGGCAGGCCCTGCCCACGACGCTCGGTGAGCTCGTCTCCGCGCGCGTCACCTGGCTCGCCCCGGCCTCGCGACAGGTCCTGCAAGCCGCGGCTGCGGTCGGTCTCGAGGCCCCCTTCGACGTCCTGTCCGAGCTGGTGTCGGATCCGGGAGCCTTCGCGGGCGTGCTCGGCTACCTCGTGGACCAGGGCTGGCTCCGCCGCTCCGGTGCGCACGTGCGGTTCCACCACGACTTCGTCGAGGAGGTCGTCTACGCGATGACCCCGCGCGCAGTGCTGCAGGAGCTCCACCGCTCCGTCGCGGTCGTGCTCGGGCGGCGGCGCGCCCAGGCGACCGCCATCGCAGCCCAGCGACACCGGGCGGGCGAGGGCGCCGCGGCTGCGCTCGAGGCGGCGGGGGATCGCTGCGGCCGCCGCTTCGACGACCACGCCGCGGCCGACTGGTATCGCCACGCGTTCGCGGCCGTGACCGACGACGCCGATC
>JAHFDS010000246.1 GCA_023248855.1 Myxococcales bacterium
TCACCGCACGCCAACAGCGCGAGGGAAGAACCCAGCAGCAAAGCCAAGACACTCTTCTTCGTCATCGAATCCTCCAGGAGGTTGGTCCTGCGTTCCCGGGAGGAAGCAAGGACGGTGCCTCATCGACAATGCCACCCGCCAATGCCCCGTAGCCCGTGGAGATCGCAGCGCGCCCCGCCCGGAGGTCGCATGGGGGTCGCCCTGGAGCAGCCCGCGTGCCAACTGCTGGCGCGACATCCGCGTCATGGCGGCAAGTCGCGTGGCCGGCGACTCGCGCAAGCATTGCGCAATGTGATTTCGTTCGAGGCCTGATTCTTCGGGTGTTGGAAACCTGACGGATACAGTGACGCCCGACAATGAGCGTGGTCGAAGACTGTCACGCGCAAGGGTGATCTGACAGCAGCCTACCTACCAGACGCCATCGAGGCCGAGGTAGGCGGTGCGGCCGAGGTTGGCCGTGTCACGGCGATCGAGCCAGCGGCCGTCGAGCGCATTGGTGACGCGCGCCGTCGCGCGCAGGCTCGGCACGATCCGCAGCCATGCCGCGCCCTCGGTGTCGACATAGGAGGCGAGCGTCGTCCCGCCGTCCGTGCGCTCGCCGATCCAGCGCACCGTGACCCACGCGCCGGTGCGATCCCGGTAGTGCCCGTCGAGCCAGGCATCCACGCGGTGCTGCGGCACGTTGTCGAGCGGATCCGCGCCGCCGGTCAGCGGGTCGACCCGGGTGAATTGATACATGCCGGTCAATGACACGGGCTGCTCCATACCGACCGTCAGACGGCTCTCCAGTCCCGACGTCAGGAAATCTGCGTAGTTGACCTGCTGCGTTCCCGCCGCGTCGAAACGGATGAACCCGTCGACGCGCCGCACATAGCCATTGGCGAACAGCTCCACGAGCCGCACCGGCCGCGCGCGCAGCCCGAGCTCGCCGGAGGTCACCATCTCCGGCCGGATCGCCGGGTTGCCCTCGAGGCGAGCGTAGCGCTCGCGCAAGGTCGGCACACGTCCCTTGCGGCCACCGACGAGCACGAGGTCGAGCTCCTCGCCTGGCTTCCAGCGCAGGGTCAGCTTGGCCTCCGGCCACGGGGCGTCGTGCTCGGTCAGCGGCACCGCGACGCCCGCGGCGAGCACGCCCGAGAGGCCCGCGCCGGGCTTCCATTCGGCGCCGGCCGACCATTGCGTGAGGTACGTCGAGCCGCCGCTCTTCATCGCGAGGGCATCGATGTCGGTCGCACCCTCCGTGTGAAAGGCCACGAGGCCCACGAGGTCCAGGTCCCTGCCGATCCCTCGCGTGACGCGCGCGCGCAGGCCGACCGCGTCCGCGGAGACCAGCTCGGCGTCCGAGAACATCGCGAGCGCCGCGTCCGCGTAGCGCTTGGTGCGCCGCTTGACCCATTGCGCGTAGCCGGAGACGCCGATCAGGAATCCGTCGTGATCGAGCTCCGCGCGCGCCTGCCCGGCGATCATGGTCTCGCCGTCCACGACCTGCACCAGCGAGCCCGGCGTGTCCCCCGGCGGCACGAGGAACACGCGCTGCGCAGCGATCACCTGCGAGAACAGGCGAAGCTTGCCGATCTCCGCACCCAGCGCACCCGCGCCGTGCAGGAACCGACTCGCCTGGTCGATCTTGTGCGAGGCGCCCATGAGGTCGATCAGCTCGAGCCCTCGGCTGTCTCCCTGGGCGCCGGCGGAGAGCCGCACCCCCCACGCCTCACCGAGCGGCAGGCGCAGCGTCGCCGCGCCGAGCAGGCCCGGCGCCGTCGAGCCGATGAGGGTCGCACCGATCCGCTGCGGCCCGCGCGGATGGAGCGTGACGATCTCGACGACCCCCGCCGGCCCGCCGGGCCCGTCGAGCGGCGACGCGGTCGACAGCGACACGCGGATCTCCGCGATGTCCGTCACCGGAATGGAGCTCGGGTCGAAGGTGCCGTAGTACGCCTCGTTGATGGGCACGCCGTCGAGCAAGAGCAGCACCGAGCCCTTGCGCCCGCCGCGCACCTGGACGCGCTGATCGCCGCGGTTGCCCGGCCGGATCGAGACCTCGGGGATCTGCAGGAGCGCCTGCGCGAGCGTGGTCACGCCACGCTCCGCGAGCTGCTTGCCGGAGAGGCGCGTCGTGGTGTCGGGCGCGAACGGCTCCCGGGGCGGCGCCACGTCCTCGACCGAGACGACCTGCTCGCCAGCGAGCGTCTCGAGCTCCTCGGGTGTCGGGTCGCGCTGGGAGGGATCGACCGCTCCATCGACCGGCACGCCACCGTCGGCCCCCGCCCACGCGACGCCCAGAGGGGCAAGGATCCACACCCCGAACACCACGACCGAGACGACGCGCACGAACCTCAGGACCTCACTCGAGGTCGAGCCAGCCGAACCACACCGGGTGCTCGGCCTTGTACCAGGCCAGCACCTCGCGCAGCGCGGACTGGTTTCTCCGCGCCATCACGCGCTCGTCGATGCGGTCGAAGCACACGCGGATGCGCTCACCTTCGTACTCGAGCGCCTGCGAGAACATCGTCTGCAGCTCGTTTCTGATGCGGCCCGAGTCGGAGATCTTCACCGCGCGCTGGTGGTAGTCGACACCGTCGAGGAAGCGCACCAGCAGGGGGCTGAACACCTGCCGCGCCTGGGCGAAGCCGTCGAGCAGCCGGAACGTGAACGTCACTCGCGAGTTCGCCGCGTGCGTCGTCAGGCGCGTGGTGACGCGGTAGCGATCCTCGGCCAGGCGCTCCACGCCCGGCGCGCCCGTGTACGGATCGTCGCACATGTAGCCGGTGCACGCGAGCACCCCCCAGCCCTTCTCGGGCAGAAGGTCGTCGGCGCGCAGGACGCGCCGGTCGAGCGGGATGTTCGCCGCCGCGGCCGCGCGCAACGCGCCGCCATAAAGGGCCACGCGATCGGCCTCGGGCGCGCGCCCACCGAAGATGCGCGCCAGCGCCTCGGCGAAGTCGGGCGCGTCGGGCGAAAGCTTCATCAGCCGGTACTCGTCGTCGTGCGGCAGCTCGAACCTGGGGGAAAACGGCGTCATCGTGCAGTCGACGTCGAGCACCTCGGCGAGGCTCGCCGCCTGCATCGCCTCGGCGGAGGCGGCGTAGCCGTCGCACAAGAACACGTGCTGGGCACCGGCCTGATCGCGCCAGCCGCCGACCAGGAACGTGGGCGCGTAGGTGCCCGAGTCCGTGAACACCGCTAGCCCCGAGGGCGCCACCCAGCCGTCGTCCACCACGTGCGCGCCGAGCGCCTCCCACTCCTGCCATAGGCGCGAGAGCCGCCCCGCACGGCTCTTCCCGCGCAACGTCCACACATGGACGTTCTTCCGCTCGACACCGGGATAAGCCGCCTCGATGGCCTCGATCACCCGCGCGCGCGGCGTGCAGTAGTCGAGCAGCACCGAGCACGCCGCCGCCGCCTCGGTCACGCGCCGCGGCACGGTCAGGCAGCCCATGTACGACTCGTAGGGCCGCGCCACCCGCAGCGGCGAGTCGAACAAGTGCAGCACCGTCATCGGCCCGGTGTCCTTGCCCTCGGCGAAGCGCGAGGTGTTCTCGAGCGTGTCGACGGCCGCGCCCCACACGGTCACGCCGCGCGCCCGCAGCGAGCTGTAGAACTCGTGGAAGCCGAACGCCGGATCGTTGAGCAGCCGGTGCACCGCGCGGTCGACCAGGCGCGCCACCTCGGGACGAGCGTAGACGCGACCGAAACCGAGCAGCGGATTGGCGCCCATCTCGGGGGTCTCGCCCGCCTTGGGCATGATGCCTTCGCCGAGCGACACCATCACGGCGTGGTTCTCCGGCAGCTGCCGGGTCAGGTACCACAGGCCCTCGCTCATCACGTAGGCGGACACCGCATCGGCGGCCTTCTTGACCTGGTTGTAGGTCGCCTTGTCCGCGCCCTTGCCGTCGCCGTGGTGTCCGAACAGGCGCGTGCCGAGCGCCGTCGCGGCCGCGGTGGTGGCCAGGCAGCGCGTGATGCCACGCGGCGTGAACGCGTGGTCGGACACCGGCGTCGTCTGCGCGCGCTCGACCTCGACGTCGTCGAGCCAGAGGTGGAAACGCGCGAGCACCGGCCGCGTGTCGAACGCCCACTGCGCCACATTTCGCTGGTCGATCACGGTCATGGCGTTCCTCCGGACGTCGTGGCGAGCTGCGCCGACTATCTACAGGTTGTGGGCGATGACGACGACGCTGGTCAAGTCCGACCTTCCCTCGTCAGCCGCCGCGTGGCCGCTCGAGCGCCTGCAGGAGGGCCCGGCCCTCGGCGCCGCCGGTCTCGAGCGCCACCGGCCTCACCGGGGCCATCGCCGCCTTCCAGGCCGACAGCTCGGCCGCGTTCGGGACCGTCACTTCGACCCCGCGGGCGCGCAGCGTGTCGAGCAGCTGCGCCTCGAGGTCCCGGCTCGTGCGGTTGAAGTCGGCCATGAAGCGCTTGCCCTCGCCCATGATGCGCTCGCGCGCGGCCTTCGGCAGTCTGGCCAGCGCGGTCTTCGACAACACCATCGCGGCGCCCTGGGGCATGTGACTCGTGCGCAGGTGGAACCGCACGTGCTCGGCGGCCGAGGTGCCGAACAGCCACAAGAGCGGCACGTCGAGGCCGTCGAACTGGCCCTCCTGGAAGCCCGGCTGGACCCCCTGCAGCGACACCGGTCGCACCTCGGCGCCGAGCGTCCTCCACAGGGCCTCGTGCAGCGGCGCCGGCTGGGAGCGGATGCGCAGGCCCCGCAGGTCGCCTGGGCCGCGGACACGCGTGCGCGTCGAGATGGCCCGCCACCCGGCGAAGCCGAGACCCCACGGCTCGAGCCCCTGCGCGTGGAACAGACGAGTCACGGCGGGCAACGCGAGCGGCTCGCTGCGGCTCGCGCGATCGAGCGCCGCCTCGTCGGCGAACAGGTACGGCGTCTCGAGCACGGTGACCGCGGGGAAGAGCGGCTCGAACGCCCCCAGGCTGCCACCGAAGAGCTGCACGCGACCCGTGCGCATCTGCCCGAGCATCTCGGTCTCGTCGCCGAGCACGGCGCCAAGGCGCATCCTGACCTTGACGGCTCCCCCGGACGCGCGCTCGAGGGCGCGCGCCACTCGGCCGGCCCACTCGGCCACAGGCGAGCCCTCGGGGGCCACGCCCGCCATGTTCCAGACCGTGGGGGCCCCGGCGCTGGCCGAGAGCGAGCACACGAGCCCAGGGAGCAGCCAGACCCATCGCCTTCGTGCTCGCAGGGGGGCGCCTCCTGGCGCAAGGGTAGCGCGACCGGCTCGGCGGACCAAGCGCAGGTCCTGCACCTTGCCAGGCCGCATCGATCAGGCGTTTTTTCGACGGGATCGCGCGCCGATGTTAGCCTTCCGCCATGGGCCTCGACGAGCTGCCGTCGGTCGACGAGGTGCTCCGGACGGCGCCTGGACAGGCGCTGCTCGGGCGGGCGCCGAGACCGGTCGTGGTCGCGGCCGTGCGCGCCGAGCTCGAGGCCCTGCGCAGCGCTCTGCGCGCGGGGACGAGCATGTCACCGGTGGTCGACCCCAGGCGCCTCGAGGCCCGCGTGGCGGAACGGCTGCGACCGTCGCTGCGGCGCGTGATCAACGCGACCGGCGTCGTCCTGCACACGAACCTCGGCCGCGCGCCGCTCCATCCCACGGCCGCCACCCGCGTCGCCGAGGTCGCGGCCGGATACTCCACGCTCGAATACCGCCCCGACGAGCGCCGCCGGGGCTCACGCCACGATCACGTGGCCGCGCTGCTCTGCGAGCTTACCGGCGCCGAGGCCAGCTGCGTGGTCAACAACAACGCCGCGGGCGTGCTGCTCGCCCTGCAGGCCCTCGCGCCCGCGGACCACCGCGCCGTGGTCGTCTCGCGCGGCGAGCTGGTCGAGATCGGCGGCTCGTTCCGCATGCCGGATGTGATGGTGGCCGCCGGGGTGGTGCTGGCGGAGATCGGCACCACCAACAAGACCCGCGCCAGCGACTACGAGGCGGCGCTGCGCCGGCCGGACGTCGGCCTCGTCATCAAGGTGCACCGGTCGAACTTCGTGCAACGTGGCTTCGTCGACGAGGTGTCCTTCGGCGAGGTGGCCGCGCTGGCGCGCGCGGCCGGCGTGGCCTGCATCGCGGATGTCGGCTCGGGGCTGCTCGAGCGCTCCTCCGCCCCGCACCTCGGCGCGGAGCCCGCGGTGCGCGACGTCGTGGCCGCCGGCTACGATCTCGTCACGTTCTCGGGCGACAAGCTGCTCGGCGGTCCGCAGGCCGGCCTCGTGGTCGGCCGCGCAGGGGCCGTCGCACGCGCCCGGCAGCACCCGCTCATGCGCGCGCTGCGCCCCGACAAGCTCCAGCTGGCCGCGCTCGAGGCCACGCTCCAGCTCGTGCGCGACCACGGCGCCGCCGCCCTGCCGGTGCACGCCATGCTGTCGGCCGACCTGGCCACGCTGCGCGCGCGTGCCGAGGCGCTTCGCATTCGCCTCTGCGAATGTTTTCCGGACCTCGCCGTCCAGCTGGTCGAGGTGCGCTCGGCGGTGGGCGGCGGCGCCCTGCCCGAGGTCGAGCTGCCGTCGCTGGCGCTCGCGCTCGGACGCGCCGGCCTGTCGCCCGATGACCTGGATCACGCGCTGCGGCGCGCGGATCCGCCCGTGATCGGCCGCATCGCCGAGGGGAGATACCTGCTCGACGTGCGCACGTTGCTGGTCGATGACACAATGGAGATCGTGCGCGCCGTGAGGGGCGCGCTCGACACGAGGGAATAGCTTGGTGAGCAGCTCTGTACTGGTTCTGAATCGCAGCTATCAGCCGATCCACGTCACGTCGATCAAGCGCGCGTTCACGTTGCTCGTCCTCGGCGTCGCGCATGCGCTGGACGAGGAGATGCGTGCGTTCGACTTCGACAGCTGGTCCCAGCTGTCGGCGACCGCGCCCTACGACGCCATCCACACCGTGACGAGCAGCATCCGGGTGCCACGGGTGATCGTGCTGCAGCTCTACGACCGCATCCCGCGCACCAAGGTGCGTTTCTCGCGCGCCAACATCTACGCGCGCGACGGCAGCACCTGCCAGTACTGCGGCAAGTGTCTGCCGCGATCGATGCTCAACCTCGACCACGTCGTGCCGCGCGCGTTCGGCGGCCGCACCACCTGGGAGAACGTCGTGTGCTGCTGCGTGCCCTGCAACCTCAGAAAGGGAGCGCGCACGCCCGAGCAAGCCGGCATGCGCCTGCACAAGAGACCCGCGCGCCCGACGTGGACGCCCGCCTTCCGCACGCCCGGCGGCAAGGTCCTGCATCGCGAGTGGCTGCCCTTTCTGGGCCTGGCGGACGCGGCCTACTGGAACGCCGAGCTCCAGGAGTAGGGGCGACGCCTAGGAGTGGAATTCGCTCGCGTGGATGGCCGTCCACGGTCCGTTGCCCGAGCGCCGCTCGAAAGACACCGCACCGCCTGCGATCCGTGCGCGCACGTCGATGAAGCCGGGCGTGTCGCAAATGTGCGGTGAGCCCCCGAAGTTCGCGAACGACGACAGGTTGTAGCTACCGCTCGTGACGGGGCCGACCACGTAGAGGTCACTCGGGATACCTCTCTTCCTGACCTCCTCCGCGACCTTCGACAGCCGCGCGCGGTCGGCGAGGGTCACGTGGGCCCCCACGAGGCGGCCCCCGACGACCGCGACCACCGCCACGCAGGTCTGCACGTTCGGGAAGATCAGCTCGTCGTCCTCCTCGACATTGCGCATCGATCCCGTGATCTCGTAGACGGTGCTCGCCATGGGCGCACGCTAGCACGAAGGCTCGCCGCGCCCGGCGTCCGCCTTCGCACCGATGGCGCTATCCTCGCGCCATGACTTTCTCCGCATCAGTCGAGGCGTGGCGCGCGCGGGGGCGGATGCTGCGCCTGCGCGAGGTGGACGTGTTCGTCGCCGAGGGGGGCCACGGCTCCGCGATGCCGCTCGTGATGCTGCACGGGTTTCCCACCTCGAGCTTCGACTACCACGCGATCTTCGATCGGCTCGGCCAGGGCAGACGCGTGGTGACGCTCGACTTCCCGGGCTTCGGTTTCTCGGACAAGCCCACGAGCTACGGCTACTCGCTGTTCGAGCAGGCCGACGTGGTGGAGCTCGCGCTCGTCCGGCTCGGTGTCGGGCGCGCGCACCTGTTCGCGCACGACATGGGCACGAGCATCACCACCGAGCTGCTCGCGCGACGCGAGGCGGGCCTTCTGCACTGCGGGCTCGAGAGCGTCGTCCTCATGAACGGCAGCGTGCACATCGAGCTCGCGCACCTGACGCCGTCGCAGCGCCTCTTGCTGCAGCCGCACCTCGGCCCCCTGCTCGCGCGCCTCGCGAGCCGCACGCTCTTTCGTGCCCAGTTGCGGCGGATCCTGGGCCCGGGCGCCAACGTGGCGGACACAGAGCTCGACGACCTGTTTGCGCTCGTGCGGCACAACGACGGCCACCTGCGGCTGCCGGCCATCATCGAGTACGTGCGGGAGCGGCGCCGCTTCGCACGCCGCTGGATCGGAGCGCTCGAGCGACTCGACCTGCCGACGCTGATCTTGTGGGGCCTTCGCGACCCGGTCGCCGTGCCCGCCATCGCCGAGCGCCTCGCGGCGGAGATCCCGGACGCGCGATTGCAGACCCTCGACGAGATCGGCCATTACCCGCAGCTCGAGGCGCCTACCTCGGTGGTCGAAGCGGTCGTGGCCTTCCACACAGCCGTCGAGGCCGGCGCGCGAGGAGCGACTTGCGTGTCCTGACGTACTGTGATTGCGGGGTGCGCGGCGAGGCTGCGCGCGACGCGCTCTGTGCTCGTCTTGCGGTGACCGCCTTCGATCTGCGTCGCCGTCTTCGGATCGAGCCTGCGGTCGGCCTCGTGGCCGAAAGTGGGGGAACACTGAAGGATTCCGGGGAGGTCCCGCCCGGATTTGAACCGGGGTAAAAGGATTTGCAGGGCGAACCAGCCCTTTTCGGGACCAGCAGTTACGACGCAACCATTAGTAATGACGGGCAAACAACGTTGCCGGGCGCCACCGGCCGTCTCCACCCGTCAGCGCCAACTGGGTGTTCAAGTGAGGGGCGTTTTCGCCCCCGAGGTCGTGGATCCAGACCAGGACGCCGGGCGTCCCGGTCCTCTTACTCGGGGGCGCCTGGTCGACCCTCGAATTAGTACGAAGTGCCCTATTACTCCGTAGGCCGCCGTCACTTCCGGACATCGAATGGATTCGGTGGGTGATCAAGTGGGTGATCAACAAGGCGCCACCGCGGCGCCGATCCTGACCCCTCCCTACCCGCTCCTTCCCCTCTTACTGGGGGACCGCGCGCCCTCGAAACGGCGGTGCTACGATCCGTCCTGCGATGCGATCGCACGCGGCCACGCCAGCGGCCTTGCTGCTCGTGCTCGTCCTCGGCATCCCTGTAGACCCAGCGCGAGCCGGCAAGCCCAAGCCCGAGGTCGACGAGATCGAGGAGCAGACGGTCACGAAGGAGTTCGTGGTGGTCGGCAAGTTCGCCGCGTATCGAGACGCACGCAGCACCGCCGAGCACGTGGCGAAGGCGACGACCATCAAGCTCGACCTCCGCGGCCTGAGGTTCGCCGACGGCCACCTCACCTTTCCGAAGTCCGAGTGCGAGGAGCACGGCGGCGGCTACCCCTGCTACGCCCCTCGCGGGCGCGCTGACGACGCCGCCTTCATCAGCATCGAGGAGGCGGACCGCGGTCCGGGCTTCGAGGTCGTCGCCGCAACGGGCAGCAAGGGCGACCGGTACCTCCGGTCGACACTCCAGCGCGTCCGCAAGGTCATCGCGACTGCCACGATCGGCCCCCGCCGCGTCTACCAGGGCTGCATGCAGTGATGCTCTGCGCACTGCTGGCCCTCGCCCTGTTGTTCGATCCGGCCGACATCGAGCGCGATGAGCGGCGGGCCGCGGCTTTCGAGCGCAAGATGCGGAAGGCCGCAGCAGAGGAAGCGTCCGCCGCTCGGCTCGCCCTTCTGGAGATCTCGGCGGAGGAAGACAACGGCATCCTGAACCTCGTGCCCAGGTTCCTCGACCTCCGCGACGCCGAGGGCAAGCGCGTCACGCCAAGCCAGCGGACCACCGCGCCATGCTGCTGGCAGCCATCGTCGCGCTCGCGTTGGCGCTCGGCTGCGCTACGGAGAGCGCCGGCCCGAGCGCGCCCGCCGTCCCTGCGCCCCGGGCGCAGGGCACCCTGTTCGTCGAGTTCCGGAACTCGACCGCCGACGCCACCGATCTGCTGGACCACCTGTGCGGCCGCCTCCGCACCGCAGGCTTCACGATCGTCGCCACCCCAGCCGAAGCCGACCGCGTCGTCACGGTGGAGCTGGCCCACGCAGACTGGGCCGCCGACGTGCGAAGCGCCGATCACGTCCGCGCGGGACGCATCGCCGGGGCCGTGGCTGGCGCCGCCTCCTCGCTGCTCGGCGGCTTCTCCGCCAAGGGCGAGATCGACCCGCAGTCCGCCGCGCAAGCCGGAGCCCGCATGGGAGATAACGCCGCTCGCGGCGAGTGGGACACCTTCATCGGCGAGGCCACCTTGCGCGTGGTCAAGCGGAGTACCGGCGAGACGCAGCAGACTGCGATTCCGATCCTCGTCAATGTCCCCTCCCGCGACCGCCAGCGCGCCCTCGCCCTGCTCCGCGACCAGGTAGCAGGCAGTGTCGTCAGCGAGCTGCAGTGAGCCAGCCGCAACCTGTCCGCCGCGGAGGGTTGCTGGCGTGGCTACTCCTGCTCCCAGGTCTGCTCCCCGCGCGTTCCGCCGATGCCGAGACGAACCCGACCGCGCTGTCTCTCGACGTCTCCGTGGGGCTGGGCAAGTCGTCCTCCATCCAGCCCGCAACCACGCCAGACAGCGCGCTGATGCTGCACGTTGGCTTCTCTGGTGTGCTCCGGTGGCACTTCCTCGAAGGGGGCCTTGTCGCAGGCGTCACGGGCCACTCCTGGAGCACTGGCGGCGAGTTCCTGGCCATGCGCGGGGGGTTGGCGCTCGGCAACGACAGCCTCCGCGTCGAGCTGCTCGGCGACCTCGGAGCCCACCACGTCGAGGGCTACGGTTCGGGCTTCGCGTTCGACTCCCATGACCGGACCCAGGAGGAGAACTCCTCGGTTCTCCCCTACGCGGGTGGCCGCGTCAGCATCGTGACGCGCGCGCTCTCGCCCGGCCGCCAGTTCCTCGGCATCTGGCTCGGCGCCCGGCAGGATCTGGAGCACCACGACCTGCGCTGGAGCGACGGGGCGCCGGCGTACCGCATCGGCGGTCGCGAGATCACGGCGGGCCTGCTACTGGGCGCGACCCTCTGATCCTAGCCCGTGCATCGGGGCAATAGTCTCGCGCCGCAACGCGTGGTTGAACCGGATCGCGTCCCCTCGCCTGCCCGTACGCTCGGCCGCTGAGCCTCTGCTGACGACAGCGCGGACAGGCACGAGATGCGCTGGACAGGCGATCACGCGCGGGCGGATGATCGCTAGGTGGTGACGCGAGCGAGCCTTCTGCGCGCGTTCTTGGTCGCGTTGGCGCTGGGCACCGCCGGCCGTGCGCACGCAGAGCCGCCGCCGATCACGCCGGATGAGATCCTGGCGCTGCCCGGTCCTGCGATGGTGCGCGCGACGGTCTTCCTCGTCGATCTGCTCCAGGCCGACGGGTCCGTGGAGCTGACCGGTCGCGACCTGCTGCCCGTTCTGGCCAGGCTCCGCAAGGAGGTGCATGCGCTCGGGCTCCACGTGCGGAGCGAGATCGCGGACCTGGTGCGCGAGATCGGCGAACGCGGAGCCCCCGAAGACTTTGGCGGCGGCCGAGGCGTGATCCACAGGACGGCGGGATCGTGATCCAGGGGTGAGCGGCCGCGGCCGCGCGTGGGCGGCGGGATCGTGATCCACCCAGATGGCATCGAGGGCGGCG
>JAHFDS010000670.1 GCA_023248855.1 Myxococcales bacterium
CGCGGCACGCTCGACATGTTCGCCGGCTCGGGCATCGCTGCCCACGGCATCATTCCGGAGCTGGCGGCGCTCGAGCTGCCCTTTCTGTTCCACGACGGGCGCGAGGTGGATACGGTCATCGAGCGCCTGTGGCCCCTGCTCTCGAAGACCGTGGCGCAGCGGGGCTACCGGCTGATCGCGCACACCACGGTCGGCTTCCGCCACCTCGGGAGCGCGGGCCCGCTCCGCACGATGGCCGACCTGCGCGCCGTCCGCATGCGGGCCCAGCCGTCGCCCCTGCACACGCGCTTCTGGGAGCTCGCAGGCGTGCACGCGACGCCGATCGGGCAGCTGCAGGTCGCTGATGCGCTCGCCGCGAAGACCGTGACGGGCTTCGACTCGGCGCTCACGTGGGTGTTCGCGGCGGGCTGGCACCTCCACATCAAGGAGATCACCCAGTCGCAGCACATGTACCAACCCGGCGTCATCCTGATGACGGAAAAAGCCTGGCAGCGCATCCCGGCGCCCCTGCGTGCGGGCCTCTTCGAGGGGCACGAGGTGCTCAGCCGGGCCAACATCCAGCGCATCCGCAGCGTTGAGAAGGAGCTTTTCTCCGCGCTACCGGGCATGGGTGTCCACGTGAGCGAGATGCCCAAGGAGCTCGTGGACGAGTTCGTCAAGGCGACCATGCCCCTCGAGGCCGAGTGGCGCGCCAAGGCGTCGCCAGCAGGGCGCCGCCTGCTCGATGCGATCAAAAAGGAGCTCACGCGCCTGCGCGCGCAGGGTTGACGCGGCTCTTGGCGGCTGGGGCGCCTACTCGAGCTCGTTGTCGATGTACATCCCGGATCCGCCGCGGACCTCGCCCGCGGCGGTGACCGACGCGCTCCGCTCGAAGGTCGAGTAGACGCCGTCACAGTCGAGATCGCCGTGCGCCCGCGCCGTGAACTCGGCGCTGGTGCCCGTGCCGCGCGAGACGAGCTCGTACTTGTAGTCATGGTCATCGCCGAGGGCGAAGCTCAGCGCCACCCAGCTCGGGTGATCCCAGTCCCGACCGGAGGCCTTGAAGCACCAACCCAGGCCGTCGCCACAGAACGGTCGATCCGGCGTGAGCCCGACGCTCGCCGGGAACTGCCTGGGCAGCACGTGGCCGGCCGCGTCGAGGTGCTCGGCCTCGAAGTAGGCCACGGCGCCGCGGAAGCGAGCGCCGACGTTCTGGGTCGATTCGCTGGTCTCGCGGCCGTGCAGGAACCCGTGGGGGTTCGAGACGATCGCGAAGGCGAGGGTGCCGAGCACGGCCACGGCGGCGAGGCCCAGGACGGCGGCGATCGGCCCCCGTACGTGGAGCCGGTGAGCCGCATACGCCACGCACACCAGCCCCGTGCCGCACAGGAAGCGCTCCGTCCAGAGCGGCGTCCCGCCGTGGCAATGGACCGGATACCAGCCCCGCCACAGGCTTGCCAGCACGAAGCCGGCGACGGCCGCGAGGGCCACGACGACCGAGAGCCACTCGACGAGGGTCCTGCGCTTGTCCTGTGGATTCAAGTGCGCGCCGCTCGGAGGCGCGCCAGCACCGCCGCTGCGCGCTCGGGCTTGACATCGCCGCTCGCGGCCAGCTCCTCGGCCACGTCGTCGACCTCGGGACCGACGGCGCCTGCGGAGCGAGCCACCGAGCGCGCGTGCAGACCCATGTGGCCGCGCTGGATGCCCTCGGTCGCGAGCGCGCGGAGCGCGGAGAAGTTCGTCGCCAGGCCCGCGGTCGCGCACACGGCGGCGAGCTCGCCGGAGCTCTGCACGCCGAGGATGCGCAGGGCGAGCTGCGCGGTCCGGTGCACGCGCAGCGAACCCCCGACGACGCCGACGGCGAGCGGCATCTCGAGCGCGCCGAGCAGGACTCCCGTCGGCTCCTCCGTCCAGACGGCGAGCGGCGCGTAGCGGCCGCGTCGCGCGGCGTAGGCGTGCGCGGCGGCCTCGACCTGGCGCCAGTCGTTGCCCGTCGCCACCACGACCGCGTCCACGCCGTTGTGGATGCCCTTGTTGTGCGTGACCGCGCGATAGGGATCGAGCTCGGCAAAGCGGCTCGCGGCCACGATGGCCTCGAGCACCTCCTGCCCCTGCCGCTCCGCGTCCCCGAGCAGGCGCGCCGGGATCTCGCAGCGCACGCGCACGAGGCGCCGATCGCACAAGTTCGAGAGGATGCGCAGGCCCGCCTCCGCGCGCGCCAGCACGGCGAGCCTGCCAGCGACCGCCTCGGCCATCGAGTTGAGGAGATTCGCGCCCATCGCGTCACGGCAGTCGACGACGAGGTGCACGCAGAGCGTGGTGCTGTCGAGGACGCGCACGTGGACGTCGCGGCAACCGCCGCCGCGCAGGCGGAGGTTCGGCTGGGCGCGGTCCGCCAGGTCGAGGATGGCTCCGCGCGCGCCCTCGAGCGCGCGGCACGCCTCCGCCAGGTCGGGGACGTTGCGCAGCTCCACCTGCGCGATCATCTCGGGCGGATCCACCTCGGTGCGAAAGCCACCCGCTTCGCGCACGGTGCGCGCGGCGTAGGACGCGGCCGCGACGATCGACGGCTCCTCGACCGCCATCGGCACGATGACGTCCCGGCCGTCCACCCGGAAGTTCAGGGCCAGGCCGAACGGGAGGGCGAAGGTGCCGACGACGTTCTCGATGAGGTGATCGGCCGTCTCCGCGTCGAGGCCGCCGTCGAGCGCCGCCAGATCCGACGCCGAGAGCCCGAGGCGCTCGGCGAGCAGGCGCCGCCTCTCGGCCACCGCGAGCTTGTAGAACCCCGCGACACGCGAGCTGGGCGCGACGCCAGGCGCGGCAGCGGGAGAAGGGGCGGCAGCGGGAAGGGGAAGGGAGATGGATCCGGAGATGGACTCGCACAGCGTCTCGGCCCCGCGGGGCGCGACGGCGAGCGAGATCGGCGTGAAGCCCTCGCGCCTGAGGGCGGCCGACAGGGCGCGCGCGGCGTCCGGGTCGTTCCACAGGAAGGCCACGGCGAGGTCCCCGCCGCCGGC
>JAHFDS010000247.1 GCA_023248855.1 Myxococcales bacterium
CGCGATCGGGCCGAGCACGAGCCGCACGTCGGCCGGCGCCGCGTGCTCCACCCAGAGGCCGCCGTAGGGCGCCGCCGAGGGCGCGCTCATGCCGGCCGCAGGCCCGCCTGGCCCCTGCGCGTGGCCAGCACGCCCGCGACCTGTCGCCGGTAGAGCGCAAGGAGGGGCTGTGCCACCTCGGGTCCATCGAGCACGCTGAGCGCGTGCGCGATCGCCTCGAGCGTCGCCATGCCCTCCCGATGGGGCTCGGTGCGCAGCCGATCGGACGCCTCCGCGGGCGCCGGCAGCGCGAACCGGGGCAGCCCTCGCACGGCCTCGAGCCTGTGCGCCATCCGGCGCGCCTGGGGCCATGTCCCGTCGAGCACGAGCAGTCGGGCGGGGCGCGGGGCGTGGGGCGCCAGCGGAGGCCCGTCGGGGAACAGGAGCCAGGTTCCGGGCACGCGCAGGGGCGCATCGGTGCCGGCGACGCCGAGCCGGCCGAACTCGTAGAGCTCCGCCTGGGCGAGCGCGAGCGCCGCCAGCCGGGCGGTGTTGGTGGGTCGGAACGCCTCGAGCCGGTGCCTCACGATGACGACTGGCGTGCGATTCGGCACGCGCGGCAGCGGACACAGGCACACCTCGGGTCGCATCATGCAACGCACGCAGCGGTCTTCGACCTGGGTGGCGAGCGGGTCGACGCGCAGGAGCGCGAGCGGCGTCCCGGCGCCGCGCAAGCTCAGCCTTCCTGGGCGGTCTTGAGCGCGAGCATGAGCTGCTCTTGCGTGCAGACGCCGCCGGAGACCAGGAGCGCGAGCAGCTTGCGCAGGACGGCCTCGTCACGCGCGAGCAGGGCTTCCATCTGCGCCACGCGGTCGGACAGGCCCGCGATCTCGCCGCGCGCGCTGCCGAGCAGATCCATGAGCGAGCTCGCCCACGCGGGGATGAGGTCGGCCGATGCGCTCTCTTGGAGTTGGCCGAGGTCGTAGCCGCCCGCAGGCGGGACCTCCGATGGCTGCGGTGCCTCGGGTGGATCGTCGAGATCGACCGGGACGGCTGTCACGCGCGGCGGCGCGGCGAACGCCGCCTGTGGAGGCACGAGCGAGGGCGGCCTCGCGGGCGGCTCGTCCATCTCGATCGGCCGCGCCGGCGCCAGCGGCGCCAGCGGCGCCAGCGGCGGGGCCGCGGGCGCAGTGTCCGGGTCCACGAGATCACCGCCGAACATGTGCTCGAGCTCTGGCAGGCCCCGGGGCATCACGGCCGCGACCGGCACCTCGAAGGAGCGCTTGAGGGCGCGCTCGAAGGTCTGGGGCCCGACCAGGAACGGGCGGACGTTCTTGCGGACCATGACCCGCACGCGCTCGAGGCTGTTGAGCTCGCTCGGGTCGAGCATCGCCAGGTCGAGAAAGTTGCCGCGCAGGGCGAACGGCAGCACGCCGAGCTCCTCGCAGGTGGCGCGCGGTACGAGCGCCGTGATCTCCGCCGGGATCTGGATAGTGTCGAGCGCGGCCACCGGCACGCTGAGCTGGGTCGACAGCGCCGCCAGTAGCGCCGGCTCCTGTAAGGCGCGCATCTTCACGAGGATCTGTCCGAGCCTGCCGCCCCAGCGTTGCTGCTCGGACAAGGCCGCGCGCAGCCGCTCCTCCGACAGGGCCCCCATCTCCACGAGGATCTCTCCCAAGCGCTTGCGGGCCACCGCCCCTATTGTCTTGCGATCCGCTCGGAGGCGCAAATCGCGCGATCGGCGAGCCGGTCACCGCGTCTCGGGGAGCCTCGCGGCCGCGCGCAGGCGCCGCTCCTCGGCGAACATCACGCGCGCCTCGGCGGGCGTCGCGTGGTCGAGGCCGCACAGGTGGCAGATCCCGTGCGTCAGAAGGTGCAAGAGCTCCCCCTCGAGACCCCGTTTCTTGCGCCTGGCCGCGGTCTCCACCGAGATCACGACGTCGCCGAGCGCAAAGGCGTCGCCGCGCACCGCGTCGCCCTCGACGAGGGAGAACGAGAGCACGTCGGTGGCCCCGTCGGTATCGCGATACATGCGATTGAGCGCATGTATTTCCGCGTCGTCCACCAGCGAGATCGCCAGGCTCGCCTGGGGCCTTCCGGCCACCACGAGGAGCTTTGCGGCCGCCCGCGCGAGGGCCCGTGCCTGGGCCGCCGACACGACGGCGCCCGCCCGGCCGCGCCGTTCGATCGTCACCGAGGGCCCGCTCTGCGCCTTCTCGCGGGTCACTGGATCTTCGCTTCGAGGTCGTCCGACAGCGCGGGGCGGTGGTTCGAGGCGACCCCCCAGCGCGGCTTCTTCCAGTCCTTCTGGTAGGCGATGAACGTCGAGAGCGCGTCGATGA
Organism: Myxococcales bacterium; assembly: GCA_023248855.1. GTDB lineage: Bacteria > Myxococcota_A > Polyangia > JAHFDS01 > JAHFDS01 > JAHFDS01. The sequence goes on from JAHFDS010000247.1 coordinate 2,322, forward strand.
GCAGGCGGTGCTCGTTCGGCCGCTTGGCGTGGATGTCGTCCTCCTCGAGCGGGTCGTTGGCGAGGTCGTAGAGCTCGCTCGTGCCGAGCGCCCGCAGCTTCCACGGCCCGAGGCGCATCACCCAGTGCAGCTCGTAGTGCGTCGAGAACGCCGGCCGCGGATACCCCTGGCCGGCGCCCTGCGCGAGGTCGATCAGCGATTCGCCCTGGGCGGTCTTCGACGGCTCGGCGCCGATCGCGTCGAGGAATGTCGGCAGGATGTCGATGGTGTCCACGCCTTCGGGCACCATCTTGCCGTTCGGGAACAGAGGCGGGTAGTGGACGAGGATGGGCACACCCACCAGGGTCTCGCGGCTCGAGCCGCCGTGCCCCACGCGGCCGTGCTCCCACTGCTCGTCCCCATGGTCGGCCGTCATCACGATCAGGGTGTCGTCCCAGAGCTTCTTTTCCTTCAGGAACTCGCAGAACTTCCAGAACTGCTCGCTCGCGAAGCTGACGTTCGAGTCGTAGAGCGCGCGCGCACGCTCCTTGTCGCGATCGGTGATCTTCTTCTTGCCCTGCGCGACCTGGTCGATGAGCTTGCCATTGGCGGACTTCGTGAACGGCCCCGTGTACGGCTTGGTGTCGTACTGGTCGATCCAGGGCTTGTGCGCGTTCCACGACACGTGGGTGTCGATGGCGCCCACGTACAGGAAGAACGGCTTCGATCCGTTCTTTTCGATCCACTCCTCTGCGTGGCGCACCAGGTCCGCCGCCGACAGGCCACCGCCATCGTGGATGTTGTTGCGGTAGGTGTCCCAGCCGTCGCCGAAGCCCATCTTCGACGTGATGTAGCCGTTGGCCGAGATGCCCCCAAGGAACAGCCCCCCGGCGCGCTTGAGCGCGCGTGGCAGCGTCTCGAGCTTCTTGGGGTCGAGCCTGCGACCGTCCTTGATCATCTGGTGGACGTAGGGCACGACCGCGGACCAGATGGAGGCGTGGCTGGCGCGCGACTCGTTGCCTTGCACGTAGGCGCTCGAGAACGCCGTGGCCTCCTTGGCGAACGCGTCGTAGCCCGGCGACTCGGGCCTGGCCTTCGGGTTGAAGAGCCGCACGCGATCGCGACGCAGGCTGTCGTTGATCCACAGGATGAGGTTCCTGGGCTTCTGCGGTCGCTTGGCCTCGGGCGCCGGTCCCGGCACCTCGAGGGCGGCGCCCGTGAGCGCGCAGTCGCTCCTGGCGATGAGCTCGAGCCGCGCGACCCTGCCGCCCAGCGCGGACAGGTCGATCGCCGCCGCCGGGCCGAGCGTGCCGGTCACCGGGGTTCCGGTCTCGGCGCGCACGCCGACGTCGATCTCGCAGCCAGGGCCGGTCGCGCCGGCGAGGCGCCCCTTTTCGGGCACCATCACGTAGTAGGCGAGCCCGCCGCCCTTGGGCAGCAAGAGTGCCTTCTTCGCCGGGTCGTGCAGCACCACGTCGGCGTCGTCCGCCAGCGGCTCGCCCCCGATCTGGATCCACTGCACGGCTGCCGCGCCCGTCTTGCCTGGCGCGAGCGTCTGCGGCTTGCCCGAATACGAAAAGCGCAGGTTGTTCTCCCCGCCCTTGAGCGCGCCGGCCGGCACGGCGAGCCCGAGGGTCTGCCAGCCCGCCACGAGCGTTCCAGGGGGGGTGGCCTTCTGGTTGACGAACACCGTCAGCTTGCCAGCGCCGGGCGCCTTGAGGCGCACCCGCAGCGTCGTCGCGGCCTTCGCCTGCGCGTCAGACAGCGGCACGTCGAGCGTCGCCTGCGTTCCCGAGAAACCGGCTGGCTTGCCGTCCACGCGGGCGGGCTCTGCCGGAAACGGCGCGCGGGGTCGCCCGAAGCGCGTGTACTTGGCGATGCCGGGCACGCCGGGAAGGACCACCAGGCCGCCGCCTCGCTGGACGTGCGCGAGCGCCCGATTGTCGTAGAGGTTGTAGACCGGGTGACCCTCGGCAGGTGGCGGGGCTCTCGGCGCGTCGGGCTTGGTCGGACCGGGCTCGGCCTTTCCAGATTGGCCTGCCGCACCGCGGCTGCCCGCCGTGGGTGGGCCTTTTTCGTCACCGCCGCCGCAGGCGGCGCAGCACAGCAAGGCGAGGCCGGAGACCAGCCCCGTCACGGAAGGGATAGAGAGCGCCATCATCGACGGGAAAGCGTCGCATCCGCGCCGCGGATGCTCAAGAAATCAGGGGCCCGTGGTCCCGCAGCGGTGGTTGCGCGGACCTCCCTCGGGGTGGTACGAATGAAGGAGCCGATGTCCTCGCAAGGGGTTCCCGGGGCGAGCTGCCAGGTCTGCGGCGGTACCGGCAGGACGCGGCTCTGCCCGCAGTGTGGCGGGGCGACCGTCATCGGTCTGCCCGGCTGCTACGAGCTCGACTGCGACCATTGCGCCGGTACCGGCGAAGTCGCGGAGCACGACTGCAAGGCTTGCATGGCGTGTTCCAATGATGCGGGCCCGCGCCCTGGAGTCAGCGGGACTTGATTGTCGAAAGATTCGACCCTGCGCATTGCGGTGGGTCACATTTTCCCCATTGACGGATCGCACACGCTTCATTAAGGTCTTCAATGTCAACCTCGAAGGAGGCCATCGAGGACGGAACACACTGCTCCGGGCAAGGCCCGGGGTCGGTCGCCGGAGTGAATCCCGGGGGAGGCCGACACAGAGCAGACCGTTCGGGGAGCAGGCGCCGGGGGTAGCGGTGCCTGCACTGTGCGAGGGAGAAAGCGGCCCGTAGAAGGAGCCCCGCAAAGGGCACCGGGTCAAACCCAGAGATCCGCACGCAACCTGGACGGGAGAAATGAAGTCACGGCCGGGGTGGCGAAACGCTGCTCCGGCCGTGGCATTTTTCCGACCCGGTGATTGCGCGTTCCGCGGCACTATCGGCGCATGAGAGGCCTGGGGGAAATGGCGCCCGTCAGGGTAATGGTCATGGTGGGCGTCGCGCTCACCATGATGGCCTGTGGCGGCAACGGGGTCCCGCCGCCCGATGCGGCGCGGATGGACGCTCGGTCTGCCGATGCGCCGCCGATCACCGGATGGCGTGAGGTGCCGTTCCAGCCGATCCCGGCGCGGCCGTTCCTGTGCGTGCAGGGCGTGGGCGGTGAGGTCTTCTTCTCCGGTGGCAGCATCGGCACGGGCAAGGGTTCGCTCGCGCTGCGCTTCGACGGGCAGTGGCACGAGCTCGACCTGCAGGTCGAGGAGACCCTGTGGTGGCTGTGGCCGCGCGCCCGGGACGACGTGTGGTTCGTGGGCGAGAAGGGCATCGCGGTGCACTGGGACGGCACCAGGGCCATGACGACGCGCCTCGGAACGGACGCCACGCTGTTCGGCGTGTGGGGGGCTGGCGACGAGGTCTGGGCGGTGGGCGGCAGCCCGACCTCGATGGGCGACAACGATCTCCTCTACCACTTCGATGGCACGGCGTGGACCAAGGTGGCGCCGCCGGCGGCCCTGGGTGTCGCGTACCTAAAGGTCTGGGGCAGCGGGCCGCGCGACGTCTTCGTGGTCGGCCGCCAAGGGGTGATCGTGCACTACGACGGACAGCGCTGGGCGCGTCAGGAGTCGGGCTCACAGGCGATCCTGACGACCGTGCACGGCACCGGGCCAAGGGACGTGTGGGCCGTCGGCGGACCGCCCGCGGTGGTGCTGCACTACGATGGCACCGGCTGGTCGCCGCAGGCCGGCGGTCTTGGCTGGAGGAGCGCCGCGGCGAGCGGGGTATGGGCCGAGGCCGACGGCACCGTCTGGGTCGTCGGCTGGGGGGGAGAGGCCTGGCGTCGCAAGAGCGGGACCTGGGTCGACGAGACCCCCGCAACCTTCGCGCAGGACCTCCACGTGGTCTGGGCCGACGGCCTGGGCAACGCCTTCGCTGGCGGAGGGAGCTTCCTCGCGCCGGCGTCCGCGACGCTGGTGCGGCGCGGGTTCCTCGGGCGCTACGGGTCTGCCGTGCCTGCTGGAACCGTCTCCACGCCCTGACCGCGAGGCCTGTCGAGCGTCATCGCGTCGGCTCACCCTTCGGCTTGTCCTCCTCGTCGCTGTCGAAGGCGCCGAGCTCGCGCAGCACCTCTTTCTCCTCCTTGGCCTCCTCGACTGCGTAGGCGGCCCGGGCCTGCGAGGACCGCAGCTCGGCGTCCTCGCGCTGCCGGCGACGGTAGAAGAACAGCTCCTCGGTGAGCGCCAGCGTGACGTACGTGCTCATCAGGAACACGAAGATGAACGAAGGGCGCAGGCGCACCGCGATGACCCAGCTCGCACACAGAAGGAGCACGCTCACGGCGATGGTCTTTCGCGACAGGCGCAGGTCCTTGAACGACCGGAAGCGGATGCGGCTCACCATCAGGTACGAAAGCACGATGACGACGACCGCCACGGAGGCGTGCGCGATCGCGAACTGCCCGCCCACCTTGTAGTTGACGATCACCAGGGACAGCAGCACCGCGCTCGCGGCCGGGATCGGCAGGCCGAGCATGAACTTGCCGGGCTTGGCGTGGCCGTCCCCAGCCGCCATCGACAGCACGTTGAAGCGCGCCAGGCGCAGCGCGCCGGCCGCCACGTAGAGGAACCCGATGAAGACGCCCCAGCGGCCGAAGGACTGCAGCCCCCACTTGTACACGAGCAGCGCCGGCGCGGCGCCGAAGGTCATCACGTCCGCGAGCGAGTCGAGCTGCAGGCCGAGGGACGACTGCGTCTTGGTCAGCCGCGCCACGCGCCCGTCGAGCGTGTCGAAGAGGTAGCCGAAGCACACGGCGAGCGACGCTTCGTAGAGATCCCGGGCGTCACGCGCCCCGGAGGAGATGCACATCGACACGAAGCCGCAGAACACGCAGCCGAGCGTGAACAGGTTGGGCAGGATGAAGTAGGTGCGGCGCAGGTTCACAGGCCTGCCCGGCAGGGTACGCCAAAACCCGACGGACGCTGCGCCGTTGCGCGACGGCGGCGCAAGGACGATGCTTGCGAGATGGGGGTCAGGAGCGCATGGGCGCGCCACCGTGCGCGCCACTCGCCGACGGAGCTCGGCTTTCTGCTGTCCGACGGCATCGACTACGTCGACGCGGCGCGCTGGGACGCGCTCGCGGCCGCGCGGGGCGTGCTCATGTCGAGGCCGTACCTGCGCCTGGTCGAGACCGATGGGCCGCAGTCGATCGAGCCGCGCTACGCGATGATCTTCCGCGGCGAGAAGGCCGTGGCGGCGCTGGTCGCGCAGCAGGTGACGATCTCGGGAAAGCGCCTCGTGCCCAAGGCGCGAAACCCAGGGCTCTTGCAGCGCGCGGCGCGCAAGGCGACCGAGGCGTCGCTCGCGGGGCTCGAGGAGCGCATGCTGCTCTGCGGCAACCTCCTGTCGTGGGGGCCGTTCGGCATCGCGATGGCACCGGACGAGGCGCCCGCGGCGATCTGGCCGGGCGTCGCCGAGGCGCTCTACCGGCTGCGCCGCGCGGACCGCCTCAGCGGCGACAGCGACTTCGTCATGGTCAAGGACCTGCCGGGCCAGAGCGCGGATGCGGAGGCGCTCCGTACGTTCTCGTACCGACCCCTCGAGACCGAGCCCAACATGGTCCTCGCGCTCGATCCGGCGTGGAAGACGTTCGACGACTACCTCGGCGGGCTCAACAAGAAGTACCGCAAGACCGCGAAGGAGATCGTCGACAAGGTCGCCGGCGGCGGCGTCACGATGGAGCCGCTGGCAGATGTATCCGCCAAAGCAGATGAGATTCACGCGCTCTACCTGCAGGTGCACGAGCGCGCCGCGTTCCGGGTGAACACGCTCGAGCCGGGCTTCATCCCGGGCCTGCAGCGCACCTTCGGCGATCGCTTCCGCTGCACGGTCGCGCGGCGCGGCGACCGCCTGGTCGGCTTCATCACGACGCTGTCGGACGGGGAGACCGCGATCGGCTACTTCGTGGGCTTCGACTCGGCGACCAACGGCGAGGTGCCGATCTACTTTCGCCTGCTCTATCAGGCGGTGGGCGACGCCATCGCGCTCGGTGCCAGGCGCCTGTCGCTCGGCCGCACGGCGCTCGAGCCCAAAGCCCGGCTCGGCGCGCGGCCCGAGCCGCTGTCGTGCTGGGTCCGCCATCGCGTGCCCGCGATGAACCTCATCGTCCGCGCCTTGCTGCACGCCAACGATCCGGATGACGCGCCCGAGCGCAATCCTTTCAAGTAGCGGTCAGCGCGGCGACAGGCGGAAGGGCAGGGGGCGCGTGCTCAGCACGGCGTCGAGGCGATCGAGCGACGCCTCGTCGGGTGAGCTGATGACGACCTGCCGCCCCCGCAGGGGCTCCCGGACGAGCGGCTGGAACAGCGCCTCGCCGTCGAGCGAGAGCAGTAGCCGGTGGCCGATGGCACCTCGTGTGAGGGCCTCGGCGGCCTCGGCGTCCTCTTCTGCGAGCGTCACCTGGAGGTCGTTCGGGCTCGTGCGGTCGATCCGTGCGAGGGGGTGGAGATCGATCGCCAGGCCGTCGTCGATCGCGGACAGGCGCAAGCGCCCCGGGCCGGCGAGCGCATGCTCGACCTCGGCTCGAGTCGCGGGAGAGGCCGGTCCGACGGTGACGATGAGGCTATCGCCCGAGAGCATCATGCGAGCCTCGGGCAGGTGGAAGGCGTCCAGGCGGCGCTGGACCGTTTGCAGGCCGACGCGGACGTCCTCGTCGGGGACGGTGGTGCGGTCGAGGTGGAACACGAGGTGCGTGGGCTCGGGTGGGCCGCCCGAGCAGGCCGCGAGCACGAGCAGACAGGCGAGGCAGAGACGTCGAACGGACATGGGAGCTCCTTTCGGGCGCGCAGGCGCGCCCCGCGGCCGCGGCCGCGATCACGAACACATCTGGCTAGGTGAATGTGTCAGCGTGACGAATCACAAGAGGAGCGGGCGGTCGGAAAGCACGAAGGCGGAGCCGCAAGCGGAGCGCGGGCGGGCGAGGGGCTCGTCCGCGGTGGGCTCGGCGAAGGTCGGGCAGGGCAGCGAGACCGACGGCGGCGCGAGCGGCGCGCCGTCGATCGCCGGCAGGTCAGCGGGCGCATCGTGGGCGACGACCGCCGTGATCGCAGGCGCATCTCCGGCGTGCTCGGTGCGAGGCGGACGTCCGCCGGCTGCGACGGCGAGCAGCAGCAGCAGAGAAGGCAGCGCGAGGAGCGCGGCGCGAGAGCGCATTGGCCCTGAGTCTAAGGCGCCCGCGTCCCGGCGCAAGGGGTGGGCCTCACGGTGCAGAGCGGGAGCTGTCCCATCAGTCGGCCGGCACCTCGGCGGTGCGCAGCTGGGCCACGTGGGCGTCGAGGCGCTCGAGCTGGCTGCCGAGCTCCTTTTCCATCCTGGCCAGGCGCTCGAGGAGCTTCTCGGCGTTGGCGTCGATGGTGCGGGTCCAGCCCCGCATCTCGTCGAACAAGCCCGCCTGCTTCTCGATGGCGCGCACGGCGCGATCGATCTCGGCGAGCGCGCTCGTGGATTTCTGGTCGCGCGACCGGGCGCGCGTGGCCAGGGCGCGTGCGATGCCGAGCGCCAGGCGGACGCGCAGGTCGGTGGTCGGGTCCTCGGGGTCCCAGACCACGAGCACGGTGTCGCCGTGCCGGGCGATCGGCTCGAGCGCTCCCGACGTGCGCGCGGAGCCGATGAAGAGGCCGAGCTGCGCGCGGCGGTTCTTGCGCGCCTCGTCCATCTCCGCCAGGGCCTTCTTCGGGTCGTAGCTCCGGTCCTCCTTGGCCTCGACCACCAGGCGGGCGCCGGCGGCCGCGCTCTCGGGGCCGAGCTCGATCACGAAGTCGCCGGTCTTGCAGCGCGCGATCTCGCCGGGCCGCGCCCCGACCGCCTCGCAGACGTCGCCGGTGCGCTGGACCTCGGCCGCGAGCAGCGCACCGAGCGCCTCCTCGAAGGTCGCGCCGTGACGGGTGGAGCGCTCCGCCTCCTTCTTGCGCGCGTCGAGCGCGGCCAGGGTTTCGCGCACCTCGGCCTGGAAGCTCGACTGGCGCTGCACGAGCGCGTCGAGCGTGCCGGCGAGCTCGCGCCGCAGCCGCGAGAGCGCCGAGCCCTCCTCGTCGAGCGTCAGGTTCTTGCCGATCTCGCGGCTCGCGGCCTCGACGCGACCGACCAGGCGCGAGATCGCGGAGTCGGGCCGGTCGAGCGTGAGCTCGCCGACCACCGCGTCCACGCGCCCCGCCAGGGCCGCCTCGAGCGCGCCCTGGTGGGTCTTGAGCTCGCCGATCATGCGGCACAGCGCCGAGTCCTTGGTGTCGAGCGAGAGCTCGCGCAGCACCCGCTGCCTTTGGGCCTCGAGCGCCTCCGCGAGCGCGCGCTCGAGCTGGGCGCGCAGGCCATCGGCCGCGCCCGGGGCGATCAGCCGGAACAGCGGGCTGTCGGCCCCGACGTGCGTCGAGAGCGTCCGCGCCAGCGTCGATTGATCGCCGAGGTGCGCGCGCAAGATGCGCTCGAGCTCGCCGTCGGAGCTGACGAGCGTACGCAGGCGCTCGGGCAACGCACCGCTCGCGGGATCGAGCCACGCGCCGAGCGTACCCGACAGGCGCTCGGTCAGCGCATCCGCGCGCGCATCGAGCACCGCGCCCAGCTCGCGCAGAAGGTGGGTACCGGCGTCGCGCACGGCCGATTGGTCGACCTGTCCCGAGGCCGTGCGCAGGCACAGCGCGCCGATGCGTAACGCTGCGGCCGCCCAGGTCTCGCGGTCTCGCGGCTCGCGGCGGTCGAGCTCCGCGATCACGTCGGCGTCGGTGACCTCGACGCGCACGAAGCGGCGCCGCATGCCGAGCGGCCGCGGGGTGGCGCGATCGTCATCGTCGGCCTCGGCGTCGGCGATCAGCGGCTGGTCGTCCCACATCGGTTCAGGCAGCTCGAGCCCCTGCGTGTCCATGAGCACAGCGTAGGCCGCGGGGCTGACAGGACCCGCCGCGGGGGTGATCGGATCGTTCACCCGGCCCCCAGCCGCTCTCGCGAGGTCGCGCGGGCAAGGGCGCCAAGTCCGCGAGCTCATGGCGTGGACGGTCCGCCGGGCGGCTCAGGGGGTTGGCCCGGTATGTGAATCCATGCGGCCGAGGACATCTGCGTGCCCCCCACCCGAAACGCTTCCCTCTTCCGGTTGGCCCCCTGTCTGCTGCTCGTCGCCTGCGGTGGCGAGTCGAGGCTCGCGTCGCGAGTCGGCGGCCCTCCGGACGCTGCCCGGCGGGACGACAGCCCCTCGCACGGGGACGACCCGCGGGCAGCGGGTGACGCCGCGAGGCGCGATGCGGCCCCACCAGCCGACGCGGCCCGCTCACGCGACGCGGTCCCGGGCGATGCGCCACGTCAGGTCGATGGCCGAGGCGGCGACGCCCCGCGCGGGGCGGATGCGCGTCCCGGCGGTCGCCTCATCCCGGTGGACCAGCCGCGCGCCAGCGTGGTCGACCTCGGGCCCGACGATCGCCTGCACTACCCGCCAGACCAGGACGGCGACGTGATCCCCGACTTCTCTTCGGTGGGCTATCGGGCCGGCGGCATCGCGCTCCCCGACGTGGCCGTGGTCGAGACCGTCTCGCCGGCCCCCGGCGACGCCTCGGCGCGCATCCA
>JAHFDS010000248.1 GCA_023248855.1 Myxococcales bacterium
TCGGATTCAGCGCCGGTGGTCTGCAGACCGCGCAGATGAGCCTGCGTCGCTCGAGCTACGTCGCCAGCGTGGTCGTGTCTTCGGGGGGACTCATCGGGCCGATGCCGCCCGATCAGGATCCAACCAACCGGTTTTCCGCCCTGATCTACCATGGGGGCTCCACTGACATCGTCGGCATGGCCCTGTTCGAGGAATCGAGCAGGCGCTACTACGACGCGCTCAAATCGAGCGGGCGCTTCGCCGTGATCTGCAATCACGGCAGCGGCCACATGCCGTCGCCCGCGGGCGAGGCGATCGACTGGCGCTTTCTTCAGGCCCATCCCTACGGGACGTCACCCGAGCCGTGGGCATCGGGCCTACCCGCCGGCGTCCCGAGCTTCTGTTCGCTGTAGGTGCGCGCTCACCAATGGCTGTTTGCTGCGTGCGACAGGTGGCGGGACGCGCCCTCGGCGGGGCTCGCCGTGCAGCCGCCGCCCACGGTCAACCCATCGAGAACACGCCCGCGCCCGCCTGGCATCCGCCGTGTAAGGCAGCCCTTGCATGGTCGCGCACAAGCTCGTCACGCCGATCCCACTGCCCGAACCGTCCGCCATCCGTATCCCGTGCACGCCCGCCAAGGCCGTCGAGTTCTGCGTCGGTCACCACACCGGTGCCGGCGTGGTGGCCGGCCGGCTGCTCGGCCGGGTCTCGACCGACACGTACTGGACAAAGGACTCGCTGCGCTGAGGGGGAAGCGACCTTCCCCGGGGCATGACGAAAGGACTCATGATCATCGCACCATTGGAGTGTCTTGTTGTGTTCGGCCTGGCCCTGGGCGTAACGATCACCGCCTGCCGGCCGGCTGATGGCGCGTCGTCGTCAGGTTCGGACGGCTCTCGGCGCGAGGCCGGCACGAGCTCCGCGGACAGCGGCGGTCCGGACGCCGACGTCGGGTCCGAGACGGTCTTCCACGGGGTGACCACGCAGAGCTGGATCAGTCACACCACGCCTGCCACGCAGCAACCAGGTGCGATCAGCGCGGAGGTCACGAGCTACGAGGCCGCGGCCGGGCGGACCGTCGCCTGGGTGGCCTTTGCCAACGAGTTCTCCGACGCCGGTCGCGTCTTCCCCACCGCCATCGCGACGGTGATCAAGGGACGCGGCGCAACGCCATTCATCTACTTGAACCTGCGCAGCGGCGGCTTGCCAGAGCCGCTCTTCACCCTCGGTGCCATCAACGCCGGCCAGTTCGATGCCGATCTCGGGGTCTGGGCCGATGGGGCGAGGGACTTCGGATCCCAGGTCATCGTCGACTGGGGCTGGGAGATGAACATCGACGACGCTCCGTGGAACGGCGTGCACAATGGCGGACCCGTCGAAGGGCCACAGCGCTACCGCCAGGCTTTTCGGCACATCGTGGAGCTCATGCGGAGCCGGGGCGCGAGGAACATTCACTGGGCATTCCACCTGAACCTGCCTGAGCATCCAGCGGAGGCATGGAACGCATTCGAGAGCTATTACCCTGGCGATGACGTCGTCGACAGTACGGGTGTCTCGATCTATGGCGCTCAGAGCCCAATCGACGAGTCCCCGCCTTCCTTCATCGCGCTCCTGGACGCCGCCTACCCTCGGCTGCTGCGGATGGCCCCCTCGAAGCCGATCATGGTCTACGAGTTCGGGACGACGGCAGGACATCCGGTCGTGAAGCCGGCGGCATGGGCGGACGAGGCACTCACGGGCCTGCTCTCGAGGCGCTGGCCGAACGTCCGCGGGTTTGCGTGGTGGAACGAGCGCTTCCAGACCGAATACAGCCCCGGCGCCGCCACGGAGATGCGCCTCGAGCAGATCCCGGAGCTCGGCGCGGTCTTCAAAGCTCACCTCGTCGACGCGTCGAACCTCGGCGATCGTGGGCCGCTGGGTCGCTAGGCCTGGCGAGACGACACGGGCGCACGGCGATCAAGTCGGCAAGGGCTCCGGCGCTCCTTCTTGATCCGGCTCGTGTCCTGACCTCATTGGGTCTAGGGCTGTGCAGGAGGTCGGCGACGCGGGGCGAGCACGGCGCGGGCCTTGTCGAGATCCAGGTCGCGCTCCCAGCGCGCCACGACCAGGGTCGCCACCGCGTTGCCGATGAAGTTGGTCAGGGCGCGCGCCTCGGACATGAACCGGTCCACCCCGAGGAGCAGCGTCAGGCCCGCGACCGGCACGCTGCGCGTGGCCGCCAGCGTGGCCGCCAGCGTCACGAAGCCGCTCCCCGTCACGCCCGCGGCGCCCTTCGACGTCAGGAGGAGCACGAGCAAGAGCTGCCCCTCCTCGGCCCAGGTGAGGTGCACGTCCAGCGCCTGCGCGACGAACAGCGCCGCGAGCGTCAGATAGATCGCCGTGCCGTCGAGGTTGAACGAATAGCCGGTCGGCACGACCAGGCGGACCACGGGCGCGCCGCAGCCGGCGGCCTCGAGCTTGCCCATCAGGCGCGGCAACGCCGACTCGGACGACGAGGTTCCGAGGACGATGATGAGCTCCTCGCGCAGGTGCGAGATCAGCCGCAGGATCGAAAAGCCCATCGAGCGCATCACCAGACCGAGCACCACGAACACGAACAGGAAGGTCGTCCCGTAGAACGCGCCCATCAGCTTGGCCAGCGAGCCGAGCGTGCCGATCCCGTACTTGCCGACCGTGAAGGCCATCGCGCCGAAGGCGCCCAGAGGCGCGAGCCGCATCACGATGCCGACCACACCGAACACCGCGGCCGCGAGCTGCTCGAACAGCGACAGCACGAGCGGCGCCCGCTTGCCGAGCCTGGCCAGCGCGGAGCCGAGCAGGAGCGCCAGCAGCAAGACGGGCAGGATGTCCTCGTGCGTGAAGGCACCCACGAAGCTGTCGGGGATGATCGCGAGGACGTGCGCGACGAACCCCTGCGGGTGCGGCGCCGACAGGGTCTTGTCGAGCACGCCGGTGTCGAGCTTGTCGAGCTGCGCGTGGATCCCGCTGCCGGGCCGCAGAAGGTGCGCCACCGCGAGGCCGATCACGAGCGCGACGGTGGTCATGAGCTCGAACCACAGGACGGCCTTGCCCCCGACGCGGCCGGCCTTCTTGAGATCGCCCATCCCCGCGATGCCGACCGCGACGGTGGTGAAGACGATGGGCCCGATCAGCATCTTGATGAGCTTGATGAAGCCGTCGCCGAGCGGGCGCATCGCGATGCCCCAGTCGGGGGCAAGCCAGCCGAGGAGCGCCGCCAAGGCGATCGCGACCAGCACCTGGACGTAGAGGCTCGGACCGCGGCCACGCGACGCGCGCTCGCCCTCCGTGACCTGCTCGGCCGTCTCGGGGGCGATCGTCATGGCGTCTGCGACTTATTGCCGGAGGTCGGGCAGCCTGGGGGCCGCCATCGGCGCCGGCACCAGCAGACCGAGCTCGTCGATCGCCGCGCGCCGCGGCTCGATGGCCACGGGCCTCTTGACGTGCGGTGCCATGCGGGCCCCGAGCGCCCGGTAGGCGCTGGCGTCGGCCGGCTTCCACCCATCGAGCACGGCCCCCGATCGCTGCGCCGCCAGGGCCTGCCGGAGCTTGGCCACGAGCTCGGCAGGCTGGCGCAGGTCGATCTGACAGAACGCCGGGCCAGGGACGCGCCCCGCCTCCAGGAGACGCTTGAGCCCCTGCCCCGCTGTTTCCGGAAGCAGGGCCGCGTCCTTTTCCCGGCGCTTGACCGAGATGACCGCCGAGGCGAGATCGGGCGTCTCGCCCTTGCCGCCGAACCACTCCTTGATCCGCAGGTCGCCGCCGAACAAGGCATTTTCGATGAAGTCGTCATCGCGCGCGCTGGTGCGCGCCACCCACAGCCGCTGGCCGCGCAACGCCCGCAGATCGGTGGCCCCGGACGAGAAGAGCGCCCAGTGCGGTGCGATTTCCCCGCGCGTCGTGGCCGTCGCGAGCACGGGATGGCCCGCCCCACCCGCGGCCACGTAGACGGCGTCGAGGATCGCGAACTGCACCTCGCCCTTCTTGATCGCGACCTCCAGGTCGACGCTGCGGCTGAACGCCTTGCCCTGGAACTCGACGCCGGTGGCGGCGCTGACCTGGCGCGCCACGTCCTGCACGTACGCGAAGCGCGCGCTCGGGTTCTCGAACAAGACGTTCGGCGTGTAGATGGCGATCGCCACCTTCCCCTTGGAGGGCTCGGCCGCTGCCTGGCACACTTCCAGACAAACGAGCAGCACCGTGCAAGCCCGAAGGACGCGGCGCACGACGCGGGACCTCACGAGCCAGCCTCCCCGAAGAAGCGCTCCTTGGTCTCGATCCACTCCTTCAAGCGGGGCGTGTGCACGCCGCGCTTCCAGGCGCGGCGGTAGAGCTGCAGGGCCCCCTCGCCATCGCCCACGCGGTCCCTGGCGATGCCCAGGTTGAGCAGCGCCTCCGCCGGGGCGCCGCCGAGGCCGGTGAGCGCTTTTTCCGCGCTCTTGACCCGCCCCATCGCCAGGTCCACCACGGCCTGGTTGTGCTCCAGGATGTGCCCCTCGTCCTCGCCCGATACCCGCGCTGCCTTGCGCAGGTAGCCCTCGGCCCGCTGGTCCTCGTTCCGCTGGTAGGCCTCGTAGGCGAGCCACTCCAGAGCGGAGCGCAGCAGGCCCCGGAGATGCGGGTCATTGCCGGCGGCCAAGAGCTCCGCGAGCTTGCGTGCGGCATCCTCGCGCTCACGCGCCGCGCCGGCCCGAAAGCCAGCGTAGGCGTGGAGGAATTCTGCGCCGAGTCTCCGGTAGCCGGCGCCGAGCGCGCAACCGCCGCCAGTCCTGGCGCGCTGGAAGGCCGCGAGCGCCAGCGGCAGCCGCTCGGCTCGGATGGCCGCCACGCCCTCGGCACAGTCGATCGCCGCTTGCTCCCTGGGCGGCAAGCCAGCCGCGCGCGCCGCGCCGACGGCCCGGGAAAGGTCCTCGAGCGCGCCGGCTGCCTGGCCGGCCTTTCCGCGCGCCAACCCTCGCCGCAGGAGCGCCAGCGCGAGATCGTGCTGCGCCACCGCGTCGATCGGCCGCTGGCCGACCCGGAGCGCCCGCTCGAACGCGTCGATGGCGGCGTCGAGGTGATCAGACAGCAGGTGGATGGCGCCGAGCTCGACCTGCACGGCGGCGAGCGTGGAGCCACCGGCCCGGAGCGCATCCGGCATCAGGCGTTCGTACTGGGCGCGCGCAGCCTCGCGCTTGCCGAGGTCGAGCTGCGCACGTGCCAGCAGGCGGCCGAGCTGGAGATCAGCGGCCACCAGCGCCGCGTGCTCGCCCAGCAGCCGGACCGCCTCGGCCGGCTTGCCAGCGAGGAGCTGCACACGGGCCAGGCTGCGCAGGGGGCCAACGTCCTTGGGCTCGAGCCGGAGGGCGCGCTCGAGCGCGGTGACCGCAGCGGGGAAGTTCTTCCGGTCCACCTCGGCCCAGGCGCGGCGGTCCAGGGCGACCACGAGACCCGCGCTGGCGCCGGGTGTCCGGGCATCGAGCGTCATGGCAGCCTGGTAGGTCGCGATCGCCTCGTCGGTGTTGTCGGTGGCCAGGTGCGCGTCTCCCGCGCACTTCTGCGCCCGCGCTTGCGCCTGCTGGGCCAGTTGCTGGGCCTTCTTGCGCAGCTTGTCCCCGAGGTGGAGCTTCGCGTAGGCGGCGACCTGCGCGCAGGCCACGTCCAGATCCTCGGGCGCCCGGACCTCCGCGCGGTCGAGCTGGGTGGTGGCCGCCTGGAGGTTACCGAGGGCCAGCTCCGCCAGCCCGAGCCTCGCCATCGCGAGCGTGCTCTCGGGCTCGAGCTTGAGCGCGCGCTCGAAGCTGGCGCGTGCTGGCTGAAGCCTCGACTGGGCCTGCTGCGCCTCGCCGAGCAGCAGGAAACCCCGCGCGTCGGCCGGCTTGGCCCGGGTGTATTCGGCCGCCTGACGCTCGGCGTCAGCGGGTCGAGTCAGCTTGAGGTAGCAGGTCGCGAGGTTGTAGTAGATGGAGGGTTGCCTGGGGCCCGCACCCAGGATCTTCTCGTACGTCCTGGCCGCGGGGCTACACGCGGCCGGATCGCTCGCGCTCTTGCCCACCAGGGCCGCGCCCAGCATCAGCTGGAGCGTCAGATCGTCCGGCCTGTCCCGCAAGAGCGCCGTGAACTTCTGCTGGGCGAGCTCCCAGTCCTTGCCGTGGAGCGCCGCCGAGCCGAGCAGGAACTCGATGGCGCCGTCCGACTTCGCGGCCGACGCGGGCCGATGCTGCAGGTAGAGCTTGAGCGCGGCCGTGGCCCGATCCGGCTGGGTCCGTACGAAGTGCTGGCCGAGCTGGAGCTGGGCCGCATGCGCCTCCGGCCGCGCCGCCGTCACCTCCTCGAGCAGCCGCACCGCCTCGGGCGGCGGCGGGGTGGCGGTGAGGTAGAGGTTGAGCCCCAGCTGCTCCTTGATCTCGAGGCTGTCCTGCTTGGGGCACCGGCGCAAGAGCTCGACCGCCTGGTGGAATTTCTTTTGCCGGTAGTAGACGGTCGCCAGGCGCCAGTAGGCGTCTGCCATCGCGCGATCGAGCTGGATCGCCTCGAGGAAGCGCTGCTCCGCGGTCGACGCATCGTCGGAATTGAGCGCCTTCATCGCCTGGTCGAAGGCGGCTTGGCCGGGCGACTCGGTGCCTGCCCCGGCGAACGCCGCGGGGGCTCCACACGCGAGGCCGAGGCCCAGCGAGATCGTGACCGCCCATCCGCGAAGGCAGCTCATCCCTCGAGCCTCACAGCTTCTGCGGAAGCTGCGCCTCGAGCGTCCCGAGCACGCGAACGCCCTCGATCCGGTAGTCGAACGGGTAATCGTTGTTCTTGATGTAGAAGCCCGTCGTGTTGGTGATGTTGGTCCCTTGCACGCCGAGACGCAGCCATTCGACGACCTGGTAGGACGCGCGCCCGTCGAGCGTCATCCAGTCACCGACCTCGGCCGGCCGCGTCGCCGGGTAGTCGTGCTTGACGTCCACCCTCACGCTGTCGCCCGTGCACGTGGTCGGATCCGCCCGATTCGTGCACACCACGGGGCGCCGGTTCACCGAGCCCTGGTAATGCAGCTGGAGCGTCACATTGAGCGGTCCGTACCTGAAGTGAACGCCAGCGTTGGCGACCTGGCTCGGCGCCCAGGTCAGCTTGTCGGGGCTGGCCGTGATGGTCTTGTCCTGCACTTGCTCGTCGAGGATCTTCGCGAGCGAGTAGGTCAGAAAGCCGCCGAGACGCATGCCCGGGCCGAGCGGAAAGTCGGTCCGTAGCTCGGATTCCAGGCCGGTCACGGTGCGCGAGTAGACGTTGGTGCTGAGGTTCGCGTTCGCCACGCTATAGGCGATCTGGTTCTCGAAGGTCTCGTAGTAGCCGTTCGCGCGCAGGTTCACGTGGTCGATGGGGGTGAGGTCGAACGCGAGGCCGTAGGTGGTCACGACCTCGGGCTTGAGCTCCTTGAGGTTCGAGGCGAGCAGGAAGGTGTTGGCGCCAAAGAGCTCGGCGGGCGCGGGGGCGCGGAACGCGCGCTCGAGCTGTCCCATGACCGTCAAGCGCTCGTGCGGAAAGACGACGACCGCCGCGCGCGGGCTGAGCTGCTGGAACGTCTTGCTGTCCTTCGGCTGGGACGCCTGCGTGATATCGACGTAGGGGAAGTACTGCACGTCGTAGCGCGCGCCGGTCGTCAGCGAGACGCGCTTGTCGAGGATGCGACCGGTCGTCAGCTGGGCGAAGGTTCCGACGTTGTTGACCGGCTTGCCCTTGACCCACTCGAAATACGGCCCCTTGTTCACGGGCTGGCGGTTAGGGCCCGTGGGCGGCACCTCGGTCGGCGGATAGTCGGTGACCATCGGGTCCATCGCGCTCGGCTCGCCGCCGAAGTTGATGTTGCCCTTGTGCACGCTGTCGCCCCGGTACAGAAAGAGCGTGTTCTCGACGCCGCCGATGAGCGTGATGTCCTCGAAGATGCGGTAGCCGAGCTGAACGCGCGCGAAGATCTGGTGCGCCGCGGTCTCGAGCGTCTCGATGGCCCAGCCCTCCGCGGTGCGTGGCTCCTCGTAGTAGCGCACGTTCCAGTTCACCTTGTGGCGCTGGTACTGGAGGACGTACTCCTGCAGGAACTTGGACTCGACCGCGGGCCGGTAGGCGAGCGAGATGATCTCGCGGTTCTCGCTCAGATCCTCGGGCTTGTCCGGGATGGACCACAGCCATCCGTGCCCGGTCTCGAACGACCAGCGCTGGAAATGGAACTGGAGCGACAGGCCCTTGAGCGCCTCGCCGCCGTCCACCTTGAGGAACACGTAGTCGCTCGAGCGCTGGTCCCTGACGGCGAACTTGCGGAGACTGCCGGCGGCGTCCACCCGACCCGAGTTGTCGTAGGAATCGTAGATGTTGCCGTCGGTCTGGTAGCGGTTGTAGCCGAGCAGGAACGACGCCAGCTTGAAGTCGTGACCGGCGACGACGTCGTAGACCTGGGTCGCTGCGTTGCCGATGCGAACGCTGGCCTCGACGGGTGCGGTCAGATCCGAGGCGGAGCGCGTGGTGATGTTGAGCAAGCCATTGGTGGCGCTCGAGCCGTAGAGCGCGGAGCCGGGGCCCCGGATGATCTCCACCTTCTTGAGGAGGAACATCGGCGTGAGCTCCCAGGTGTAGGCGCCTCCGTAGATGTTGTCGTTGACGGGGACACCGTCGACGAGCAGGAGCAGGTGGTTGTTGTTCCAGCCCTCGAACCGGCCACGCGACGACACGGTGCGCCGCTCGTAGTCCTGGGAGGGCGAGAAGCCGGGCTGGCGGAACAGGATCTCGTCGAGACGCAGCCACCCGTACGCCTGCACCTGCTCGCGCGTCACCACCGAGACCACGCTCGGCGCCTCGCGGAGCGGCTGCGCAACCTTGGCGGCCGCGGTGACCTGGCCCGCGATGAGCTCCTGCGTGGAGGCGCCCGTGACCTCCGGGACGAGGGGCTCGCCGGCCGGGGCGCCCTTGGGCGGCGCCGGGGTCGCCTCGGGCAGCATCGGCTCGTCTGCGAACGCACTTGCGCCCACTCCGAGCAGAAACAGGCACGACGCGAGCGTAGTGGCGCTTCGCATGATCCCCCCCTTGTCCGCGCCTCTGCCGAGATCGGCGCCCTCGTTACCATAGATCGGATCTTCGCCCGACCGCACCAGAGATCGACGGTGTGTCTACGGGATCTGGGCGAGGGCCAGCGCGACGCTTTCATGGATGCCGGCCAGCACGATGGCCCGCTCGAGCAGGCCAGCGAGCTCGCGATCGGTCCAAATGCGCCGCGGGGGCCTGGTCGCGGCGCGCCGGTGCGCGCGGCCGACCACCTCGCCCACCGTGCGCACGACCTCGTCCAGCATCTGGCCGACGTGCAGCTCGCCGAGGTCGAGCTTGTCCTCCTGCGGCATGAGCTGGCGGCCCACGAACGACGCACCATCGACCTCGAGCGCCGCGAGCAGGCGCATCGGCCGCTGCACGAGCGCCTGGGCGGCCGCCACGACCCGCGCGGCGGCCGGGAGGTGTCCGGTCGATCGGCCGAGCAGTAGCCCTGCGCTCGACGGGGCGGCCTCCTTGAGCTCGAACAGACGCGGATCGTCGTCGGGCCGCGCGATGAGGAGCGCGATGCGCAAGCGTCCGAGGCTGCCTGTGCCCGCCACCCGCTGCGCGGCGTCGAGCACGCGCCACGTGTCGGAGCCGTTCGGGGCGCGGTCCCCCAGCGCGCCGAGGTAGGCCGCGAACAGCCGGGGCACCTGCCGCGCGATGCGGGGCGGCAGCTCGAGGTAGCGCTCGCCGCGCTCGAAGCGCCGGCCACCGCGCCGCGCCGGGGCGCGCCGATCGAGCAGCTCCTTGCGCGAGCGCTGCTTGGCCCGCTGCAAGAGAGCAGCGATCGGTGCGGGGAAGGCTTGCGTGCGGGTCCTTGGCCCCGCGCACAGCGCCCGCGCATACACCTCGAGCAGGACCTCGCACAGGTGCAGCGCATCGGGCGGCGCCGCCTGGAACGATCGCCCCGCCAGGAGCACGCTCGTGAGCAGGCGCAGGAGATCGACGCGCCACGGCCCCTGCACGGCGTCGTCGAAGTCATTGAGGTCGAAGACGACGCGGTCGTCGTCGGTCCGGAACGCACCGACGTTCTCGAGGTGCAGATCGCCTACGATCCAGCCCTCCCCGGCGGGACCCTCCGCGAGCCAGGGCTGCGCGGCCAGGAGCTCGTAGTAGAGCGGCGCAGCGCCGCGCAGGGTGGCGTGCGGCGAGGTGAGCATGCGGGCGCGCTTGATGGTCGCGAGCCGCGGGAACAGGGCTGCGGCGCGAACGTCACGCGCGCGCTGCGCCTTGGCGAGCGCCTGGATCGAAGGTTCCTTCGTGGCCACACAGCATCGTCGAATGGCCCCCCCGCGCGCGCAAGTCATCTAGAATCGCGGCGTCATGGCGACTCGATATCCGTGCAAGCCCGGTGAGGACGGTGGTGCCCCCGCGGGCGGTCGCCGCAAGGTGGAGGTCAAGCGCGTCGACGAGGTCGACACGCTGCACGACCTCTTCCTGGCCTGTCTTCCGGCGTTCGGCGGCGGCTACCTCCGGCGCGTTTACTCGATCCTCGACGACGCGATCGGCGCGGGCTGCCCGCTCACCGTCGCGGTCGCGGGACCGGTCACGGTGTCCGGCCAGCACCAGGTGTGGCTGAACCCGCTCCTCGAGACCGGCTGGGTGGCCTACGTCTCGACCACCGACGCGGTCTGCTACCACGACGGCCACCGCTGCCTCGACGCCTACAAGGACGGGCCGATCCACGAGGTGCCGATCTTCACCGACGACGGTGCGCTGCGCGACGAGCGCACCATCCGTGTCACCGACATGGCGTTCGACGAGGACGTGCTCTTGCACCAGGACCGGTTCGTGAGCGCCGTCCTGCAACGCCCCGAGCTGCAAAGACGCATGACCGGCACGGAGCTGCGCTTCCTGCTCGGTGGCTTCTACGACGCGCAGGAGCGGAAGAACGGCGTGCGCGAGGGCTTCCTCGCGCTCTGCCACCGCATGGCCGTGCCCGTGTTCGTGGGCGCCCCCGGCGATGGCAGCGTGTTTCTGAACTCGATGAAGCTGTGGGCGATGGCGCGCGCGGGCCTCATCGAGCAGCACGCATTCGAGCTCGACCTGCACGCCGAGGTCTTCGAGGCGTGCGCCTACCACTTCTGGGGCCTGTTCGAGAACCCGGTGCAGGCGCTCGGGACGGTCGTCCTCGGCGGCGGCGTGCCGAAGAACTACAACCTGCAGCCCGAGCCGGCGCTCGGACAGGTGCTCGGCCTGCCGGACGTGAGCGGCTATGCGTTCGACGTGCAGATCGTGTCGGCGCCTGTGACCGACGGCTCGCTGTCCTCGTGCGCGCCCGCCGAGGCGGTGACGTGGGGCAAGGTCGATCGCGAGCGCTACGTGCAGACGACCGAGAGCATGCAGGGCGACTTCTCGACCTACATGCCGTTCATCGTCAAGGCACTGCTCGAGAACCGCGCCCGCTACGCCACCTGGGCCGAGCGGATGGGCGAGGAGGCGCTCTACGAGAAGCACCCGAAGGCCCGGGGCTACCTGCGATCGACGGCGGGCTACCGGCTGTTCGAGCGGCGGGAGCGCCTGGTCGAGCGGCTGGTGGGCGCGGTGCGCGACAACCGCACCTGGCTCATCGACACCCTCGCCTATCCGCTCGCCGCGCGCTGATCCCCACCCGTCTTTCGGCATATCCTGGGCGCCGTGGAGGTGCAGATGCGCAGCGTTGCGCTGGTTGGTGCGCTGGCGGCCCTGGCGTGCTCCTACGATCTCGGCAGCCGCGCTCGACCGGGCGACGGCGGAGGCTCGGCAGGACGCGCTGGCGCGGGCCCGGGGGGAAGCGGCGCCGGGACC
>JAHFDS010000249.1 GCA_023248855.1 Myxococcales bacterium
GCAACACGGTGGGCTACCGGTACACGAGCCCCGGCTGCACCCCGGGTCTGCAATGCTTCGAGGAGCACCTCCTTCAGCACATCGACTACACGTCGAACCCGGCCGCCGGGCTCGGCTCGCACGCGCGCGTCGAGCTCGTGTACGCGCCGCTCGACGATAGCGCCCTCGGCCGCTGCGGCGGCACGCCGGCGGGCGCCGCGACAGATTTCCACTTCGGGCTGCGCCGCTGGAGCGGCAGCCGCACGCTGACGCAGATCAAGGTGTGGGTGCGTGACAGGCCCGCGCCCGCGGTGGAGCGGCTCGCCCACACCTACACGCTCAACTACGACTCTGCCGAGATCGCCTGCCCGGGCCCCGGCCTGCGCTACCTCACCCGCATCGACGAGTCCGCCTTCACAGAGGCCCACGCCGAGACGCGGGCGCCCCCGATCGCGTTGACGTACGGCCCCCGGCACCATGACTTCGGCCGCACGATCGTGGTGACGAACGCCCCGCGCGAAGAGGGCGACATGTTCGGCCCGCGGACGGGTTTTCTGGACCTCGACGGCGACGGTCGCCTCGACTTCGTCGAGGTCCTGACCGAGGACCGCTGCCGCCTGTCCTGGCGCCAGGGCCTGGCGGACGGTCAGTTCGGTCCCACGCAGCCCAGCAAGATCGATCTGCCGAGCGTGCCGTGGAAGAGCGGCGGCCGAGCGGGCGCGTTCGAGTACTGCCGGCTCAATGGCCAGAACGTCCCTGCGACGAACAATTGCCTCCGCCCGGAGCTCACGGCCGTCACCTACAACTTCTCGGACTTCGATCACGACGGTCGCGTCGACCTCTTGACGGCGCTCCACATCCCCCGGGGGACCGGCTCCGGCACGCTGTCCCGCATGATCGGCGACGGCCGCTACGGCGGCTGCGACAAGCTCGGTGGCGATATCGACCTCACCGTGGCCTTCGACTGCGGCGTGAGCGAGCACCTCGATCCAGGCAACCCGACGCCGCCCCCGATCCCGCCGTGCACGGATCCGCCCGTCCCCGAGCGCAATGGCTATCAATACGTCTGGCGCGTCCAGCGCAACCTCGGCAGCTCGTTCGCGCCGCTCGCGACGAACGGCTCCGACAGCTGGACCCTGCTGTCGAACACGCCGCTACCGAGCAGCGCCGGGGCGACCAATGCGGCCACCGCGTGGCCGGACGTGCCTGGTCTCGTGGACATCAATGGCGACGGCTACCCGGACGCGGTCAGCCTCGACCCGCTCCCGGCGCACGTCCAGACGGATGTGGACGGGCCTGCCAATGACCTCGATTGCCCGCCCGGGCCGGACGCCCACCCGTGCACGCACGTCCTGACCGCGCGCCCGGGCGACGTGACGTCCATCCGCGTCTGGCCGGGCAACGGGCGCGGCTTCGGCGCAATGCAGACCTGGCCGTTCCGCATGGTGAATCGCACGCATCCCTGGGTGGGATCGGCGGGCGGCAGCATCGCCTCGCTGCTCGACGGCAGCCGGACGCTCACGAACACGACGATGCTGGCGTTCCGGGACCTGAACGGCGACGGCTTGCCCGACTTCCTCATCACGGACGGTCCGTCGATGGCGGTCTCGTACAACATGGCCGGGGCGTTCACGAGCGGGACGCTCCCGGGCGGCGCGTTCTCCGAGGTGGTCGCCCTCGGTAGCCCGGGGCCGATCGAGCAGACCAGCGGTCCGCTGACCGAGTGGCAAGAGTCCGACAAGATCCTGCTCAGCGGCGCGCGCGCCTACACGCGCCGTCTGTTCGACCTCGACGACGACGGCCGGCTCGCCATCGTCTCGCTTCCGCAGGGCCGCGCGGCCCAGCTGCGCCAGGCGCAGATCCTCGCGCCGGGCGGCAACGCGCTCGGCGCGGCGACCAGCCTGCCCGACGTCTGGAAGCCCCTCGAGGGCTTCGTGACGGCCACGCACGGCGAGTGGGCACGCCAGAACGACTTCCTCGACCTCACGGGCGACGGCATACCCGACGCCGTCACCTGGAACGCCGACGGCAGCGCCACCGTCCGCACCGACGCGGGCACCGACCCGCCCCGTCTCTTGATCCGGGTCGACAACGGCCGCGGCGCCACGACGCGCTTCAAGTACGACACGACGACGGCGCTCGGCCTCTCGAGCGCGACGGGAGGCCTCTCGGCGCGCTGGCTGGCGGTGCAGGTCACCGTCTCGCCGGGTGGCAATCAGCCCGACCTCGTGACGAGCTACCGCTTCGAGCAGCCCGCGTTCGGCCGCGACAGCGCCCTCGACCCGGCCGCGCCGCACTTCCGCGGCTTCGCGCGCGTGACGGCCGAGTCGTCGGGCCAGCAGGGGCCGGCCAGCAAGCAGACCGTCACGGACTACGACTTCGCCACCCACCTCCACAACGACTACGGGCCCCGGCCCGTCCTCGTGCGGACGTCGATCCGCCAGGCCGGCAGCTGGGTGCCGGCCTCGCGCAAGGAGATCGCCTACGCCTCCGCGCCGCTACTGGCCGGCCAGGTGAGCTTCACGTACCAGAGCGAGGAGACCACGCGCACCTGCACCGCGGGCCTCGATTGCGCGGCGGAGGCCACGCTCCGCCACACCGTGAGCGACACCTGGTCGCCGTACGTACCCGGCTCGGGCGGCGGCCCCGCGCTGATGCTGCACACCGACACGCGCGAGTCCATCCCCGGCGCGAGCCTCCGCCACACCAAGCACCAGTACCAGGTCCGCTACATGGCGGCGCCATTCGCGGCCACGGACTACCGCGTCCTTCCGATCCAGGAGGATCACGGGTACAGCACGACCATCGCCTCGGTGTCGGGGACCCAGACCCGCTTCTCGCCCTGGGCGCGCACGGTCACCGTCTACGACGGAGCCGGGTTGCCGCAAGAGACCCGCACCTACACCGACGTCAGCAACTACGTGACCACCCGGCGGCGGTTCGACCCGAGGACCGGCAACGTCGTCGCGGTGATCTCGCCCAACCACGCGGGCATGCCCGTCGGCTCGGAGACCGCCGAGACCTACCTCTACGACGACCACCAACTGCGCGTGAAGACCACCACGCGGCGGGACGGCAAGTACTTCATCGAGACGCGTGACGTCGCCACCGGCGCGTTGCTGAGCCGCGACGGCCCGTCGTTCCACCTCGTCGCGCCCGCCACCTGCCTCTTCCGCGTGCTCTGCATCCCCATGCCGGCTCTCTTCAAGGAGGGATGGACCATCGACGGCTTCGGCCGGGTCCTCGACCACTCGGTGTCGCGCGACGGTGGCAAGAACGGCAGCTACCTCTATCGCCTCGCCGATTCGACGACGTACGTCGAGAGCGCGATCCCGAACCGCCGCGTCGTCTCGCGCGTCCAGGAAGGCAACGTCCGCGTGGAGGACGAGACCGCGTACGACGGTCTCGGGCGCGTGCTGACGGCTACCGGGCGCGGGGCCTCGGCCTCGTGCGACGCCGTGGTCAGCTACCGGTACGACGCGGCGGGCGAGCTCGCGGGCATCGACGCGCCGAACCCGGCCGCCGACTGCCAGCCCGTGACGAGCACGTTCGCGCGTGACGGGCTCGGGCGCGTGACCTCGCTGGCGCGCCCGGATGGCTCGTTCGAGTCGGTCGTCTACACGGGGCTCACGGCCGCCGTCGTCGAGCAGGCGTCGCAACTGATCGGCCGGCGCACCACGCTCGTCCACGACGCGTTCGGCCAGCTCGCCCAGGTCGAGGAGCAGACGGGCGCCGCGCCGGCGACCACCGTCTACGCGTACGATCTGCTCGGTCGGATCGCGAGCATCACCGACGCCGACGGTCACGTGACGACCCTCGGTTACGACTGGCGGGGGCTGCGCACGTCGGTGACGCGGGGCGCGCGCACCTGGCTCTACGCCTACGATCCCGACGGCAACCTGATCACGGAGACCGAGCCGGTCCCGGCCGGGCAGGCTGCCGACCGCTACCAGACCAGGACGACCTACGACCAGGAGGACCGGGCCCTCGTTCACACGCCGGCGCCGCGTGATCTGGCGCCGGCGCGCCTGGCGGCGCTCGGGATCGGGGCGATCACGCACGCCTACGACCGGCCCGAGGCGGTCGACGCCCCCGGGACGATCACGCTGCCGTTCGGCACGATCCAGCTCCTGTACACGGCCACCGGTCAGGTCGCCCGCCAGGAGCGCACGCTGCGCTTCGACCAGGGCGCCAACGTCACGACCACGCAGTGGGTGCTGCGGCAGTACGACGATCTCGGTCACGCCAGGAAGGTCACGTGGGACGACGGGACCGAGTGGACCTACGCCTACGACCGCCGCGGCGCCGTCAGCGACGTGCTCCTCGGCGACCTGCCGAACGCCTCGCCCATCCAGCTCGCGCACTACGAGCGCCGCGTCGCGGGCATGCCGAACACGCGGACCTCCGCCGCGGGGCAGCGGCGGGTCTGGACCTACGACGTCCTCGGCCGCGTCAAGAGCGACCAGCTGTCGCGGCTCGACACCGGGGCCACGATCCACAGCCGGGTCTACGACTACAACGGCATCGGCCGGCTGCGTGGGGTCACCGGCAGCACGAGCGGCCTCGACGCGAAGGCGTCGTACGAGTACGACGCGCTGCACCGGATCCGTCACGCGGTGGGCCCGCTCGCCTATCGCGGAGACTTCGACTACACGGGGGCGGGCAACGTGAAGACGGCGGCGGTGTCCGGGGCGAGCGACGCCCCTGACCGCAACGTCGTGTACGCCTACGGCGACGTGGACCCGCAGGCGGTGGACCGCCTGACCGACGCCCTGGGCGCCGTGGTGGCTTCGTTCCAGTACGACCGCGCCGGCAATGTCGTGCAGCGCACGGTCAACCGCGACCAGCTGACGTTCACGTGGGACGGGGACGGCATGCTGCGCGAGGCAGCCGGCCGCGCCGGGGCCGAGCGCTACTACTTCGACGCGGTCGCGTCGCGCATCGCCGCCATCGGTCCCGAGGGCGTCAAGGTCTGGTTCGGCGAGAGCGAGACGCTCTTCGCGGCGGCAGGCAACCAGCTCCGGCGGTACCACCACGTCGGCGCAGGCGAGCCGATCGCGCGCATCGAGCGCACCGCGGCCACGTCCACCGCTCGCCAGGTCGAGCTCCTGTACGCGGACGCGCTGCAGAACCTGGCGCTCTCCACCCGGCTCGACGGCTCCACCACCTCGGCGTTCGTGTACGGCGCCTTCGGCGAGGTGGTCGCCCAGCGCGACGACACGGGCCATCGCCGCCGCTTCAACGGCAAGGAGCACGACGTCGTCTCCGGCCTGCGTCATTACGGCTACCGCTCGTACGACCCCGTGTCCTTGCGCTGGACCAGCGGCGATCCGATGTACCGCTTCTCGCCGGACCTGGCGTGGAGCGAGCCGCAGCGCGCCAACCTGTACGGATTCTCGGGCAACAACCCGGTCCGCTATTACGACCCGGACGGCCGGAACTGGCTCGGTGACGCCTACCGCGCGACCAAGAGCTTCGTGAAGAAGGAGGTCGTCCCGCGCGCCGAAGGTGGGCTCAAGGTGGCCGGTGGGCTGGTGGTGATGGGGATCGGCGTCGCGGTCGCCGAGACGGGCGTGGGCGCCGGGGTCGGGGCGGGCATCTTCGTGGCGGGGGCCGACTACGGTGGATCCGGCCTCAAGCAGATGGTCGTGGGGACGCCCCAGCAGACGCTCGTCGGCGCCGCACTCGGCCCGAAGGCGCAGGCGGCGGAGGAGGCGATCGTGGAAGGCGCCGCCGGCGCCGCCCCCTTCCTTGCACCGGCCACGGGGCTCATGCTCGAGCGCGCCGCCGTCCGGAGCGCGGCGGAAGAGTCCGCGGCGGCGGAGGCGGCGGGGCCGAAGTGCTTCGTCGCAGGCACGCTGGTGTTGACCGACAATGGCCCGCTTCCGATCG
The DNA here is from genome assembly GCA_023248855.1 of Myxococcales bacterium. Taxonomy (GTDB): domain Bacteria; phylum Myxococcota_A; class Polyangia; order JAHFDS01; family JAHFDS01; genus JAHFDS01. Next base: position 5,872 of record JAHFDS010000249.1, read on the forward strand.
AAGCCATCCAGGTCGGCGATCGGGTCTGGTCACGCGACCCGGACAGCGGCGCCGAGGACTACCGCTCGGTCGAGCGCACGTTCGTCACGCCCGAGCAGCGTGTCGTCAGCGTGGAGCTGTCCGGCGCCCAGACCCTCGAGGTCACGGCCGGGCACAGGTTCTGGGTCGCCGACGCCGGCTGGCGCGCCGCCGAGGACCTTCGCCCTGGAGACCGGCTGCTCGACGCCGCCGGGCGCGCGGTCCCGGTGCGCTCGATCACCGACGGCCGTCGTCGCACCACGGTCTACAACCTCGAGGTCGACGGCTACCACACCTACTACGCAGGGAGCGCCGAGGTGCTCGTGCACAACGGGTGCGGGGGCTCGGGAGAGGGTGGCGTCCAGCATGCGAGCAGCTTCGACAAGGCGAGGACGGCCGCCTTCGAGAATGCTGGAATGACCGATCCGGCCGAGGTTACCTTCACGAAGGTCGATCCCAATACCGGTACCGTCGTCGAGTTCAAGGGCAAGGGTGGAGCGAAGGTCGCCTACGACTCGCCGCATGCGTCCCCGGGCCCCGGGCACGACAAGCCGCACGTCGGCTGGCAAACAGGTGGGAAGCGAGGGGCGGGCGGTACACAGCGCGGCAACATCACGTATGGTGGTCCACAGCACCCGCACCGGTCGCCAGTGAAGGGACAGGGCAGCATATGAGCGAGAACGAGGCTGAAATCGAGCTCGACGAGGCGATCGCGCGGCTCGGGCTGGAGACCCGATTGGCGAAGGTTCCCTGCGACGCCGCCCAGGAATTTGTCGCCGCGCTCCGCGTCCCGTTCGTGGCCGGCAATCCGAGGGTTCTCTGGATGGGCCTCGGTCCGCAAGCCCGCTCGGCTCCCTATGGCAGCAAGGATGAATGGTTCGCGTGTCTGCTAGCTGCCTGCGCGTCGGTCGGCGCCACGGCGGGTGTGCTGGTTCTGGAGACGGACACGGATCGATACCCCGTCTACCGGTGCTCGGACGTCAACGCGATTCGCTGCGCCCTCAGCGAATGCGCTTTCTTCGAGTACTACTTCGTGGACGAGCACCTGCGCTGGTTCATTGCGGACACCGAGCACAACGAGATCCTGACGGTCACGCGCCACCCCTGACGGCAGGGGGCTCGCTCTGGCTCGGACTCGGTGGGTGACGCCTGCGGCGTGCAGCGCGCCCCAATCGGCTAATATCGTCTGCGGTGCACCGGCGCTTACCCCCGACCGAGCGCATCCCCAGCGCGCTACGCCTCGTGATGCCCGAGCGGCTTCGCCTCACCGTGCTGTCGGGCGAGGCGCGAGGCCGCACCGTCGAGCTCGCCTGGGGCACGTACATGTGCGGCACGGACCCGGAGTGCGATCTCGTCCTCGGCGACGGCTCCGTGTCACGGCGCAACCTGCAGATCTCCGGCAACCTCGCGCTCGCTGCGCGCCGCGCGGCGCTCGATCGCGCGCACCCGTATCGGCTCCTGTGCAAGCACGGACTCGCGCGCGGATGAGGACCGACCGGCTCGAGGCGTCGGGGCTGCAACCGCAGCGTTTCGAAGGCAACGACCGGTTCGAGCTGCGGAGACTGCTGGGGATCGGCGGCATGGGCGAGGTGTTCGAGGCGTTCGATCGGACCCTCGGAACAGCGGTGGCAATCAAGCGGTTGCCGCAGATGAACGCGGACGCGCTGTTCCATTTCAAGCGAGAATTCCGGGTGATCGCGGACCTGAGTCACCCGAACCTGATCCAGCTCGGAGGGCTGTACTCGCACCACGGACAGTGGTTCTTCACGATGGAGCTGCTCCACGGGGTGGACCTCATGCGCTGGGTGCGGCGGACGCCTGCGGTGTCGCCGCCGGAGCACAAGACGCAGCCAGACCTGGGCGAAGGGCGATCGTCCAGGGCCGACGCCGAGACCGGAGGCGTCGACGAGGAGCGGCTGCGGAGCGCCTTCGGGCAGCTGGTCGACGTGCTGTCGTGGCTGCACGGGCTGGGGCGTGTGCACCTCGACCTCAAGCCGCCAAACGTGCTCGTTACGGAAGACGGGCGGCTGGTTCTCCTCGACTTCGGGATCGCAGCGGATCTCGGGGCCGGGGACCGGCCCACACCGGCGGGCACCTTCGCCTACGCGGCGCCCGAGCAGCTGGCCGGCGGGGAGATCACGACGGCGGCCGATCAGTACGCGCTAGGAGTCCTCCTGTACGAGGCGTTGACTGGGCGGCTGCCGTTCTCCGGCTCTGCGGCCGACCTGCTACACGCCAAGCAGCACGCCCTCGTCGTCCAGCCGAGCGTCCTCGTGCAGGACGCACCCACCGATCTGGATCGGGTGTGCCTGTCACTGCTGTCTGCCGAGCCAGGTGCGCGGCCGTCGTCGCGCTCCCTGGCGCTCGATCTCGGGCGGTCGCGCGTAGGCGCGGGGCCGGCGAGCCTACCGTTCTCCGGCCGCGATACGGAGCTGGCGGTGCTCGATCGGTGTCTGTCGGATGCCTGCGCGGGACGGCCGAGGGTCGCGCTCGTGGTCGGTGAGGGCGGGATCGGCAAGTCCGCGTTGACCCGGCACTTCGTGCGCCGTGTCGCGCTGGCGCGCAGCGACTGCCTGGTGCTCTCGTCGATCTGTCATGAGCAGGAGTCGGTGCCGTACAAGGCGTTCGACGAGCTCATGGACCGCGTTGGCCTCGTGCTCGCAGACCTGCCGAGCGCGACGATCGGCACGCTGTCGTCCGAGGCGCGCGCGCTGCTCAGCCGCGCCTTTCCGGTGCTGGCGGCGCGCTGCCCGTCGGACGATGTCGCCGCGGAGCGGCTGGCGGATCCTCACGAGCTCCGCGTGCGACTCCGGCAGAGCCTAGTCGCACTGTTCCGCTGGCTGGCGCGAGAGGCGCCGCTCGTGGTGCTGGTCGAGGATCTGCACTGGGCGGACGACGACAGCGTGGAGCTGCTCGAGGGCCTGGTCAGCGGGCTGGACGGATCGCCGATCCTGCTGGTGCTCACGCAGCGCCCCGATGCGAAGACGCCGCGGCTGCCGGCAGACGCGGTGCGAATCGAGCTCGCCGGCTTGTCGCTGGCGACTTCGGAGGCGCTGGTGGCGGGCCTCGTTCGCGGCGCCACGGAGGAGGCGCGCGGGGTGATCGCGACCGCCGTGCGCGAAAGCGGGGGCAACCCATTGCTCCTCGACGCGCTGGTCCGCCACGCGCTCGAGCACGGCCAGCAGCTGACAGGCAGGCTCGAGGATGCCATCGGAGCGCGTGTCGCCGCGCTACCGGAGCGCGCACGCGAGCTCCTTGCGCTCGTGGCCACGGGCTCCGGCACGGTGTCGCAGCGAGTGATCGCGCGGGCGCTCGTCAGCAGCGAACCCGTCGCGCTGGGACGCCTGGTCGCGCTCCTGCGCCAAGAGCGGCTCCTTCGCACGCGCGGAAATCTCCCTGGCGACACGCTCGACACATACCATGATCGCATCCGCGCGGCGGTGCTGGGGGCACAACCCGAGTCGGACTTCAGGCGTGATCACGCGAGGCTGGCCTCTGCGCTGGAGCTCGAGCCCGCGGGCCTGGTGGATCGCGAGACCCTCGCACAGCACTGGATCGGTGCCGGAGAACCGGATCGAGCCCGTGGTTACGTCGTCGAGGCGGCAGAGAGCAGCATGACGGCCCTGGCCTTCGAGCGCGCTGCGCGACTGTTCTCGCTCGCTCGTCGCCTCTTCCTCGACGAACCGGCGACAGCGGGAACGCTATCGCACCGACTCGGCGACGCGCTGTCGGCCATGGGGCGGGGGAGCGACGCGGCTGCCGCCTACCTCGACGCGCGGGCCACCGCCGCGCCGGCCGCTCAGCTCCTGCTCGAGCGCCTGGCCGCGAACGCGCTCGTCCGATCCGGCAACTTCGATCGCGGCGCCGAGCTCCTCGATCGCGCATTGTCTGCCGTCGGCGAGCCCGTCTCCAGGTCACGCGGCATGATCCTGCTCCGATTCCTCCTCGAACGCGCGCGGATCAGGCTGCGCCCGCTCGAGAAGGTCCCTCCCCACGCGATGAAGGAGCCGACCTCGCGGCTGGAGGTCCTGTGGACGGCGTCGACCGGGCTGAGCTTCGTCGACCCCCTCCGGGCCGCCTTCTACCAGGCTCGCCTCATCCGGCACGCGCTCGCAGAGGGCTCCGCGGCCTGGCGAGCGCGCGGGCTCGCGCTAGAGGCTGCGTTCCGCGCGCTGGTCGGCGGCCGCATCGCCCAGCAGATTCCTCGCTTGCTCGAGCACGCCACCGTGCTCGGCAACGGCGAGCCTCACCCTTCGGGTTTCATCGCGCTGGCGACCGCGTGCGCGGCGCTGAGCGAGGGGCGGTGGTCGGCGGCGGAGGCGGCGGCCATGCGCGCGGAGACGCTCTTGCGCGGCCATTGCGCAGGCGTCGAGTGGGAGCTGGCGACGGCGCAGGTCGCTCGTCTGTGGATTCTCCTGCCGAGCGGACGCGTTCGCGACATGTCGATCCTGACGGAGCGCATGCTGGTGGAAGCGGGAGAGCGTGGCGATCTGCACCTCGCCCTCTGCGCGCGCCTCGGTGCCTGTGGGCTGCCCTGGCTCGCGCAGGACAGTCCCGAAGAGGCGCGACGCCAGGCGGACCTCGCGATGACGCTGCTCCGAGATGCATTCTACCGGCACGAGCACCTCCACGTGATGGTTGTCCGCGTCCACGCAGATCTCTACGCCGGCAACGTCGAGCGTGCGTTCGATCTGCTTGAACACGACTGGCCGCTCATGAAGCGGGCCTACCTGCTGCAGATGCAGATGACGCGGATCAACGCCACCTGGATGCGCGGGCGCATTGCGCTCGGCGTCTCGCGCGGCGGTGCACGCAAGGGAGCACGTGCGATCGCCGAGGATGCGGCGGCGCGGCTGGAGCGCGAGCCACATGCGTGGGCGCGCGCTCTAAGTCAGATGCTCCGCGCGGGCCTGCTGCTCGATGCGGGCGCGCCGTGCGACCGGGACCTGCGGCAAGCTGCGACCGCCCTCAGGGCGACGGGGCAGGACTTCTACGCCTACCCGCTCGAGCGGCGGCAGGCCGAGCTCGCGGGCGACCCCGCCCGCGTCGCGGCGCTCGACGGAGAATTTCGGGCGCTGGGCTTCTCCCAACCCGCTCGGATGGCGTTCATGCTGCTGCCGATCGCCACGAGCTGAGCCCCTTCGCGCCGTGGCGCGGCGCGGGTGGCTCGCAGATGTGTACATGCCGCCGGTCTGGCGACCCCAGCGAGACGGCCCTTCCACGCCGTTACGTCTGGCATCCACCAGACGACACCCGCGCCGACCACGATCCCGGGTGTTCCGCGGGTCCCCGGCTACGGACGGCGCAGGGACAGCCGGTCGAGCAGCTTGTGGATCGACACGCGGTCGACACCCGTGGCGCGCGCAGCCGCGGCGATGTTCCAGTCGTGTCGCTCGAGCAGCGCCGTCATGAAGCGGCGAGCGAAATCGTCCACGAACTGTTGCTTGGCGATCTTGAAGGGCACGTCCACGTCTATCGTCGGGCCCGCTCCCGGATCAATACGCGAGCGCTCCGGTGCTTCGATGAGCACCTCGAGCGACTCGTGATCGAGCTGCGCGTCCCCCGTGCCCCCAGCCCTGGAGCGACGATCCGAAGCCACACCTCGCGTTGCCCGCGGGCAACGCGGGGCGGCCGCCGGAGCTCCGGCGCCATGGGCTCGAGCCCACTTGCGTCGCCGCGCTCCTGGCACGGTGGCTGCTTGGCTCGCTCCCCATGTCGAGAAACGCGCATCGCCGTCCGATCGTCCGAGCGGCGCTCCCCGGCGTCGCCCTCGCGATGGGCTGTGCCTGCGTCGGGTCAGCGGCGCGCGACGACGTCTCGGGAGCGACGGACGGCGCCACCGGCGTGCAGGCCGGCAGCGACGGGCGCGGACGCGATGCTTCGCGGGCGGCCAGGGACGGGGGCGTCCGCGGCCTGGCGGCCGATGGCGG
>JAHFDS010000671.1 GCA_023248855.1 Myxococcales bacterium
GCCGCCCAGGGGGTGCAATTCCTGCGTGACAGCGGCAGCGCGCTGGTCAAGGCCGCCAGCCTTCTTCGTGCCGCCGACATCGCCGATCCGCTGGCCTATCGCGTGCTGCGCGTGGGCCTGTGGCTCCACATGCAGGAGCCCCCGCCGGCCGCGCAGGGCACCAAGACCACCGTGCCCGCGCCGCCGCCGCCGGTGCTTTCGAAGCTCGACACCATCGCCGGCAACCAGAAGTGGGCCGCGCTGATCGAGGAGTCCGAGTCGAGCCTGGTACAGGCGCGCTTCGCGTTCGCGCTGCACCGCCACACCTACCGCGCCCTGGCTGGCCTCGGCCACGCGCCGGCCAAGGTCGCGCTGACGGGCGAGCTCGCCTCGCTCCTTTCGCGGATGCCGGCCGTGCTCGAGCGGCAGTTCTCCGACGGCTCCCCCTTCTGCGACGGCGCGACCCGCGCCTGGATCGAGGAGGAGGTCCTGCCCAAAGCGCCTACCTCTGGCTCCCGTCCGGCTGGCGACGGCCCCGACGTGCTCGCCGAGGCGAGAAAGCTGCTGGCCAACGGCCAGGTCGACGAGGCGGTGGCGCTCCTGTCGGATCGCGTCCGCTCGAGCTCGGGCGCCACCCGCTTCCGGGCGCGGCTCGCGCTCGCCGGCACCCTGGCCGACGGTGGCAAGCTCCCGGTCGCGCAGGCCCTGTACGAGGCGCTCGACGCGGAGGCGGTCGCGCGCGGCCTCGAGGAGTGGGACCCGGCCCTGGCGGCCGACCACCTGTCGGCCTTCTACAGCTGCCTGCGCGCCATCGCCAACACCAAGGGCGCAAAGACCCTGCCGAACGAGGCGCAGCTGGTGTACGGTCGGCTCTGTCGAGTGGATCCGGCTGCGGCGCTCCGTGTGGGGTGACGTCGGTACGGGTGCTTGCGCAGGGACCATGGACCTGCGAAGAATCGCAGCTAGACAAGGCGGAGGCCCGAGATGGCGAAAGAGGGTTCGGTCGCACCGAAGGAGCGCGTCAACATCACCTACAAGCCTGCGACCGGCGATGCCCAGGAGCAGGTCGAGCTGCCGCTCAAGATGCTCATGCTGGGCGACTTCACGTTCCGCCCGGACTCGACGCCGCTCGAGGAGCGCAGGCCCATCAGCATCGACAAGGACAACTTTGCCGAGGTGATGGCGAAGCAGGACCTGCAGGTGTCGGTGTCGGTGGCCGACAAGCTGTCCGGGGCCGAGGGCTCCGAGATGGCGGTCAAGCTCAAGTTCCAGAGCATGCGGGACTTCGAGCCCGAGGGCATCGTGCGGCAGGTGCCGGAGCTGCGGCAGCTGCTCGAGCTCCGGGCCGCGCTGTCTGCCCTGCGCGGGCCGCTCGGCAACATCCCGGCGTTCCGCAAGAAGATCGAGGCGCTGCTCGGCGATCAGGGGTCGCGCGAGAAGCTGATGGCCGAGCTCGGGCTCGGCGACAAGGCGGGCGGCTGAGCGAGCCGGCGCAGCGCGACGCGCAGCGCCTCTGACAGACCATGGGCGGAACGAGTCGAGAGTTTCGACCCTCGACCTTCGACGGAGAACACAATGGCTGAAGAAGAGAAGGCGGCAGGGGCGGCGGCAGCGGCGGCGACCGAGGGCTCGCTGCTCGACGAGATCCTGGCGCAGACCAAGCTCAAGCCGGACGACGACAGCTACGCGATCGCCAAGCAGGGCGTCCAGGCCTTCATCGCCGAGATGCTGGGCCCGACGCACGCCAAGGAGCGCGTCGACAAGTCGATCGTGGACGCGATGATCTCTGAGATCGACGCGCGCCTGTCGAAGCAGGTCAACGAGATCCTGCACCACCCCGACGTCCAGAAGGTCGAATCGGCGTGGCGATCGCTCAAGATGCTGGTCGATCGCGTCGATTTCCGCGAGAACATCAAGGTCGAGTTCCTGAGCGTCTCGAAGGACGACCTGCTCACGGACTTCGAAGATTCGCCCGAGATCGTCAAGTCGGGCCTCTACAAGCACGTCTACTCGAACGAGTACGGTGTGTTCGGCGGCAAGCCCTACGGCCTCATCTGCGGCTGTTATGACTTCGGCCCTGGCCCGCAGGACATGGCGCTCTTGTCGAAGCTCGCCGCAGTCTCCGCGATGGCGCACGCGCCGTTCATCTCGAACGCCGGCCCGCAGTTCTTCGGCGAGGAGTCGTTCCTCAAGCTCCCGCAGCTCAAGGATCTCAAGTCGCTGTTCGAGGGCCCGCAGTACACCCGCTGGCACTCGTTTCGCGAGAGCGAGGACTCACGCTACGTGGGCCTGTGCTGCCCGCGCTTTCTCTTGCGGCTGCCCTACGGCGAGAAGACGGTGCCGGTCAAGGCCTTCTCGTTTCACGAGGATGTGGTCGGCACGCACGAAAAGTACCTGTGGGGCTACGCCTCGGTGCTGATGGCGACACGGATTGCGGACTCGTTCGCGAAGTTCCGCTGGTGTCCGAACATCATCGGCCCGCAGTCCGGCGGCGCCGTGGAGAACCTGCCGCTCCACCAGTACGAGGCCATGGGCGAGATCCAGACCAAGATCCCGACCGAGGTGCTGCTGACGGAGCGAAGGGAGTTCGAGCTGTCGGAGGAGGGCTTCATCGGCCTCACGTTCCGCAAGGACTCCGACAACGCCGCGTTCTTCTCGGCCAACTCGTGCCAGAAGCCCAAGACCTACGGACAGAGCGCCGAAGGGCGCGCCGCCGAGACCAACTACCGGCTCGGCACGCAGCTGCCGTACATGTTCATCATCACGCGCCTCGCGCACTACCTCAAGGTGCTGCAGCGCGAGCAGATCGGCTCCTGGAAAGAGCGCGCCGACCTCGAGCGCGAGCTCAACCAGTGGATCAGCCAGTACATCGCCGACATGGACGACCCGGCGCCGGCGGTGCGCTCGCGCCGGCCGCTGCGGCAGGCGCAGATCATGGTCGAGGACGTCGAGGGACAGCCCGGCTGGTATCGCTGCACGCTCAAGGTACGCCCGCACTTCAAGTACATG
>JAHFDS010000672.1 GCA_023248855.1 Myxococcales bacterium
CCCCCGGAGGCGCTGCCGGCGCACGGGGCGCCGCGGGCGGCGCTGTCGGCGGCCGGGGCTGCGCGAGGGACCGGGGCACCGCCGGAGCGGCCGCCCTGGCGCCGGCGCCATTTTGCGCCACCTGACCGATCACCTGACCGACCTTCACCGTCGCGCCAACCTTGAAGCGCTGCTCACCGAGCACGCCGCCCGAGGGAGCCCGCAGCTCCACCGTGATCTTGTCGGTCTCGAGATCCACGAGCGGCTCGTCGAGCGCGACCGAATCACCGACGTTCTTCAGCCAGCGCGCGATCACGGCCTCGGTGATCGACTCTCCGAGCGTGGGCACCACGAGATCCGCCATCTTCCGATCGCTCCTTCGACCCGACTGAGCCGGGACCGCAAAGCCTACCCCAGCGACGGCCGGGGTGGTCTGATTCATTGCGCCGCCGAGCGGCCACGCTGCACCGGTCAGCGGAACGCGGCCGCCACCTTGGCCATCCTGCGCACGGCCTCGACGAGCCGCACCTCCGGTGCACAGAGCGTCAGCCGCACGAACCCCTCACCCGCCGCCCCGAACCCGGTCGCCGGCGTCGCCACCACATGCGCCTCGGCCAGCAGGCGCGCGGTGAAGTCCAGGCTCGACAGTCCCGCCGGGCATGCCACCAGCGTGTAAAATGCCGCCTTGGGTTCCACGATGTCGAAGCCGACCTCGCGCAGCCCACCACAGAGCACGTCCCGGCGCGCACGGTAGGTCGCGCGCAGGTCCGCGACCACGTCCTGTGGGCCCTCGAGCGCCGCGACGCCCGCGAGCTGGATCGCCTCGAAGCACCCCGAATCGGTGTGGGTCTTAACCTTGCCGAGCGCGCCCACGAGCATCGCATTGCCGGCAGCCCAGCCGACCCGCCAGCCCGTCATGTTGTAGGTCTTCGACAGCGAGTGGAACTCGATGCCGACGTCCATCGCGCCGGGGGTCTCGAGGAACGATCGCGGCGGCTCGCCAAAGTAGATCTCCGAGTACGCGAGATCCGACGCCACGATGATGTCGTGCGCCCGCGCGAACGCCACGACGTCGCCATAAAAGGCCTCGGTCGCGAGCGCGGCGGTGGGGTTGTTCGGGTAGTTGATCCAGAGCACCCTGGCACGACGCGCGACGTCGGTCGGAATCGCCGCGAGGTCCGGCAGAAAGCCGCGATCGCGGCGCAGGGGCATCTTGTGCACCTCGCCGCCGACGAAGCGTGTCCACGTCTCGTAGACCGGGTAGCCTGGATCCGGCACCAGCACGAGGTCCCCCGGATCCACGACGGCCATCGGGAAGTGCGCGATGCCCTCCTTGGAGCCGATCAGCGCGACGACCTCGCGCGCTGCGTCCAGCGAGACGCCGAATCGGCGACCGTAGAACGCGGCGGCCGCTCGGCGGAAGGCCTCCATGCCCACGTACGACGGATACTGGTGATGCCTGGGGTCGCGCGCCGCCTTCTCGAGCGCGGCGACCACGTGTGCGGGCGTCGGCAGATCGGGGTCTCCGATGCCGAGCTCGATGAGATCGGCCCCCTTCGCACGAGCTTCGGCCTTGAGCTCATCGATGCGGGCGAACAGGTAGGGGGGCAACTCGGCGATACGTGCGGCAACGCGCATGAATGTCCTCCGAAGGACGCAGCATAGCGGACGTTCGGCCCGGGGCACGTCCGCAGTAAGATGTCGGCGATGCGCGAGTCCAAGCTCGGAGGCGGCGGCCGTCCGCCGCTCGATCCGGAGCCCGCCGACTCGACCGTCGTCGACCCACGCCAGCTGGACCCGGTCGCGCCACCGCCCGACGACTTCGCCGAGGCGACGCCGACGCCCATCGACGGGCCTGGCTTTCCCGCCTCGCCGCTCGACGCGCCACCGCCCGATGTCCCGGCGCGGCGCTCGCGGCCCCCTTCCCTGCACGAGACGTTCACCGGACCTCCGACGGACCCCTCGATGGCACCGATGGAGGCCCTGCGCACGCTGCCCGCGGACGCCCCGCAGCGAGGGCGGCCGCCGGAGACGTTGCCACCGGGGCTCGACCCGACCGGCCCGCGGACGCTGGCGCCCCCGGATCTGGCACTCCTCACACTCCCGGCGGACACGCCGGTCCACGCGGACGCGGCGCCTGCCCGTCCGTCAGGTGCCCCACCGGCTCCACCGTCAGGCGCGGTGACGGTGGAATGCCCGGCACCGCGGATGACTTCCAGCGAGCTCCCCACCACAGACCCGACCCTGGAGCCGCACGAGTCGCCCCGACCGCCGGACCCACCGTCCCGGCCTCCCGCGGGCCGCGCCAACGTTCCCACCGTCGAGCTGGCGCTCGATCAGGAGCGCCTGCCGAGGCCGCAAAAACCGCCGCCGCCCCCGGGAAGGTCATCACAGCCTCCGCCACCGCGGGCCTCGGGGGCGTTCCCGGCGCAGCCCCGCCCGGCGCTCCCGCCGCCGGCACGCAGCGCGGGTGCCCTTGCAGAGCAGCCGGTGCGGTCGGCGAGCGTCCCCCAGGCGCGTCCGAGCGCCTCCGGGGACTTCCCGGCACAGCCGGCGCGGTCCGCCTCCGGCGAACCCGCCAGCGCGCGTCCGAGCGCCGTGCCGCGCGCGAGTCGCACACCGGCCGCCCGGCTGACCGGCAAGCTCGTGGTCGTCCAGGGCAACGATCGCGGCGAGGAGATCGATCTGTCCGAGTCGATGTCGATCGGTCGAGCCCTCGGTAATGACCTGGTCCTGGCTGACGTGGCCGTGTCGAGGCGCCACGTGCAGCTGCGCTGGACTGGCCTCGAATATGTTGTGGAGGACCGCTCGAGCGGCAACGGGACGCTGGTCAACGGGCGCGAGATCACCGCGGCGGGACTGCAGCACGGCGATCTGCTGGCGCTCGGCCAGACCGTGCTGCGGTTCCAGCTCGCGGACGGTGCCCCCTTGCCGCCGGTCGACGACGGGGATGTCGGCGTCCGGGCCAGGCCGCGCGGCGGCGGGGCACCGCCCGAGAGGTCCGCGGG
>JAHFDS010000014.1 GCA_023248855.1 Myxococcales bacterium
TGCATGCCGCGCACGTGCGCCGAGGCCGGCGCGAACTGCGGCCCCGTCTCCGACGGCTGCGGCGGCCTGCTCGCGTGCGGCACCTGCGCCACTGGCCAGATGTGCGGAGGTGGCGGCACGCCGAGCGTCTGCGGCTCGGGCGGTGGGCGCGACGGCGGCGCGGGTGGCGGCGGCAGCGGCATGTGCATGCCGCGCACCTGCGCCCAGCTCCGCGCCAACTGCGGTCCGGTCTCCGACGGCTGTGGCGGGCTGCTCATGTGCGGCACCTGCGCGGCGCCCGACATCTGCGGCGGCGGCGGGACACCCAGCGTCTGCGGCGGCGGCTCGCGCGATGGCGGCCCCGCGTGCACGGGCCTGTGCATGCAGCAGGTGCCCTGCCCCGGCGGTGGCACCACGACGGTCAGCGGCACCGTGGTCGCGCCGACGCCCCCGCAGTACGGCACGCCCGATCCGCTCTACAACGCGCTCGTCTACGTGCCGAACGGCACGGTGCGCCCGTTTGCCGCCGGGGTCACCTGCGATCAATGCGGCGCGACCGCGTCGGGCAATCCGCTCGTCACCACGGTCACCGGCGCCAATGGCCGGTTCCGCCTCGAGAACGTCCCCGTGGGCGCCAACATCCCCCTCGTCATCCAGCTCGGCCGCTGGCGCCGGCAGGTCACCATCCCGCGCGTCACCGCCTGCCAGGACACCCCCATTGGCACCGAGCTCACGCGCCTGCCACGCAACAAGACCGAGGGTGACATCCCGCAGATGGCGATGATGACGGGTGACGTCGATCCGCTCGAGTGCGTCCTGCGCAAGATCGGCATCGACGACGCCGAGTTCACGCCACCGAATGGCCCGGGGCGCGTCCACTTCTACCTGCAAAATGGCGCCACCACCCCCGGCGCGCTCGACCAGGGCGACCTGTGGACGAACCCCATGGCGCTCGCGAGCTACGACCTCGTCATCCTAGCGTGCCAGGGAAGCGAGGACCGCACGTACTCCGGCCGGTACGGCCAGGCGCTCGTCAATTACACGAGCAGCGGCGGCCGCGTGTTCGCGACCCACTGGAACTACGGCTGGCTCGACCAGATCATGCCGTTCCGGTCCACCGCGCAATGGGTCAGCCAGGTGGTGCACGATACGTTCCCCATGCCCGACCCGATGCCCGCCGATGTCGACACCTCGTTCCCGAAGGGTGCGGCCTTCGCGCAATGGCTCGGGCTCGTGGGCGCGCTGTCGTCGCAGCCCAACCACATCCGCATCTACAACCCACGACACGACCTCGACGCCGCGCTGCCGCCGGCACGGCAATGGATCTCGAGCCCCAATCCGGCGACGATCCAGCACTACACGTTCAATACGCCCGTCAATGCCCCGGGCGACATGCAATGCGGCCGCGTCGTCTTCAGTGATTTCCACGTCACCGCAGACACGCCAGGGACGTTCCCGCACACGGAGGGCATGCGATTCCCGACCGAGTGCCGCGTCGCGCCGCTGACCCCGCAGGAGAAGGTCATCGAGTTCATGCTGTTCGACCTCTCCTCGTGCATCGCGCCCGATGCCCCGTCGTGCACGCCGCGCACGTGCGCGCAGCAGAACCTCGCCTGTGGCCCCGCCGGCGACGGCTGTGGCGGCGTCCTCGATTGCGGCAGCTGCCAGGCCGGCCAGAGCTGCGGAGGAGGCGGCACGCCGGGCCAGTGCGGCGGCGGCTCGACCTGCACGGCGCGCACGTGCGCCCAGCAGAACCTGGCGTGCGGCCCCGCCGGTGACGGCTGCGGCGGCACCCTCGATTGCGGCATGTGCGTGCCCCCGCTGACCTGCGGCGGTGGCGGCATCCCCGGCCAGTGCGGCAACCGTCCGTGTGTCCCCCGCACGTGCGCCCAGGCCGGCGCCGAGTGCGGCATCATCGGCGACGGCTGCGGGGGTCAGACCAGCTGCGGCCAGTGCGTCGCGCCCGACGTCTGCGGCGTCGGCGGCCCCAACAAGTGCGGGACGATCGGGTAAACGCGCCCGGTTACTGGTAGACGCAGCAGGAAGAACGGCCTTCGAGCCCGCTGCGTCCGCACGGTTCCGCACTCTTGCACTCTTCGCCAGCTTGCGCGCCCTGCCGGCTGGGCGGTACGCTCCGAGCTTCATGTTCAACCTGAAAGCCGTTCGCAACGGCCTCGGCTACCTTCGCTCACATCCGAGCTTCCTCTTCCAGGCCGCCAAGGACGCCACCCGGCTCCAGATCGACATCCCGCTCGACCTCCTGCGCTGGGCGGTCGCGAAGATGCCGAAGAAGGGCAAGCTCGCTGGCCTCGAGGTCTACGCGAACCCGCCTGCGCTCGGCATTGCGGCGACGCTCGACCTGTTCGGTACCCAGATGCGCGTGACCGCCGACGTGGGCTTCGACGCCGTGTCGGCGCGCAGCGAGGAGCTGCGCATCGAGCTGCGAATCGCCGAGCTCAAGATCAGCGCGCCACCGAACAGCCCTGCCGCGCAGATGCTGGGCGCGATGGACCTCAAGCGGCCGGGCAACCTGCTTGGCTTTCTGCCCAAGAAGCCCCCCGGCCTGGTGGAGGCGCGCGACGATCGCTTCGTCTTCGACCTGATGCTGGTGCCCGCGCTCAAGGGCAATCGCGGGTTAAAGCGCGCCCTCGAGGTGCTGCAGGACGTGGTCCACATCAAGGAGGTACGGACGAGCGGCGACCTCCTGACGATCGGCCTCGGCGTGCAGGTGGGCGCCCTGCCCGGTGCGCTCGTCAAGCTCCGCACAGCGTAGCAGGCGTTCGATGTCCTCCGCGCTCCTCGGCAAGAGTCCCCTCCGCACCATCGAGACCTCCCTCGGCCCGCTCGGCCCCGGCGCGCTCGGCCTCGTGCTCGCCCGCACCGGAGTCGGCAAGACCGCCTTCCTCGTGCAGATCGCGCTCGACGTGCTCGCGCGCGAGCGCGGAGTGCTGCACTTCGCCCTTGGGCAGGCGCTCGACCTCGTGCAGTCGTACTACGAGACGCTCTACGAGGACCTCTGTGTGGCGTCCGGGGCCAGCAGCGCGGGCGGCCGCGAGGCGGCCTGGACGGAGCTCCTGCGGCGTCGCATCATCCAGGCCTTCGCCGAGCGCGCCATCTCCGCCGACCGGGTCGAGAAGGCGCTCGACACGTTTGCCCAGTCGCTCGCGTTCCGCCCCGAGGTCATCCTCATCGACGGCTTCGATTGGTCGGGCGCGGTGGCCTCGACGGCCGCGACGCTGGGCGCCTTCAAGTCGTTCGCGCGGCGCGTCGGGGCCGAGCTCTGGATGAGCGCGCCGATGCCACGCGCGGCGGGCGCGCCGAGCCGGCTGCCGGTGCCGTGCGACGGCTACGCCGCCATCATCGATCGCGCGCTGGTCCTCGAGCCGACCGGACCGGACGTCTCCGTACAGGTGGTGCTCGAGCGCGGAGTCGAGGGCCCGGAGGCGGCGTTGCGACTGCCGCTCGTGCGACTGCAGCCCGACACGCTTCGCCTCGCCACCGCCGACGGCGAGGAGGAGGGTAGCGGGCCGCGCTTTCCGCGCAGCGCGTACACCCTGCTCTCGGGCGCCGCGCAGGGCGCGGAGGCCGAGTTCGGCGCCTGCGCCGAGCGCCACGGCATCGCCGAGATCAACTTCTCGTTCGAGGGACACGCGGCGGCACGCACGCGGGGCCTCTTGCAGCTGTCGGAGCAGGAGCTGCGCCAGGGCGACGTGAGCTCGCCGAAGCTGACCCTGCACATCGCGCGCACCTACCCGGGCACGCCGATCTTCCGCAAGGTGCTGCAATCGATCTGGCACCAGGTCCACACCGCGGGCGAGGTGTTCGTCGTGGGCAGCATCCTGCCCGACGACACGATCAAGGGGGGAACCGGCTGGGCGGCCGAGCTGGCCAAGCACGAGCAGAAGCCGCTACGCGTCTACGACCAGGAGCGCCACGCCTGGGCGTTCTGGAACGGCCTCGCCTTCGAGCCCGATCCCGCGCCGATCATCACGCGCACCCGCTTCACCGGCACCGGCACCCGCTTTCTCACCGACGACGGCCGCGCCGCCATCCGCGGGCTGTTCGAGCGGTCGTTCGGCAAGCCGGCCGCCAAGGGCTGAACGGGCGGCGCAGGCCGCCGTTTCCTTTTCGTAACGCGATGCAGCGCAACGGATGGGAATCCGTGTGGACAGGGTTTTCCTGATTGATCCAGGACAAGTACAACATTCTTCGCACAGTCTGTTGACACCACGCGTCATGCGAATTAGCTTCTGCGTCAACAAGGAGCGACCCCATGGCGAAGAAGGACGACAGCATGTTCGAGACCACCCCCTCCACGAAGAACGGCGCCGAGACCGCGGCCCCGGTCGAGGACACCGTCGGCGCGGCCACGGAGCTCGTGGGCACCGTCCTGCAGCGCGTCCTGTCCGGCCTGGGCAACCTCTCGGTCGAGAAGGCCAAGCTCATCGGCAAGGCGATTGACCTCGGCGAGACCGCGGCCACCTCGGCGGTCAAGCTGGTACGCGACGCCAACGAGGCCGAGACCTCCACCGAGCGACAGGTCCTCGGCACGGTCGAGCGCCTCCTCTCCGGCTGGCTCCGCTGGGGCGGGCAGTCGGTGCAGGCCGTGGCCAGCGTCGCCACGCTCCGCAACGCGCCCGCCCCCAAGGCGGAGTCGCGCGCCCAGGCCTAGCCACGAACGAATCCTCGCCTCCCGTCCTCTGGACCCCTCCCTCTCCCATCGGCGTCCTCCCACGCCGGCAGAGGGCGGGAGGCATTTTCTGCCAGCTATCCCACCAGCAGGGCGCTCCGAATCGCCGTGAGCACGCGGGCCTGAGCGGCGCGCATGCGATCGTCGGCGTTGCCGAAGACCACGACCGAGACGCCGGCGTCCTGACGGACCAGCGAGACCGTGCCGTCAGGGGTGCGGAGGCGCACGTCGCGCCAACGCTCCGGCGGCGGGGCCTTCGGCATCACCAGCGCACCGTCGACCATCGCGATCACCGATGCGTAGCCGTCCGCGGCCAGCTGCGAGAGCACCCGCTCGAGCGGCGGCGGCTCGGTGCAGGGGATGCGTTCCTCGAGACCCATTCCGGGAGGATACCCCGCGCCGTCTCCTGACCGGCCGCAGTATGCTGCCACGGCCATGAGAGCCGACCTCGCTGCCTCCGTCCGCGCCTGGATCGCGGACGACCCCGATCCCTCCACCCGCGCCGAGCTCGAGGCGCTGCTCGAGGCCGGCAACGAGGCGGAGCTGGCCGACCGCTTCGCCGGGCGCCTCGAGTTCGGCACTGCGGGCCTGCGCGGCGTGCTCGGCGGCGGCCCGAACCGCATGAACCGCGCGGTGGTCATCGCGGCGACCGCGGGCCTGTGCGACCACCTGGCGACGAGCGGCCTTCGCGCCCGGGGCCTCGTCATCGCCTACGATGGCCGCCGCCTGTCTCGCGAGTTCGCCGAAGAGGCCGCGCGGGTGGCGGCCGGTCGAGGCATCGTCGCGCACCTGTTCTCGCACCTCGCGCCGACGCCCCTGGCCGCCTTCGCGGTCGGCGCCCTCGGCGTCGGAGCGGGCGTCATGATCACCGCCAGCCACAACCCGCCCGAGTACAACGGCTACAAGGCCTACTGGGACAACGGCGCGCAGATCATCCCGCCGACCGACGTCGCGATCGCCGCCGCGATCAAGCGCGTGGGCTCGATCGCGCGCGTGCCAAGACCCGCGCTCGCCGCGGCGCGCACCGCCGGCCTCGTGGTGGACGTGCCACCACGCGTGCAGGCGGCCTACCTCGACGCGATCGCCGGGCTCGTGCGGCCCGGGCCGGGGCGCGACGCGCTCGGCATCGTCTACACCGCGATGCACGGCGTCGGCGGCGCGCTGGTCCAGCAGGCCCTCGCGCGCGCCGGCTTTCGCAAGCTGCACCTCGTCGCCGAGCAGTTCGAGCCCGACGGCGCGTTCCCGACCGTGGCGTTCCCGAACCCCGAGGAGCCTGGGGCGCTCGACCTCTCGCTCGCGCTCGCAGAGAAGACCAGCGCCGACATCGTGCTCGCGAACGACCCCGACGCGGACCGCCTCGCGGTGGCGGCGCGGCGAAAGGACGGCACGTTCGCCGCGCTGTCGGGCAACGAGATCGGCGCGTTGCTCGCCGGCCACACCGTCGAGGGCGCCCCGGATCCGGCGCGGGCGCTGGCCATCACGACCATCGTATCGTCGCCGTTCCTCGGCGCCATGTGCGAGCGGCTCGGCGTGCGCTACGAGGAGACGCTGACCGGCTTCAAGTGGATCGCGAACCGCGCCATGGCCCTTTTCGCCTCGGAGGGCCTGGAGTTCCGCTTCGGCTACGAGGAGGCGCTTGGCTACACGGTCGGCACGATCGTGCGGGACAAGGACGGCGTCGGCTCGGCGCTGGTGCTGGCGGATCTCGCGGCGCGCGAGAAGGCCGCCGGGCGCACGCTCTGGGAGCGGCTCGACCAGCTCTACCGGCGCTACGGTTACTACGCGAGCGGCGCCAAGAACATCACGCACAAGGGCCAGGATGGCGCGCAGCGCATCGCGGCCACGATGGAGGCGCTCCGCGCCACGCCGCCCGAGCGCGTCGGCGCCTCTGCCGTGCGCGCGATGACCGACGTGGACCGCGGCGTGCGCCTCCGGCCCGGCGGCGCGAGCGAGCCGATCACGCTGCCGCGCTCGAACGTCATCGCATTCGCCTTGGCGGATGGGTCGCGTATCACCGTGCGGCCGAGCGGCACCGAGCCGAAGATCAAGTTCTACTTCGACGTGCGCGAGGAGGTGCTCGGCGACGAGCCGATGGCCGCGGCCCGTGCGCGCGCGGCGGGCCGTCTGGGCGAGCTCGAGCGCGCCTTCATGGCGCTCGTCAGAGATTGAAAGACGCATCACCCAGCCTGATACGATGTCAGGGTGTCGCCCCAGCGCCATCGCGGGGATCTCCTGGCCCCGGACCCGAAGCGTCCGGTAGGCCTGATGCTGTCGGGCGGCGGCGCACGCGGGGCATTCCAGGTCGGGGTGTGGAAGGCGCTCTGCGAGCACCCGCGGGGCCTGCGGGGCCGACCCGCGGTCGTCAGCGGCACCTCCGCCGGCGCGCTCAACGGCGCGCTCATCGCCGCGGACGTGCCGCCCGATCGCATGCTGGCCTTCTGGCTCGATCTGGCGGAGCGGCCCCCGGTGCGCGCGAACGAGGTCTTCTTCCGCACGCTCGAGGGGGCGCTGGCGCGGCTGGCGGTGCGCGAGCCGGTGCGGGGCGTGCGCCCGCGCTGGCGCGAGCTGCGCATCCTCGGCTCGCTCCTGCGGCGCCACCGCTGGTACCGCGCGAGTGGCCTTCTGTCGATGGTGCTGGAGTTCGCGATGACCGCGCGCTTCGACTCGCTGTCGGACCTGCTCGACGGCATCGGGACGAGCTACCTGTTCGACACGACGCCGCTGCGCGAACGGCTCGCGGAGGCGATCGGCGGGTGCACGCTCCGGAGCACGGTCCGCCTGGCCATCAACGCCGTCGACGTGCGCACGGGCGGAGTGGTCCGCATCGTCAATCACCCGCCCGCCAAGGCCAGCCAGGCGGCATCACGCCACTACCGCTACGAGCCGGTGATCTCGCTCGACATGATCCTCGCGAGCGCGTCGATTCCCCTCCTGTTCAACCCGGTCCAGATCGGCGATCAGCTGCTGTGGGATGGTGGCCTGCTGGTCAATTCACCGATGGCGCCGGCGGTCGCGCTCGGCGCGCGCAGGCTGGTTCCGGTGCTCGTGACCACCGGGCCCGCGCACCCGGGCGCGAAGCCGACGACCTTCGGCAGCGCGATCGAGCGGCTCGCGGATGCGTTCCTCGAGAACGCCTACAACATCGACCGCAAGCTGCTGCTCGACCGAAACGCGCTGGCGGCGCGCACCAGGGCGCCGGAGCTCGCGGTGGTCGAGCTCTTCCGCGCCATCCGTCCCGGGTCGAGCACGCTGTTCGATGCCGGCTCGTACCTCTACTTCGAGCCGCGCATGCTGCGTGCGATGCACGACGCCGGCGAGCACGCGGCACGAGCCTGGCTCGACCAGGGCCCGGAGATCGACTCGCGCGACCGCGAGGAGTGACGCGCTGACGATGGGCGAGCCAGCAGACACGCCACGACCCCGGGCGCCTCGAGTCGGCGAGCGCATCGGCTGGCTCGTCGCCGTCTCGTGCTCGGCGATGCTGGTCTCCACGGCCATCTGGGCGGCGATGCGGCCACACCAGGGGGGGCCCGCCCTCGGCGTGGCCGTGACGGCCTGCTTCCTCTTGATGCGGCAGCTGGTGCGCCGCGCGTGCCGGGACGCCCTGGACGCGGCGGAGCGACTGCGCGCGATCGCGGCGCCTGCCGGCGACGCCTGGCGCCGGCTGTTCGAGGCCGAAGGCCTCGGCGGCCACATCCCCGCCGTCGCGCCGCTCGTGCGCAAGGCGCTCCGCCTGACGGTGCGCCCCAAGGGGCAGACGGAGGGACGCTCGCGCGTCGGCGGGCGCGCGGATCTCCCTGCAGGCTGGCCGTGGCCGCGCTGCGCGGGGCTGCCGATGGAGCTCCTGGTGCAGCTCGACCTTGCGGAGATCCGGCGCCTCCTGCCCGAGAGCCCGCTGCCCGCCGAGGGGCACCTGTGCTTCTTCTATTCCGACCGGATCATCGGCTCGGCCTCGCTCGCGCGCGAGGCTTGCCCGGTCGTCCACGTCCCCGGCAGCGCGACCGCGGTGCCGACCGATCCCCCGGCGGACGCGAAGCCACGCGGCGCGCGTACGGAGCCCCTTCCACTGGAGCTGACCGCGTACGAGGATCTGCCGGATCTGGCGGTCGAAAAGGGCCTCGCGGCGACCCTCGACGAGCCACAGGCCGAGACCTACCGCGCCTTGGCCAGCTTCCTCGCGAGCGGCGGCGACGACCCGCACCACAAGCTGCTCGGTCACGCCGAGCCTCTCGAGGAGCCGATGGAGCTCGAGTGCGCGCGCATCGTGAACGGCATCGGGGTCGGCAAGAGCAGCACGCTCACGAGCGCGCTGCTCGACCAGGTGGCCCGGCAGAGCCGTCGCTGGCGGCTACTGCTGCAGCTCGACTCCGACGCGGCCGTGCCGTGGATGTGGGGCGATCTCGGCAGGGTCTACTTCTGGATCCGCGACGAGGACCTCCAGCAGCACAGGCTCGACCGGGTCCTCGTGCTGGCCGAGGGCGCCTAGCGCTAGTGCCGCTCGAATTGGTTCGACGAGCGGCCCTAGGTGTTGTCTTGCGCACGCTCTGCGTGCGCGAGTGCTGCGACCAGCTGGCAGGTGAAGGTTGCTCCGAGCTCAAATGCCGTCCAACTATTGGCGGGCAGCACTAGTCCTTGCCGCCGTCGCCGACGGGGATGCCGAAGCGCCGCATCCACCGGCGAACCTGCATGCGCGCCTTGCCCAGGTCGCGTGCGACCGCGCTGATGTTGCCGTCGTGCTGTTCGAGCAGCAGCAGGAGCTTGGCGCGCAACGCCCTGTCCTCCCGCCCGAGCTCCTGGTCCGTGTCGTCCGGCGGCGCGGGCTCACCGCCGACCCCGGGCGGCAGGTGCTCGCGCTGGATCACGCCGTCGGGGGACAGCACCGCGGCCGCCTCGAGGGCGCGTTCCAGCTCGCGCACGTTGAGTGGCCACCGATGCGAGAGCATCGCGCGCGCTGCGTTCATCGAGAAGCTGAGCTGCCGCGCCTTCGCGCCGGCCACGCGCGGCAGGAGCGCCGCCACGAGCAGCCCGAGGTCCTCGCGCCGGCTACGCAGCGGCGGAAGGTCCATGACGAAGCCGGACAGGCGCGCGAGCAGGTCCTCGCGGAAGCGCCCCGAGGCCACGAGCTCTCTGACGCGATGATGCGTGGCTGCCACCACGCGGAGATTGACGCGCACGGGCTTGGTCGCTCCGACAGCGAGCACCTCGCCCTCCTGCAGCACGCGCAGGAGCGCCACCTGGGAAGCCAGCAGCATGTCCCCGATCTCGTCGAGAAACAGGGTCCCTCGATCGGCACTGCGCACCAGGCCCGGACGATCCTCGGTCGCGCCCGAGAAGGCGCCCTTTCGGTAGCCGAACAGCTCGCTCTCGACCAGCGTGTCGGGCAGCGCACCACAGTTGACCGCGACCAGCGGCCCCTTGCGGCCCGATGCCTCGTGGATCGCTCGCACGATGAGCTCCTTGCCGGTTCCGGTCTCTCCGAGCAGGAGCACCGGCACCCCGGACGCCGCGATGGGCGCGAGCTGCGCGGTCTGGACGGCCCACGGTGGCGACAGCGTGGCCAGCCCCGGGGGCAGACCGGACAGGTCTTCCGACGAGACGTCCGGTCCCCGATCCGGCACCGGGGGCAACGCAGAGCGGTAGAGCAAGAACGTGTGCCCGAGCTGCAGGATCTCGCCGTCGCGAAGCGGATGCTGGTCCACCCGGCGATCGCCGACGAAGGTGCCGTTCTTCGAGCCCGGATCGAACACCATGGCCATCGGCCCGAGCTCGATCCGCGCGTGCACGCTCGACATGCGGCGGTCGGGAAAGCGTAGGACGAGGTGATCCCCGCTGCGCTCGACCGTGCGCGCCGCTCCCCGTCCGAGCGTGACCTCGCGCACCCCGTCGAGCAGATGTCGCGAACCGCCCGCGAGCGGCCCGTCGGCCTCGAAGAGCACGAACAGATAAGGGACACCGTCCCGCGCATCCCCACGAGACTGCAGGATCGAGAGGGTCTGATCCACCACGCCCACGCTACCACGCGCCCCCGCGGGGGCGCCGCGACGAACGGGTCGCCCTACCAACGATGGCGGATCGCGCCAAGCGAGCCACACCGAGGTACGCTGCGCCCCGTGGATCCGGGCGCATTCGTCGCTTTCACCATCTTCGCAACGCCGATGGGGATCGTGCTGATCTCGAAGTACTTCAAGTTCCGCCACCACCTGATCGAGCTCGAGGAGAAGCGCCTCCTGGCCGGCCAGCAGCAGGGCACGAGCGAGGCGACCCGGCGCCTCGAGGCGCGCGTGCAGAACCTCGAGACCATCGTCAGCTCGGTGGATCACGAGCTCAACCTGCGCATCAACCGCGTGGCCGCCGAGGCCAGCCACGCCAGGCGCCTTCTGCCCGGGCAAGCCGGGCACACCGGCCAGGCGGGCACGTCGCTCGGCCTGCTGCAGGTGGGGCAGCTCGTGCTCGGCCGCTACAAGATCCTGCGCGAGCTCGGCCACGGCGGCATGGGCGCGGTCTACCTCGCCGACGACTCCAAGCTCGGCGAGCGCGTGGCCTTGAAGACCATCCTCTCGGGCGAGATCACCGACGACTTGCTGGTTCGCTTCCGCGGCGAGGTGCAGGCCGCGCGCAAGGTCACGCACCCGAACGTCATCCGCATCCACGACCTCGGCGAGGACGGCGCGATCCTGTTCCTGTCGATGGAGTACATCGAGGGCGAGACGCTGTGGTCGCGCATCCAGCGCCTGCGCCGCCTGCCGGTCCCCGAGGCGCTCGACGTGCTCGACGAAGTCAGCGCCGGCGTGGCCGCCGCCCACGCCGCCGGCGTCGTGCACCGCGACCTCAAGCCGCAGAACGTGCTGCTCGGTGCCGGCCCCTCGGGCCGCGTCGTCAAGGTGCTCGACTTCGGCCTGGCCAAGGCGCCCACGATGACGGGCCTGACCGCCACCGGCTTCATCCTCGGCACCCCCGAGTACATGGCCCCCGAGCAGATCCGCGGCGGCTCGGTGGACGCGCGCACGGACGTCTACGCGCTCGGCGCCACCGCCTACTTCGCGCTCTCGGGCCAGCCGCCCTTCGTGCGCGACTCGCCCATCGCCGTCGGCTTCGCGCAGGTGACGGAGGAGCCCACACCGCCGCGCGCCCTGCGCCCCGAGATCCCCGAGGCCGCTGAGCAGGCCATCCTGCGCGCCCTCGCGAAGGCCCCCGCCGACCGCTTCCCCGACGTCGCCAGCTTCCGCGCCGCCCTGCGGGCGTGAGCCGGCGTGCTACGCTGACCCCGCCGTGTCTTCCGCGCCCGCACGCGCGCCCGCCCCCCCGAAGCCGCCGCGGCAGGGTCGCAACCTGCTACGCGCGCCCGGCTGGCTCTCCGGGATGCTCGCCGTCGGTGGCGCCGCCTTCGCCGCGTTCTACTTCTTCCAGTTCATCGACGCGCGGGCGCTCGGCGAGTCGCGCTCGCCCCTCGAGGCCCTGTTCACGCACTTCGACCTCGAGACGCTGCAGAACTCGCTCGCCAACCTCTCGCAGGTCGTCGCGGCCGTCCTCGGCATCGCGATCACGGTCGTGGCCATCGTCGTGCAGCTCGCCGCCACGCGCTACACGCCGCGCGTGACCGACCTCTTCTTCCGCGACGGCACGAACCTCGCCGTCCTTGGCCTCTTCGCCAGCTCGTGCCTCTACACCCTGTGGGTCAGCATGACGGTCGGCAAGGGCTACCTGCCGGTGCGCGCCATCGGCTTCGGCATCGTCATCGTCTCCGCGAGCGTGCTCGTCCTGGTGCCGTATTTCTCGTACGTGTTCGCGTTCCTCGAGCCTGAGCGAGTGATCCGAAAGCTCGAGCTCGACGCCCTGACCACGGCGCTGCGCGCCCGGCGCGGCCAGACCCTCGCCCAGCGGCAGGAGATCGTCCTCGCCAACCTCGAGCACCTGGCGGACATCGCGGTCAACGCCGTCAGCCAGAACGACCGCATCATCGCGACCCGCGCCTGCACCGCCCTCGGCGATCTGGTGGCGCGCTACCTCGAGCAGAAGCCGCAGACGCCCGACTGGTTCCGGCTGACCGACAAGCTGCGCGACAACCCCGACTTCGTCGCGCTCGCCGCCGAGAGCCTGCTCGACCTCGAGGACAACCGCACCTGGCTGGAGTTCAAGGTCTTCCGTCAGCTGCACGCGATCTTCCTCGCCGCGCTCGCCAACCTGCGGGACCTGGCGCCAGTGGTCGCGATCGAGCTCCGGCGCGTCGCCGAGGGGGCGGTCTCGACCAACGACCGGGTGGCGCTCGACCTCACGATCAAGTTCGTCAACACGCTGCTCCGCGCATCGCTCAACTCCCGCGACGTCCGCACTGCTTACAACGTCCTGCACCAGTATCGGCTGCTGTGCGAGAACATGCTCCTCGCCCGCCTCGACGAGGAGGCAGTACAGTGCGCGGCGCACCTGCGGTACTATGCCCAGGTTGCGCATGGCATGTCGCTCGGGTTCGTGACGGAGACGGCGGCGTACGATCTGGCCCGGCTGTGCGAGTGCGCGGCGGTGGCCAGCGCGCCCGTGCAGCGGCGCAACCTCGATCACCTCCTCCAGGTCGACAAGGAATCCGAGACCGAGGCGCAGGAGACGGGCCTGCGCGGCGTTCGCAAGGCGCAGGTCAAGCTCGCGACCTTCTACCTGGAGCGCGGCGAGGAGGCCACCGCGCGCGTGATCTGGGAGGACATGCGCCACGAGCGTCCCGAGCGGCTGCGCTCGATCCGGGACGAGCTGTCCGCGGTCACCGACCGCTACTTCTGGGAGGTCGTGGACCGCGGCCTGAACTTCGACTTCCTCGAGCCGAGCCGAAAGGCGCAGCTCCCCACGTTTTTCTCGTGGTTTCCGCAGCTCGACGCCCGGCGCTCCTCCGCCTCGGTGCCGTCGGACCTGCCCACGGGGGCCACCTCGTGAGCCCCCCGGTGACCACCTCTGCCACTCTCGGATCCGGCGTCTACGCGGCGGGCAGCGGCGACGAGATCGAGGCCGAGGGCGACGCCCCGCGCGTCCTAGTGATCGACGACGAGCGCGTCATTCGCGAGATCCTGTCCGATTTCCTCACGATGGAGGGCTACCTCGTCCGCACCGTGGACGACGGCGAGGCCGCACTCAAGGAGCTGCAGCGCCGGCCCTACAACCTCGTCCTGTCCGATCTCAAGATGCCCAAGATCGGCGGCCTCGAGCTGCTCGAGCACATGGCGGCGCTCAAGATCGAGGTGCTGACCGTCATCATGACCGGCTTCGGCACCGTCGAGACCGCCATCGAGGCGATGAAGAAGGGCGCCTACGACTACATCTTGAAGCCCTTCAAGGTCGAGGAGGTCATCCACGTCATCCAGCGCGGGCTCGATCGCCAGCGCCTGCAGGCCGAGAACATGCGCCTGCGCGAGACCATATCGCTCTACCGCATCGCCGAGGCGATGTCGTCGAACCTGTCCGTCGAGGGCGTGCTCGAGCTCATCCTCCGCGCCGTCCTCGACGAGACACGCGCCGACCTCGCCACGTTGTGGCTGACCGATCCCGCCACCGGCGTGTTCGAGGAGCGCAGCCGCCAGGTCTCTCGCCAGCACTCGGTCGATCTCGCGTGCGGCGTGCACCTCGACGCCATCCTCGGGCACTTCAGGGAGGACCGCCCGCTGATCGCGCACGGCGCCCGCTGCGCCAAGTTCACGGAGGCGCCGCGGGGGCACCGGGTCACCTCGTTCCTCTCGGTGCCGCTCAAGGTGCGCGAGCAGGTCATCGGCTTTCTGACCGCCTATGCGCTCGGTGCCCCGACGCGCGGCCTCGGCCGAAAGTTCGACGAGGGCCACCGGAAGTACCTGTCCGTCATGGGCTCCCGCGCGGCCGTCTCCATCGAGAACGCCCGCCTCTACGAGAGCCTGGTCACGGCGAACGGGGACCTGACGACGGCCAACCAGTCGCTCGAGGAGAACTTCCGCCAGACCATCGTCGGCTTCGCGCACGCGCTCGAGGAGTCCGATCGCTACACGCGCGGCCACTCCGATCGCGTGGGCGTATACGCCAAGTTGATCGGCGGCGGGCTGACGCTCACCGAGCGCGAGAACGAGCAGCTGCGCTGGGCGGGCCTGCTCCACGACATCGGCAAGATCGGCATCCGGAACGACAAGCTCAACAAGCCCGGCAAGCTGACGCCCGAGGAGATGGCGATGTTCCGGACGCACCCCGCCAAGGGCAAGCGCATCCTCGAGCCCATCCCGTCGATGCGCGATCTCGTGCCGGCTTGCTATTGCCACCACGAGGCCTGGGACGGCTCCGGCTATCCGGAGGGCCTGCAGGGCGACCACATCCCGCTCATGGGCCGGATCGTGGCGGTCGCCGACGCGTACGACGCCATGACCAGCGACCGCGCCTACCGAAAAGCGCTGCCGCACGGGGTGGCCGTGGCCGAGCTCGAGCGCTGCGCGGGGGTCCAGTTCGACGCCGAGATCGTGGAGGTGTTCCTTGCGCGGATCGAGGCGATGCGCAAGGAGCAGGCGAAGCGACGCTGATCCGGGGCACGCTGGCCCCGTCCGTGAACGGTGGGGGTTTCGATGGGCACTAGGCAAGACGAGATGGTGCCACTGCGGATCGTCCGATCCGAGGAACGCCCCGAGGACGCGCCCACCAGCGCGGCGCCGGCGCTCTCCACGGCCGCCGAGATCGAGCTCGTCGCGCGCTGCCAGCGAGGTGATCGGCGGGCGTTCGACGAGCTGTACGCCACCTTCAGAAGGCCCCTGGCACGCCAGCTCGTGCGCATGCTCGGTCCGCGCGCCGACGTCGAGGACACGCTGCAGGAGGTCTACCTCGAGGTCTTCCGATCGATCTCGCGCTATCGCGGCGACGCTCGCCTCTCGACCTGGCTCTACCGGCTGGCCGCCCACGTCGCCTATCACCGCCTCCGCACCAGAAAGCGCAAGGAGCCGCGCACCGACGAGATCGACGATCGGCTTGCGGCCCGTGAGCCCTCGCCCGAGGAGCGCATCGCAGGCGCGCGCGAGCTCGCGGAGGTCCACCGTATCCTGCAGACGCTGGCTCCCAAGAAGCGCATGGTGTTCGTCCTCCACGAGCTCGAAGGCCTCGACATCGAGGAGATCGCCCGCATCGTGGGCGCCCCGCGCGTGACCGTGCGAACTCGCCTGTTCTACGCGCGCCGAGAGTTCTTCGCCGCCGCGGCGTCCCGCATCGACCGCTTGCCCAAAGGGGACCAGGAGGACGAGGCATGAGGTGCCCTTCTGCCGCCAGGCTGGCCGAGCTCGACGCCGGCACGCTGCCGGGCCGCGCCCAGCTGCGCGTGCGCCAGCACGTCGGCCGTTGCGCTCGCTGTGCCGCTCGGCTCGGCTCGGTGTCGTCGGTGCGGACATCGCTCTTGACGGCGCGCACCATCGAGCCCGAGGTCGACTGGTCGCGGGTCGAGGGCGGGCTGCCCTGGCGGGGTGGCCTGGCGCTGCCGCCGCCGGCGCGGAAATCGCGGGTCGCGAGCCTCCTTGGCCTCTCGATGGTGGGGATGGCGGCGGCCGCAGCAGCCACGCTGCTCGCGGTGGGCCCGGACGCCCTCGTCGGGTGGCCCGCGCTCTCGATCGCCGAACGGGCGCCCGGGCGCTCACCCGTGCGCGCCGCGGGTCGTCGCCTCGTGATCCCACCGGCACGCAGCGCGCTCTCACTCGTGCCGACCATGTCGCGTGGAGAGGTGCGGGTGCTCGCGGTCGGTGGCGTCGCCATGCGGCTCGGGCCCGCGGCCGAGGTGCGGGAGGGATCCCGGGTGGAGACCGGCGCAGGCGCGGTGGCGCTGCAATGGGGGCGCGGCTCGGGCCTGTCCCTGCCGGCGCACAGCGAGGTCCTGATCCGCTCGCTCGATCCGCGCCAGGTGCAGCTCGAGCTGGTCAAAGGCCGCATGATCCTGCACGTCGAGAAGCTCGCGCCCGATGCACCGCGGCCCGAGGAGGCCCGGCTGGTCGTGGCCGCGGCGGCGCTCGCGGTCGAGGTGCGCGGCACGGTGCTCGAGGTGGGCCGGGAGCGCGGCGAGGCCGAGGTGCTCGTGCGCGAGGGGCGTGTGGACGTGCGACAGGGGACCCATCGAACCCACGTCGGCGCCGGTGAGCTCGGACGCTTCGGGGATCAGCCGAGCGCGCATCCCGAGGTCCGTGATGCCACGCGCTCGGAGCTCGAGCGCGCCGACAGGCGCGATGCCACGGTCCTGCTCCCGCTGGTGTCGGAGCAGGCGCTGGCCGAGAGCGCCGTCGTGCGCGTCGGAGCAGGGCGTCGCGTCGAGCTCGACGGCGTGACGATGGGCGGAGCGCCGATCTGGACCCGCGTGGCCAGCGGCCGCCACCTGGTGGCCGTGGACGGCCGCTCGCGCTGGGTGCGTGTGGAGCACGGTGAGGACATCTCGATCGCTGCCCGCCGTGCGCCCGAGACCACGGCTACGCCTGTGCTGCGCGGCCGTGTGGCAGGAGCCGGCGCGCAGAACGAGCGCGCTCCGGAGGCGCTGGCCTGCTACGAGCGGTTTGGCCTCGGCCGGGACGCCGCGCTCGAGGGCGTGATGGAGCTCTTGCTCGACGTGAGCCCCGAGGGGCGCGTGGCGGCCGCGCGAATCGGCGCGAGCACGCTGCGCGCGCCCGCCGTCGATCGCTGTCTGACCGAGAGCGCCCTCGAATGGTCGGTGCCCGGCAGCGGCACCCCACAGCACCTCCAGTACTGGATCACCCTGTCGCACCGGGACTGAGAGCGTGGGCAGGTTTCCGGGTCGCGTCGTGGTCTGATCAGCGCTAAATATATTCGCATATGCGGATATATATGCTGCAGGCTGGGCGGCCGAGTGCGGGACGACGGCGCACCGAACCCACATCCAGGTCGAGGCTGGCGTGAGCGGTGGCGGCGGGTTTGTTCGCCGCGGGGCGCGCGGAATCAGCTGGCGAGGGTGATGAGGCGGAGGATGTCGTAGGTGAGGGCTGCCGAGCACCTTGTCGAGGCCACGAACGGACAGGTCATCGAGGCCGCGGTGGGCCTTGCCGTCGGCGTTGACGGTCTCAGCGGTGGCCGCGCGCTGCTTGTCGATCGCCGCCACAGATCCAGCGATAGGCGTCATGGCATTCGCAAAGGCGCCAGATCTCGCGGGCGCTGCCCTCGCCCTCGCTGGTGGCGTAGATCCAGAGCGTCAGCAGGAGCTCGGGATCGATCGCGGAGGCTCCGGCGCCGTCGTCGCGGGACTCGATGCCGGCATGGAGCGCCGACAGGTCGAGCTTTCGGACGACGGCCGAGATCGCCCGCACCGGGTGGTCCTCGGAGACGGTGGCCTCGAGGTCGATGCGACCCAGGCGATCTGCGCACGCTGCGCCGTTCGCAAGCGGGCACCTCGCTTCGGGTGCGCCGGGTCTGCGGGGAGGCGGCGGCGCTTGGGCCGCTCCCCGGCGGCCTCGTCCAAGAGCGTCGCCTGCGCCGGCCTGGCGGCCACGTCCGCAGTGGACGACGGGTGCTCCGCCGCGCGGCTCACGCGGGGGCCGCGGCGCGCGCGCGCTTGAGAAGGTACGTCTTCGCGTCGGGCAGGACAAGGCTGACCACGACGGCCGCCGACGAGTACGGGTCCCGCCCGCCCGACGCGGCCTGCCCCGCGCGCGTCCGATGGACGTCCCGGTTGCCGACGACATAGGCGAGGGCCCGGCGGACCTCCGTCGGCGTCCGCAGGATGCGCGCGTGAAAGCGGTCGGCGAGCACCTTGCCGCGCCGGCCCATCAGCCGATTGAGGCCCCTGGCGAGGCGGATGGAGAGCCCCTGCATGCCGCGCGACAGGGCCCTGCCATCGGCGGCCTCGACGAGGAAGTGCAGGTGATTGCCCTGGATCGAGTACTCGCAAAGGCGCATGCCGAAGCGGTCGCCGCCGGCCGCGAAGGCACGGGCGATGACGCGGAAGCTGCGGCGGCTACGCAGGTTCCACACGTGCGGCAGGACCCGCAGCGTCACGTGCACGGGGAACCGAGCGGCAAGCGCGCCGCGCGCCGCATGGCTGACCCCGGGGCGCTCGCCCCTGGGCTTCCTGCCGGCGCCCTTGCGCGGACCGCCCCACCCGCCATGCCGGGCGAAGGTCAGCTGCTGGGGGCGGCGGCCGCGCGACATTTGATTAGGCATATATACTCCAAGCGGTCGCGAGAGTCAACCCCTTCTGGACCGTTCAGGTGAAGCGCCTTGCGCCCACCCCGCGTACTGCGACGGCGGGACGCTGCGCGCGCCCCGCTGCTCAGCCGGTAGCAGCGGGGCGTCTGCTACGGCACCGCGTCCGCCGTCCCTGCACCGCGGCTCATCGAAGCTCCACCACGCCGCCCGTCCTTGCTTCCGTTGGCAGCCTCCGCGAAGGCACCGCGCCAAAAGGGGAGTTCCCCCTCGATGGCGCTCGTCGGAGGGATCGAGGGACACCGCGCCCACCCTCGGGCGAGCCGTGCTGTGGACCGTGCCGCGCCCACAGCCGGAGAAGAAGAACCTCTCGCACGAGACGGCCGGTGCCGGACCCGGAGGAGCCGGCGTAATGGCTGTCCCTGGGCTGACGTGTGTCGGATGTCCTTGACCGTTTACATCGGACTCGAGCGTGCGGCGCGTACCGTCGTGGTCGTGCCTGCGTCCGCGTTGGTGGCCGCGCCCGCGACCGCGCCTGTTACGGTTCCGGCGGTCCTACCGATTTCTGCGCACGCTCTGAGCCATCGGGCCAAGAAGCCGCGCCCCTCGCCAAGGTGGCTTCTCCGCTAGCCACCCCTGGCTCGCGAGCCATCCACTTTGTCCGACGCAACCATTGATTCTCCTTCGGGAGTCAACGCTTTGTTTCAGGCCTGTCTCTTGCTTTCCGGTGGGCCGCTTGCCCGGGCGATTCGCCCGGCCCACCCACAGGAGACGGCTCTGACCATGACCACCGCTCGGACGACCAAGGGATGTATCGCGATTGCACTGCTCGCCTTCGGCTGCGGCTCGGAAGCGACCAAGACGGCCCCGGATGACAGCTTCGAGGGGCTCGCCGGCTTCGAGGAGAAGGCGGATCAGTTCTCGGGGAAAATGACGCTCGTCGGCTCGCTCGACTACGGCCAGACCAGCGCCGACGTCCGCTACCACAACCCGCCCCAGTACCGCGCCTTCAAGTTCGGCGGCGCCAAGGGCGACAAGATCCAGATCGACGTCAGCTCGGCCAACGGCGACTCGGTGGCCTGGCTCCTCGACAACAGCTTCAAGGTCATCGCCAAGAACGACGACGCGAACGACAGCACGCTCGACTCGCACATCGCCGCCACGCTGCCCGGCAACACCAACCCGGCGATCATCACGTACTACATCATCTTCCGCGAGTACTCGAAGCTCGACGCCACGTTCAAGGTCAAGCTCACGGGCCCGGCCGCTTGCCTGCAGATGGCGCTCTGCATCCAGGGCTCGCACTGGGACAACGTCCAGTGCAAGTGCGTCCCGAACCAGTGCGTCGACACGCAGTTCTGCATCCAGGGCACCCACTGGGACAGCGTCCAGTGCAAGTGCGTCTCGGACAACCAGTTCTGCGGTGGTATTGCCGGCATCCGCTGCCCCGCGGGTCAGCACTGCATCGACAACCCGAACGACAGCTGCGATCCTGCCCGCGGTGGCGCCGACTGCGGCGGCATCTGCGTGACCGACACGACGATCCACTGTGGCGGCATCGCGGCGCGCCCCTGCCCGAGCGGCCAGCGCTGCGTCGATGATCCGAGCGACAACTGCGATCCCAGCCGCGGCGGCGCCGATTGCGGCGGCATCTGCGTCGGTCAGTGCGTGCAAAACGCATTCTGCATCTCGACCTCGCACTGGGATCCGACGGCGTGCGCCTGCGTGCCCAACGCCCCGGCGGGCTGCGGCACCGGCCCGGCCTGCCGCGCCGGCACCAGCTGCCAGCCCTGCCGCACCACCACCGGCGTCAGGTCGGTGTGCCTCCCGACCGGCGCCGTCTGCTAGCGCTCTGCGGTTACCCGCCGCCCGTGGCGAACTGGCCATAGGCGGCGAGTGACTGCGACGCCCCCAGATCCAGCCTCCCGATCACGCGCATCACTGGATTGAGCGTGTGCCCGTTCGGGAGCACGAGGCGCAGGTTGAGCGACGCCTCGGGATCGTCCTCGTCGATCTCCAGCACCCCCCCACCCACCGCGCCCGCGATGACGGCCGACACGTAGGCCGCGATCTCGAGCACCGCGTCCTGTCGCCGGGTCGATAGCTCGCTCGTGGCGAGCGGCTGGCCTCCAGGGGCCTCGCGATCGAAGTAAGCATCGAGCGTCTGCAAGCAGGCCAGCGAGAGGTCGAGCGGAGTGCCGCGCCGCATGAAGGCGCGTCCGACGTCGAGGATCCCCACCATGAGCTGGCCCTTGATGGCGACGCCGCGTGGCCCGGTCGTGCGGTACTGGAGCCCCTTCTGGAGCGACAGGCCCAGCATCGTCGCCTGGCCCACAGGACTGGGGCGCGGCGGGGCCGGCGCCACAGGGGCGCCCGCCGGGATCATCGCCGCATAGCCGGGCGACGTCGTGGTGGGGACGATCGCCTGCGGCGTGGCGTCGGGGGCTGGAGGCGTCGCCGGATCGGGCGCGTCGGGCGGCGGGGTGGCCACTCGTTCCGGCTGGCCAACGCCCCCGAGGTAGCGCAGGAGGGCCCCGCCGACCTTCTCAGCCACTGCCTGATCGGGTGAGCGGCCCTTCTTCGCCAGGAAGGTGTCGAGGTCCTTGCCCGAGAAGGAGCCGATGGGACGCGCACCCAGCGTCGCCAGCATCTCGAGCACCTGACCCCGGTAGATGTTCTTGTGGACCACGGAGAGGGCCGCGAGCTCGGACGAGCCCAGCAGTGCCTCGACGAACTTCCTCCGCTCCTCCTGGCTGGCCATCCCTGCTCGCCCCAGGATACAGACTCCCCCGGCCGCCGCAAGCCGTCCAGCGGTGCCCCTTGGGCGTGGCCGATCAGCCGATCCCGGCGGCCACCACGCGGGCGGCCTCGAGCGTCGCCGAGATCTCCGCCTCGCCATGGGCGGCCGACACGAAGGCGGCCTCGAACTGCGACGGCGCGAGGTACACGCCGCGCTCCAGCATGGCGCGGAAGAAGCGCCCATAGCGCTCGCGATCGGCGCGCTTGGCCGTGGCGTAGTCGCGCACAGGGTCAGCGGTGAAGAACAGCGTCATCATCGCGCCCACGTGGTGCCCGACCGCAGGATGCCCGGCCGCGCGGACCGCCTCGACAAGGCCCAAGGCGAGCCGCGTGGTCGTGGTCTCGAGGCGATCGAACAGGCCTGGATCCTCGCCGATCATCTCGAGCGCCACCCGCCCCGCTGCCACCGCCAGCGGGTTCCCCGACAGCGTGCCGGCCTGGTAGACCGGCCCGATGGGAGCGACGACCGCCATGACGTCGGCGCGGCCGCCAAAGGCCGCGGCGGGCAGCCCCCCGCCCACCACCTTGCCGAGCGTCGTGAGATCCGGGCGGATGCCGAAGCGCGCCTGCGCCCCGCCTGCGGCCACGCGGAAGCCGGTCATGACCTCGTCGAAGATCAGCAGCGCCCCCGCGGTGTCGCACAGCGCGCGCACCCCGGCGAGGTAGCCTTCAGCCGGAGGGATACAGCCGGCGTTGCCCATCACGGGCTCGACGATCACGCATGCCACCTGATCGCGATGGGCGTCGAACGCCGCGCGCATGGCGCCGAGGTCGTTCCACGGCACGATGAGCGTGTCGCGCACCGCGCCCTCGGGGACGCCCGCCGAGTCCGGAAGGCCCAGGGTGGCGACGCCCGAGCCAGCCGCCGCCAGGAACGCGTCGGCGTGACCGTGATACGCGCCGTCGATCTTGATGACCTTGTCGCGCCTCGTGAACCCGCGCGCGACGCGCAGCGCGCTCATGGTCGCCTCGGTCCCCGACGACACCATGCGCACGCGCTCGCAGCTCGGCACGAGCGCGCGGATCCGCTCGGCGAGCTCGACCTCCATGCCAGTCGCGCAGCCGAACGACGTGCCGTCCCGCGCCTGCCGCTCGATCGCCTCGACGATGCGCGGGTGCGCGTGGCCGAACAAGAGCGCGCCCCACGATCCGAGGTAGTCGACGTAGCGATTGCCGTCCACGTCCCAGACGGCGGCGCCCGCCCCGCGCGCGATGAACACCGGGTCGCCGCCGACGGCGCGGAACGCGCGCACCGGCGAGTTGACCCCGCCGGGGATGACGCCCGCCGCGCGCAACCACAGCGCGTCCGACTTGCTGCGCCTCACGCCTCCGTCTCCTCGTCGTCGCCGGCGTCGTCCTCGTCTTCGTCCTCGGGACCCACCTCGATCTCGGCCGGCGTGGCCTCGGCCTCGGCGCGGGCAGCCAGCACCTCGGGATCCGCGACGTGCTCGCCCTCGGCCTCGGGCAGCGACTCCATCGCGACCACGCGCTCACCCTCCTCGAGGCGGATGATCCGCACCCCCGTGGTGATGCGCGACATCACGCGCAGACCGTCCACGGGCATGCGGATGAGCTTGCCGCGATCGGTGATCACCATGAGATCGTCCTCGTCGCGCACGATGCGCACGCCCACGACCTCGCCGCTCTTCTCGGTCGCCCGGATGGCGATGACGCCCCCGGTGCCACGGCCCTTGACCGGGTAGTCGGCGAGCGGCGTGCGCTTGCCGATGCCGCGCTCGCACACGGTGAGCAGCGTCGCGCCCTCGTCACGCGGGACCACCACCATCCCGACCACCGAGTCGTTGTCGCGCAGGCGCACGCCGCGGACGCCGGCCGCGGCGCGCCCCATCGCGCGCACCTTGGTCTCGGAGAACCGCACCGCGCGGCCGAGCCGCGTGCACAGGAGCACGTCCTGCTGGCCATCGGTCATCGCCACCTCGACCAGGCCATCGTCGTCGCGCAAGCCAATCGCCTGCAGCCCCCCTGCGCGCAGGTTCCGCAGATCGAAGAGGTCGAGCCGCTTGATCACGCCCTTGGCGGTGGCGAGCACCACGAAGGCGTGCCCTTCGACGGCCTCCTTGCCGCGCGCGAACTCCTCGGTGGGCACCGTCGCGACCACCTTCTCGCCCTCCTGCAGCTCGAGGAGGTTCACGAGCGCCTTGCCGCGCGCGGCGCGGCTGGCCTGTGGCAGCTCGTAGATACGGAGCTTGTAGACGCGCCCCGCGGACGAAAAGAGCAGGAGGTGGTCGTGCGTGGACGCCACGAACAGGTGCGCGACGAAGTCGTCGTCGTCTCCGCCCTGCGCGCCCGTGACCCCGCGGCCGCCACGCTTCTGCGCGCGGTAGTCGGTCAGGGTGTTGCGCTTGACGTAACCCTGGTGCGTCACGGTGACGACCATGTCCTCGTCCGCGATCATGTCCTCGACGGCGATCTCGCCCTCGAGGTCGAGCAGCTGCGTCCGGCGCTCGTCGCCGTACTGCTCTCGCACCTCCTCGAGCTCGCGCACGATGACGCCCATCAGCTCGGCCTCGTCGCTCAAGATCTGCTCGAGCCGCGCGATGAGCGCGCGCACCTGGCCGAGCTCCTCGATGATCTTGTCGCGCTCGAGGGCGGTCAGGCGCGACAGCCGCATCTCGAGGATGGCCTTCGACTGCCGCTCCGAGAACGAAAAGCGCGTCATCAGGCTCGTCTGCGCCTCCTCCGGGCTCTTCGACGCGCGGATGAGGGCGATCACCTCGTCGAGGTGATCGAGCGCGATACAGAGGCCCTCCAAGATGTGCGCGCGGTCCTTGGCCTCGCGCAGCTCGAACAGCGTGCGCCGCGTGACGACGTCCCGGCGGTGCTGCACGAACACCTTGAGCGCCCGCTTGAGCGTGAGCAGGACCGGGCGACCGTCGACGATGGCCAGGCAGTTGACGCCGAAGCTCTGCTGCAGCTGCGTGTGCTTGAACAGGTTGTTCTTGACCACGTCGCTGATGGCGTCGCGCTTGAGCTCGATCACCATGCGCATGCCGTGGCGGTCGGACTCGTCGCGCAGGTCGCTGATGCCCTCGAGCCGCTTCTCCTTGACCATCTCCGCGATGTCGGTGAGGAGCTTGGCCTTGTTCACCTGGTAAGGCAGCTCGGTCACGATGAGCGAGACGCGCCCGGTCTTCGGGTGGATCTCCTCGTCCACGCGAGCGCGGATCATGAGCGAGCCGCGACCGGTCTCGTAGGCCTGGTGGATGCCCGCGCGGCCGAGGATGAAGCCCGCCGTCGGGAAGTCCGGGCCCGGCACGTGCTGCATGAGCTCGCGCGTCGTGAGGTCCGGGTTCTTGATGAGCGCGATGGTGCCGTCGATGACCTCGCGCAGGTTGTGCGGCGGGATGTTCGTCGCCATGCCGACGGCGATCCCCGCGGCGCCGTTGACGAGCAGGTTCGGGAACTTGGTCGGCAGGACGACCGGCTCGTCTTCCTTGCCGTCGTAGTTCGGCTGGTGGTTGACGGTCTCCTTCTCGATGTCCGCGAGCAGCTCGCTCGAAAGACGCGTCATCCGGCACTCGGTGTACCGGTAGGCCGCGGCGGGATCGCCGTCCACCGAGCCGAAGTTGCCCTGGCCGTCGACCAGCGGGTAGCGCATCGAGAAGGCCTGCGCCATGCGCACGAGCGCGTCGTAGGCCGCCTGATCGCCGTGCGGGTGGTACTTGCCGATCACGTCGCCGACCACGCGCGCGCACTTCATGTAGGCCCGGTTCCAGACGTTGTTGAGACCGAGCTGCGCGAAGAGGATACGACGGTGCACGGGCTTGAGCCCATCGCGCGCGTCGGGCAGCGCGCGCGACACGATGACGCTCATGGCGTAGTCCATGAACGACGTCCGCATCTCCTGCTCGATGGCGATCGGGATCCGAGACTCGGTGGGAGCGTCCAAGGCGACCTCTCGTGCGCTCGCGCGCAATCAATCAACGTGAAATGGCAGCGTGGAAATATCTGGAAAATCAGATATTTAGATAGCACTGAGGGATACCGCGGATGACGGCCCGAGGCAAGGGGGGAAGCGCTCTTTTCGGTCCCCTCGTGCGAGCTCGCCGAGCGGCGGCTACCATGCCAGCGTGTGCGGTCGGATGAAGCTCACGACGCCGGCGGACGAGCTCTTCCGCGTGCTCGGCTGGCCGGTCGACCCGAGCTGGGACCACGCCCGCTGGAACGTGGCCCCGAGCCAGGACGTGCTGGCGCTGCGCGGCGGCGGCGACCACCTCGAGCCCATGCGCTTCGGCCTCGACGACGGTCGGAGGTTACACATCAACGCGCGGGCCGAGACGCTGTTCGCACGGCCCGCCTTCCGCGAGTGCGCGTGGGCGCGCCGCTGCGCGGTGGTGATGGATGGGTTCTACGAATGGCGCCGTGCAGGCGGCACCCGCGCCGAGCCGTTCCTGTTCGAGCGTCCCGACCGCTCGCCGTTCTGGCTGGCGGCCGTCTTCGCCGAGCGCCCCGGCGGAGCCCCGGGCGTCGCGATCGTCACGACCGCGGCCAGCCCCGTGGTGGCCGAGGTGCACGACAGAATGCCGGCCCTGCTGACCGGCGACGCGCTCACGCGCTGGCTCGATCCCCGCGAATGCGTGGCGGTGCTACAGGGGCTCCTCGCGCCAGACGACAGGCTGACTCGCTGCGCCGTCAGCGCGCACGTCAACTCGGCGGCGCACGACGACCCGCGCTGCGCGGGCCCACCCGAGCCCGAACCGCAGCTCCCCCTCTTCGGTTCCTGAGGATCAGCTCGTGTAGAGCATGCCCGAGGGGCACCAGCGCGCGCACGCCGACGCGAGCATCTCGTCGTCGAAAGGCGACTCTACCTCCTTGACCGTGATGGTGCGGATGCCCCGCGCCGTCAGGCCGTCTGCGGTCATCACGAAGCTGCGACCGGACAGGAGCTCGAGCGCCTTGGCCTGGTCGGTGCCAGGCGCCACCTCCACCTCGATCTCCCCGCGAACTCTCAGCGTTGCCATACCCGGTCGCAAAGCAAGCCCGGGGCCAGCACTCGCGGGACCCAAGTGCTGGAAAAGGGCGGCGCGGGCGCCGGGGACTTGCGCACCGGATGCGCATCGCCGGCTACGCACCGCGAAGCGGGCGCGCCAGGCCCTTGCGTCATTCTTGACGCGCCCCGCCGCTCATCGGCAGACGTAGTCGCGCCTCATGAAAGTGCGCTGGCACTCGTCGTCCGAACGACAGCCGAGATACCTGCACAAGTCGGTCTCGCAGCGCCAGTTGTCGGCGTCGGTGATGGGCGTCGTCGTGCTCGCGCCACCGTTGCAATCACCCGGCACGCTGCAGGCCTGGTAGCAGGCGCGAAACGAGCTGTCCCCGACGGTGCGGCACAGCCAGCGCGCCGCACCGCCACCTCGAGACATCGAGCGCTGGCACTCGTCGTCGGTCTGGCAGCCATTCCAGCGGCAGACGCCGCCATTGCAGGAGAATCTCGCCGACGCGTACGCCGCGTCGTCCGTCCCGCAGGTGCTGGGGGTCTGGCAGGCGGCCTGGCACAGCGGCAGGTTGGTGCCTTCCGGGGTGCGGCAGACATAATTGCCGAGCGTCTGGCACTCGGCGTCGGAGCGACAGCCGGTGTAATCGCAGGCCCCCGCCGTGCACGACCAGTTGTCCTCGTCGTACGACGGGACCATTGGCGTGGCGCACTGCGCCACAGCCGTGCACGCGGGGCGACAGCTCCGCGGCGTCTCGATCGGCGTCCCGCCGGTCCCCGACGCGCCCGACGAGCCGGCGCCGCCGGACGATCCCGCGGCGCCACCCGCTGAGCCCGCGCTGCCGCCCGAGGATCCCGCGTTACCCCCGGAGGATCCCGCGTTACCGCCCGAGGATCCCGCGCGTCCGCCGGAGGTACCCGCGTTGCCACCCGACACCCCCGCGCCGCCATCCACACCGCCGCCCGATCCGCCACCGCAGGACACGAGAAGCATCACCAGACCGATCGCACGCATGCGCCCCCTACGGTGAGAAACCGATCCGGGCGCGCCGCAGGATGGCGGTGCTGACCCATTCCGTGGCGGCCTCGTCGACCCGCACCCGCCGCAGCTCGATCCGCGCAGTGCCTTCCGCCGGCGCGACCACGACATCGATCGCCCCCAGCTCGGGGCGACAGTCCACGAGGATCGCTGCATCCACTCCGCCCCGCTTGGCCGGCTCGAACGCACCGGGCGGCCAGGCCAGGAACGGCTCTCCCGCGGTCTTCTTCGCCAGCTTGCGCAGCGCCGTCTCACCCAGACGCGCCACCTTGGCGCCGTCCTGCTTGAGCCGAGCCTCGATCGCGCGCACGCACGTCTTCGACGCCTCGCTCGATAGAGCATCAGGGGTCATGTTCACGAGGACCGCCTCAGGAGGCCGGTCACCCGCCCACGCGGAAGCGGCTCCGAGCATGACCATCGCCGAAAACAGCAGCAGAGCCCTCACTTGCGTGCTCCCAGGCGCGCGGCCCCGGCGATCCACTTGCCGAGCTCCTCCGAGTCGAGCGGCGCGCCCGCGGGGCCCTCGATGCGCTCGACGTAGACCGGAGCCACCTGGCCGGTGCGGAAGACCAGGATGCCGCCCAGGCCACTCGACCTGCGCTTGGGCTTCTTGCCCGTCGGAGGCAGCACCTGAAGGACCACGATCGTTGCAGCCTCCTTCCACGCTGCGGGCCATGCCGGTGGCGCAGCCGGCGGCCCCTTGAGCCACGCCGAGGACACGGCCCGCTCTGCGTCGCTGGCGTCGCCGATCTCGACGGCGCCACCGATGTTCCGGCCGAGCTCCGCGAGCGCGTGCCGCTCCGAGGTCAGGAGCTCGCCGCCGAGCAGCATGACGACGCGGGTGCCTTCGGGGGCGCCTGCGCCAGCAGCGCGCACCGACGCCAGCGCGACCAGCAGGATGGCCAGCAGGGCGGTCTTCATGGGCGGCATTCTACAGGGTGCACTGTACGTTGACACCCAGCGCCCCCGCGCCGGACACTCGGTCCTTTCGGACATCAGGAGGGGCTCATGCCACGCGTGGTTCGCAGTGCAGTGTCGCAGGTCAGGAATCCGGTCGACCCGAGCAAGCACCCGATGGAGAAGGTCAAGGCTGCGATGATCGAGCTGCACGTCGGGCTCATCCGGCAGGCGGCCCAGCAGGGCGTCCAGATGATGTGCCTGCAGGAGCTGTTCTACGGCCCCTACTTCTGCTGCGAGCAGGATACCAAGTGGTATCGCCTGACCGAGCGCGTGCCGGATGGGCCGACCACCAAGCTCATGCAGGAGCTGGCGCGCGAGCTCAAGATGGTGCTCGTCGTGCCGGTCTACGAGGAGCACCAGACCGGCGTCTACTACAACACCGCGGCGGTGATCGACGCCGACGGCAGCTACCTCGGCAAGTACCGAAAGACACACATCCCGCACACGCTGCCGGGCTTCTTCGAGAAGTTCTACTTCACGCCGGGCGACCTCGGGTACCCGGTCTTCAAGACTCGTTACGCCAACGTCGGCGTGTACATCTGCTACGACCGGCATTTCCCCGAGGGCGCGCGCTGTCTCGGGCTCGGCGGCGCCGAGGTCGTGTTCATCCCGTCGGCCACGGTGGCGGGCAAGAGCGAGTACCTGTGGTTCCTCGAGCAGACGTCGCACGCAGCCGCCAACGGCTACTTCGTCGGCACCAACAACCGCCCGGGCTTCGAG
The DNA here is from genome assembly GCA_023248855.1 of Myxococcales bacterium. GTDB lineage: Bacteria > Myxococcota_A > Polyangia > JAHFDS01 > JAHFDS01 > JAHFDS01. Next base: position 29,251 of record JAHFDS010000014.1, read on the forward strand.
GAGCCCTGGAAGTTCGGTGAATTCTACGGACAGAGCTACTTCGCGAACCCGCGTGGCGAGGTCATCGCCAGGGCCAGCCGCGACAAGGACGAGGTGGTGATCGCCGACCTCGACCTCGACCTCATCCAGGAAGTGCGCGACGCTTGGCAGTTCTACCGCGACCGGCGCCCCGAGATGTACGGCGCGATCTCCCAGGTGATCCGGTGAGAACGCGGCTCTTCGGGGTCGCGATGCTGGCTGGGGTGGCGCTCGGCTGTTGCCCGCCGCGCAAGGTCCAGGTGCCGGTGGAGCTCGAGGAGAAGAAGCCCGAGCCGCCGCCGCCACCCAAGCCGGCCGAGGAGCCCAAGCTCGGTGCGACGCGCGACCTGCGCTTCCTGCTCGATCGCGTGCCCGCACAGGCGCTCGGCGTGGCGCTGCTCGATCTCGCGGCGATCCGGGCCGATCTCGCCGTCGCGCGGGCCGAGGGTCCGATGCCCGAGCTGTCCTACGAGGAGGCGGTGCGCTACCTGCGCGCGCGGACCGGCATCGACCTCGACAAGCTCGACGCGATCGCGGTGTTCGCGATCGAGCGCCCGGCGGGCGCCGCGGCGGCGCCCTCGACCGAACCGGATGCGGCGGTGGTCGTGACCACGCCGGGCGATTCGTCGCCGCTGTCGGCGCCACCCGCGGGCAATCACGCGGGCGTGCCGCTGCACGACGCCGGCTCGGGCAGCGTCTACGCGCGCATCGGCGAGAATCTCGTGGTGGGCACCCCGGCCGCGGTACACGCCTTCATCGACGTGCAGCAGGGCAAGGCTGAATCGGCGACCAAGCGCCAGCCGCCGTACCTCGAGGCCTTGGCCAAGCTGCCCGCGGGCGTGTTCGTGGGCGCGATGGCCGAGGTGCCAGAGCAGAAGGCCAAGGCGATCTCGAGCGCGATGGGCCTAAGGGCCGCGGCGCTCGGGGTCAGCTCCGATCACCGCATCGCCGTGCGCCTGGTCGGACGCCCCGATGGCCTCTCGCAGATCGTCACCGGCCTCGAGATGGGCGTCGTCGAGGCGAAGAACGAGGCCAAGAAGCTGCGCGACCAGGCCGGCCAGGAGAAGGAACCCTGGACCGGGGCGGTCAAGCTCGCCGCCGCGATCACGCTCGAGCACGCGGCCGGACGCCACTACCACGCCCTGGCGGGGGACACCCTGTCGATCGACCTGCCGCTCGGCAAGTCGGCCCACGGCGGCACCGCGCTCCTGGTGGCTGGCGTGGGTGCGGCGGTCGCCATCCCGGCGTTCACCCGGTACATCAAGCGCTCGAAGACCACGGAGGCTTCGGCCAACGTCAACGCGATCGCGCGCGGCGTGCAGGCCTACTGGATCGAACACCGCGCCCTGCCCCCCGCGGCCGGCCCGTCGCCGAAGCGCAAGCCTTCTGCGGAGAAGCTGGCCGTCGCCAAGACCGACTGGGAGCAGCCTGGCTGGAAGGCGGTCGGGTTCGTCATGGGCGAGCCCCACTACTACCAGTACGAGCTTCGCTCCGGCGCCGACGACGGCAAGAAGAAGGGCAAGAAGAAGGGGTGCGGCGGCCAGTGGTTCGAGGCGATCGCGGTCGGGGATCTCGACGGCGACGGAACCGTGTCACGCTTCGTCAAGCGTGGGCGGGTCAACGACAAGTGCGAGCTCGAGCTCGAGCCGGGCCTCGCGATCACCGACGAGACCGAGTAGACGACGCGGAAGGTGCGATGCGGCTCGATGATCTCGGCGTGCTGGAGGAGGCCACGCGGCTTCTGCGCGCAGGGCAGGCGTTCGCGGTGTGCACGGTCGTGCGCACCGGCGGCTCGACGCCGCGCAAGGCGGGCGCCAAGATGCTGGTGCGGGCCGACGGCACTTCGATCGGCTCCATCGGTGGCGGGCGGATCGAGCATCAGGTGATCGAGGTGGCGATGGGGGCGATGCGCGAGGGTGGGCCCCGGGTGGTCAAGGCGCACCTCGTGCGCGACCTCGCGATGTGCTGCGGAGGCGAGATGGAGGTGCTGGTGGATCCGCTCTCGACGCCCCAGCGCGTCGTGGTGTGCGGCGGCGGTCACGTCGCCCGCGCGCTCGCCCCCGTGCTTTCGCGGGTGGGGTTCGAGGTGCTCGTCTGCGACGAGCTCGAGGGGTTCGCGACGCGGGAGCGATTTGCCGAGCCCGTGCGGCTGTCAGACAGCTTCGACCCCGCCGACTGGCGCGTGCCGCTCGACGAGCACACCTCGGTGATCATCGCGACGCGCGATCACGCGCTCGATCAGCGCCTCGTGGAGACCCTGATCGAGCAGCCGCTCGGCTACCTCGGCTGCATCGGCAGCCGCGGCAAGCTGGCGCGTTTTCGCAAGCGCCTCGAGGCCAAGGGCATCGCGGCCGCCGCCCTCGATCGCGTCCGCGGCCCCATCGGGCTGCCGATCGGGGCCGAGACGCCCGAGGAGATCGCGCTCAGCGTGGCGGCCGAGCTGGTCCAGCTGCGGGCAGAGCGGCGCGGCGCGCGCGGCCCTTCCACGGTGACGCTCGAGGAGGCGTGATGCGGGTGGCGACCATCGTGCTCAGCGCCGGAGAGTCGCGGCGCATGGGCACTCCGAAGGCCCTCTTGCCCCTCGGCACCGGGGCCACCGAGCAGTCCTTCCTGGCCCGCGTGATCGCGACCGCGCTCGAGGGCGCGCCGCCCGTCCTGGTCGTGCTGGGGCACCACGCGGGCGCGATCCGGGCCGGTGTAGAGCTCGAGGCCGTGCACGTGGTCCAGAACCCCTCGCCCGAGCTCGGCATGCTGTCGTCGCTCAAAGTGGGCCTGCGCGCGCTGGCCGAGGCACCGGCGGACGTCACGGGCGTCCTGGCGTGGCCGGTCGATCACCCGCTCGTCCGGCCCACCACCGTGGCGCGCCTGCGCGAGGAGCACGCGGCCCACCCGGGGCGCGCGATCGTGCCGCGCTTCGAAGGGCGCGGAGGGCACCCGGCCCTGTATGCGCGCACCTTGTGGCCCGCGTTGCTCGCGCTCCCGGACGAGGGCGGCGCCCGGGCGCTCTACGAACGCCAGCCGCGCGCGGTTGTGCGGATCGACGTGGACGACCCTGGCGTGATCCACGACGTGGACACCCCGGACGACTACCGGAAGTTGCGCGGCGCGATGTAGTCCATTGTAGTAGAAGAGCCGCCCACCGGCGGCAGGGCTTCGACCGGGGTATGCTCCGCAAGCGATCCACCGATGGACCGGCGCGCGATCCTGCGTCTCCACGCGTACCGCCTCCGCCCAGCCGCGGGGCGGAGGGAGCACGCTTGATCGATCGGCGCAAGCCGCGGCTCACGAGCGACGACGTCGTGCTGCCCCCCGAGGCGCGTGAAGCGCTCGAGGAGGTGGTGATCGAGCAGCGCAAGCGGGACCACGCGCCGGGGGCCGACGTCAGGCCGAGGCGCGTGCTCGTGTGTGGCCCGCGGGGTTGCGGCAAGACGTCGTTCGCCGAGGCGCTGGCCTCGGAGCTGGACGTAGGGCTCGTCGTCCTGCGCCTCGATCGCCTCGGGCAGATCCCGGCCATCTCGAGGGTGGCGCGCCTCGAGCACGCGTTCGCGGACGCGGGCACCGCGCGCGCGGTGATGCTGGTCGAGCTCGACCAGCTGCTGAGGCCGGGCGCGCCGATCGGCGTGCTCGACGCGGTGGTGGAGCTCTCGCTCGATCATCGCCCGGACAGCCCCGTGGTCGCGACCGCCACCGACGAGGCGTTGGTCCCCGGATCGATCGCGGCGCGCTTCGACCTTCTGACCTACGTCGGCCCGCCGACCTCGTCGGACGAGGTCGCCCTGTTCCTCGAGCGTCGTCTCGCGTCGGTGCGCCACGACCTGCCGCTCCACGATCGCGCGTTCTTGCAGCAGTTCCTCGGCCGCTCCTACGCGTCGCTCGAGCGCGTGCTCCTGCGCGCCATCGAGCGCTCGATGCTGAGCGGCGTCGAGCCCGTGGCCTCCGAGTTCCTGGCCAAGCCGGAGACGGACCCGGGGCGCAACCGGTAGTGGACCAACCGGAGGGGTTCCAGGGCACCGGTCGATTCCGTGTGATCCGACGGCTCGGCGCGGGAGGCATGGGCGTCGTCTACGAGGCGTACGACAAGGAGCGCTCGCAGCGGGTCGCCCTCAAGACGATCAAGAACCCGTCCCCGGAGACCATCTACCGGCTCAAGCGCGAATTCCGCGCGCTGGCGGAGCTGAGTCATCCCAACCTGATCGCGCTCTACGATCTCTTCGTCGCCGAAGAGTGCTTCTTCACGATGGAGCTGATCGAGGGGGTGCCTCTCTTGCAGCACCTGCGACCGGACACGCCCGGGGCGCCGGTGGCGCCCGTCTCTGCCGGCGCTGCCACGATGCTGGCCCCCTCGACCCCGGCTGCCCCCGTGCCTTCCGCTCCCGCTCCGGGGGCTGCAGTGTTCGACGAACGCAAGCTTCGCCTCTCGCTGCCGCCGCTCGCACACGCGCTGCAGGCGCTCCACGACAGCGGCAAGGTGCACCGGGACATCAAGCCCTCCAATGTGCTGGTCAGCCACGAGGGACGGCCGGTGCTGCTCGATTTCGGCCTCGTGGCGGACGTCGAGCAGGCGGGCCTCGAGAGCCTGGAGGGCAACATCGTCGGCACCGTGCCCTACATGGCGCCGGAGCAGTGCTGCGGCACGCAGGTCACGGCGGCTGCGGACTGGTACGGGCTCGGCGCGCTGCTCTACGAGGCGCTGACCGGGCGCGTCCCGTTTCACGGTCCCTTCATGAAGGTCCTGCTCGACAAGCAGCGGATCGATCCGCCTCCGCCGCGCGCGCTGGTGCCCGACGTCCCTCGGGATCTGGACGGCCTGTGCGTGGACCTGCTCGATCGCGATCCCGCGCGACGTCCGACGGGTCGGACGGTGCTCTTCCGCCTCGGCGCCGACGTCCAGCCGAGCACGAGCGCACCGTCGCTCTCCCGGAGCGTGGGCACCCGGTCGGCCGATTTCGCGGGGCGCGAGGCCGAGCTTTCGATGCTCGCGGAATCGCTGGCGGCGGTCCGGGCCGGACGCCCCACCGCGGTGCTGCTTCGCGGTCCTTCCGGCATCGGCAAGAGCGCGCTCGCGCGCCGATTCCTGCAGCGCGCCCGGAACGAGCATCCCTCCCTCGTGGTCCTCGAGGGCAGCTGCTACGCGCGCGAGACCATCCGGTACAAGGCCATCGACAGCCTGATCGACCAGCTCTGCAAGCTCTGGAACAAGCTGCCCCCGGAACAGGCGCGGGCGCTCTTGCCCAAGGACGCGGGCGTGCTCGCGCAGCTGTTCCCGGCCCTCGGCCGGGTGCCGGTGGTGGCGACGTCGCCGCAGCAGCTCGAGGTGGCGGCGCCGCGAGAGCGCCGCCAGCGCGCCTCGGTCGCCCTGCGCAGCATCCTGGCCCGCATCGGCGCCGAGCAGCCCCTCGTGGTGTTTCTCGACGATCTGCAGTGGGTCGACCGCAGCACGCTGAGGCTCCTCGTCGAGTGCCTCGAACCCCCGGATTCGCCCGCGGTGCTGGTCCTTCTGAGCGCGCGGCCCGAGGCGTCCGACGCCATCGAGGCGGCGCTGCTCGCGAGCGGCCTGCCGGTGCGGCAGGTGGATCTGGGGCCGCTGTCGCTCGAGGAGTCCATCCTGCTGGCCAGCCAGCTGGTCGGCGGTGACACCCAGCAGCGGCGGCTGGGAGCCGAACATCTGGCCCGCGAGGCCGAGGGCAACCCCTACTTTCTCATGGAGCTCGTGCAGCAGGCGCAGAGCACCGAGAGCGTGTCGATGGGGCACGTCCAGCTGCGGGACCTCATCGAGCAACGCATCCGCCACCTTCCCGCAGAGGCGCGCAGGCTGCTCGACCTCGTGGTCCTGGCAGGCGATCCCATCTCGAACGCTGCGCTCGCGAGGGCGTGCGAGGTTCGCGGCGACGCCTTCGAGCGGGCCGTACGGCTCCTGCGTGTCCAGCACCTCGTGCGCTACTCGAACGAGCAGCACCTGCTCGAGCCCTACCACGACCAGATCCGCCTCACGGTCGAGGAGCTCGTCGCTGCGGCGCGACGACCGGACCTTCATCGAGCGCTGGCGGGAGCGCTCGCAGAGGAGGGATCCGACGAGGCGCTGACGCGGCACTGGCTGTGCGCTGGCGAGCGCCGCCGAGCGGCGGAGCACGCGCAGGCCGCGGCCGATCAGGCCATGCAGCGCCTCGACTTCGATCGCGCCATCGCCCACTACCGCATCGTCCTCGATTGCGGCAGCCACAACCCCCAGCAACGAGCCGCGCTGCGCATGGCCATCGGCGAGGGCCTCACGCAGTCGGGCCGGCCCGCCGACGCTGCGGACGAGTACATGGCCGCCGCCCGGGAGGCGGGTCGTGCCGCGCGGATCGAGCTCTACCGGCGCGCGGCCGGCGAGCTCTTGCGCGGCGGCCACGTGGACCGCGGCGTCGAGCTCATCCGCGTGTTCGTGGGCCTGCACATGCCGAAGAGCGCGCGCGAAGCGCTCGTCTTGACCCTGCTGCGGGTGCTGTGGCTGCGCCTGCGCGGGCTCGGCTGGAGAGAGCGGGACGCGTCCCTGGTCGCACCGGGCACCCTCGCCACCCTCGACGCCTGCTGGTCCTTTTCGATTGGCCTGACGATGGTCGACCTCGCGCGCGGCGCCTACTACCACTACAAGCACCTTCATCTCGCGCTCCGCGCGGGGGAGCGCACGCGCATCGTTCGCAGCCTCTACATCGAGACCTGCTTTCTGGCCGCGCGCGGCTCGACCCGGGCGCATCGGCTCCTCGCGGCCGCCGATCGCGCCAGCGACGACACCTCGGACCCCTACGCCTCCGCGCTCGGCCAGGTCGCGCGCGGGTTCGTCTCGTACTACCTCGAGAACGCGTGGACCGAGAGCGTCCGCGCCACCTCCAGGGCCGAGGCACTCTTGCTGCGCACGGTCCAGGCCGGAGGCTGGGAGCTCGACACGACCCAGATCCTGGCGGCATTCGCGCGCCTCTACCTGGGCGAGATCGCGGAGCTGCGGCGCCAGGTGCCGGAGCTCGTGCAGGATGGAGAAGCGCGGGGCGACCGCTACCTGAGCGTGACACTGCGACTGCGCCTGAACCCGCTCTGGCTCTACGTCGGGGACCCGGACGGAGCCGAGCACGAGCTGGCGGACGCGCGGCGCGCATGGGATCCGGTGCGTGACACCGTACACGTCCAGCATTTCTACGCGCTCGTGGCACGCTCCGAGACGCTGCTCTATCGCGGCAAGGCGGGAGAAGCCAGGCGATTGCTCGAAGATCAGCTGCCCGCGATCTCGGCCTCCGGCTTGATGAACGTGCCGATGGTTCGGACCGAGCTCGCGTACGCCTACGGACGTGCCGCGCTCTCGGCGGGCGAATCGTCGCTCGCGAGCCGCGTCGCGGGCCGGCTCCGCAACGACCGCACACCGATGGGCCGCGCCCTCGCTCCGCTGCTGGGCGCCGGCCTGGCCCGACGGGCCGGCCGCATGGAGCGCTGCGCGCTCGAGCTGGCGAGCGCGGTCGGCAAGCTCGACGGGCTCGGGATGGCGCTCCACGCCGCCGCCGCCAGGCGTCAGCACGGCGCGGTGCTGGGAGGCTCGGAAGGGGCGGCGCTGGAGCGCACTGCGACCGCCTGGTTCTCCCGTCAAGGCATCGGACGGATCGACGCGGTGTGCGCCCTGCTGGCGCCGATCTGACGCCGATCCACGCATCGCGGGGTGCAGCCAGGGTAGAATGCGGATCCTGGCTGCTGAGTTTGCGGGGACGGACCAGTTTCGCATCCTCCGCCGGATCGGCGCCGGGGGCATGGGGGTCGTCTACGAGGCCTACGACCGCCAGCGCGGCCAGCGCGTGGCCCTCAAGACGCTGCGGCACGTGGACGCGGACACCATCTACCGCCTCAAGCGCGAGTTCCGCTCGCTCGCCGACCTGCGCCACCCGAACCTGATCGCGCTCCACGACCTCGTGGTCGCGGGCGAGTGCTTCTTCACGATGGAGCTCATCGCTGGCGTTGACCTCCTGTCCTATCTGCGCGGGCACTCCTCGATGCCAGCGGGCATCGCGCAAGCACCGACTGAGGTAGGCGAAGCTGCGCCACGTGGTGCTCCCCCCCCGGCGTACATGTAGTACGCGCAGCGGTCGAGGGTCCGATGAAACGCTAGGTCCGCCGGTCCGGGCGGTGCGCTGCGATGAAGCGCGCCTGCGCGCGGTGCTGCCGCAGCTCGCGCAGGGGCTCCACGCTCTGCACGAAGCCGGCAGCATCCACCGCGACATCAAGCCATCGAACATCCTCGTGACCCGGGAGGGGCGCGTGGTGCTGCTCGACTTCGGCCTCGCCACGCGCGTGGACAGCGTCGATCGAGAGAGCCGCGTGGGGCAGGTGATCGGCACCGTCGCCTACATGGCCCCGGAGCAGGCGCGCTCCGATCTGCGGCTTTCACCGGCGGCCGACTGGTACGCGGTGGGCGTGATCCTCTACGAGGCGCTGACCGGCCGCGTTCCGTTCAAGGGACCCCTGATCCGCGTCCTGATGGACAAGCAGCAGCACGTCCCGCCGCCGCCGCGCGCCCTGATTCCGAGCGCGCCCAAGGACCTCGATCAGCTCTGCGCCGACCTCATCGAGCGTGAGCCAGCCGAGCGCCCCACCGGCGCGGTGGTGCTGCGGCGGCTCGGCCTCGAGGTGCGCGACCAGCGCCCGGCGACCGGCACGTTCTCGGTGGCGGTCACGCTGTCCGGTCGCGAGCTCGAGCTCGCCCAGCTCGAGCTCGGCCTGCAAACGGTCCTCAACTTCCAGGCGGCGACCATGCTCGTGCGTGGTGCCTCCGGCATCGGCAAGAGCACCCTCGTCCAGAGCTTCCTGGACCGGGCCCGGGACCTTCACCCTTCGCTGGTGGTGTTGCAAGGACGCTGCTACGAGCGCGAGACGGTGCCGTATCAGGCGATGGACAGCCTGATCGACCATCTCAGCCACCACTGGGTGGGGCTGCCGAGCGCGGACGCCCGGGCGCTGCTGCCGCGCGAAGCGACGCTCCTGCCGCGGCTGTTTCCCGTGCTCGGCCGCGTGCCCGCGATCGCGGAGACGCCGCGCCCACGGGCGATCGCGGATCCGCAGGAGCTGCGCACGCGCGCCTTCGGCGCCTTGCGCGAGGTGCTGCAACGTCTGGCGCAGCGCCACCCCCTCGTGCTGGTGCTCGACGACCTGCAGTGGGTGGACGCGGGCACGTTGACCGTGCTCGCCGACCTCATGCGCCCACCGGATCCTCCGGCCCTGCTGCTCGTGCTCTCGACGCGATCCGAAGGCAGCGAGCCGCTCGGCGAGCTCATCCGCGGCATGGGCTGCGCCAGCGACACCATCGAGCTCGCGCCCCTGTCGGCGGGCGCCGCGACCGCGCTGGCGGCCGAGCTGCTCGGTCCGGACGCCGCGCAGCTCGCCGCCGAGGTCGCGCGCGAGGCCGACGGAAACCCGTTCTTCATCAGCGAGCTCGTCAAGTACGTGCAGAGCGCGGAGGACGCCCGGCTGGGATCGATCAGCCTCGACCAGGTGATCACCGAGCGCATCGCCCAGCTCTCGGCGCCCGCCAGAAGGGTCCTCGAGCTGGTCGCGCTCGCCGGCGAGCCGGTCACCCGCCGCGTGCTCGCCAGCGCCGCGGAGGTGACCCCGGCGAGCCTCAAACAAGACTCCGCCATGCTGCGCAGCGCGCGCTTCGTCCGCGCGGTCGGCGATCGGGCGGAGGATCGCGTGGAGCCCTTCCACGATCGCGTGCGCGGCGCGGTCACAAAGGAGCTGTCCCCGGATCAGAGGAGCACGCATCACCGCCGGCTCGCCCTGGCGCTCGAGCGCTGGGGGGAGGGCTCCTCGGCCCGGCTTGCGCAGCACTGGCATGCTGCCGGAGATGGGCAACGCGGCGCCGAGCACGCCCGCAAGGCCGCCGAGGAGGCGCTGGCACGCTTCGACTTCGATCGCGCGGCTGATCTGTACCTGATGACGCTCGAGCTGGGGGACCCCGAACCGACCGAGGAGCACGCGATCTACCTGGCGCTCGGCGATGCCCTGTCCCGCGCCGGACGCCCCAATCGGGCGGCGCAGGCCTTCAAGCTCGCCAGCCAGGGTGTGAACAAGGTCGAGGAGCTCGAGCTCAACCGCAGGATGGCGGAGGAGCTCTTGCACGGTGGATACCTGGTGGAGGGGCTGAGCGTCATCCGGACGGTCCTGGCGGAGCTCGGCCTGCGCCTCGCCAAGACGCCGCTCGCGGCCCTCCTGTTCGCGCTCCTCTTGCGCGCCTGGCTGCGCTTGCGCGGGCTCGGGTGGAGTCCGAAGAGCCCGGGCGATCTTTCGCCGCGTGCGCTCTTGCGGCTCGACGTCCTGGCGGCGGTCTCGACCGGGCTCGCCATCGTCGATCCCCTGCGCGGCATCGAGTACCAGGCCAGGCGGCTCCTGTGCGCCCTGCACCTCGGCGAGCCCGAACGGCTGTTCTTCGCGCTGGCGTGGGAGAGCTGTGTCGTGACAGCGATGGGCAGACCTCGGCGCGCCCATCGCCTGCTGGTCGAGGCGAGGCGTGTCCAGCCGCAACCGGAGAAGTACCACCAGGCGTGGATCCACGCGGCGAGTGGCATGGCGAGCTACTTCTCCGCGGCGTGGAGGAACGCACGCGAGAGCTTCTCGAGCGCCGCGCGATTGCTCTTCGACGCAGGGCGCATAGGATGGGAGTCAGACCAGGTCCAGCTGTACGAGTGCTTCTCGCTGCTCTACCTCGGCGAGCTCGCCGAGCTCGGTCGGCGGGTTCCTGGCCACGTCCGAGAGGCCGAGCGCCGCGGCGATCGCCATGCCTCCGTCAACCAGCGAATCCGGCTCAACCTGGTGTGGCTCGCGCGGGACGACGTCTCGGGCGCCGAGGGCGATCTGGAAGGCGCCATGTCTTCCTGGCTGCCCGAGGAAGACGGCTTTCTGGTCCAGCATGCCTGGGCCCTCCACGGACGCGGAGAGATCGCGCTCTACGCCGGGGCCGATCTTTGGGAGTACGTCCAGGCGCGGCTCCCTGCGCTCCGCCGGTCGCAGCTCCTGCGCATCCCGCTTCTCCGCACCGAGGCCCTGCACCTCGTCGGCCGCATCGGCCTCGCGAGTGCCGTTGCAGCGCGGGACCCGGGCCTGCTGCGCGCGGTGCGGCCGGTTCAACGCCGGCTCGACCGCGAGCGCGGGCCACTCGCCCGCGGCTTCGCGCTGCTGCTCCGGGCCGGCACCGCCCGCGCAGGAGGAGATTCAGCCAGGGCTGTCGCCCTCCTGCGCTCCGCGCTCTCGGAGCTCGAAGCCTCGGAGACCCTGCTCTACGCGACCGCCGCCCGCCGCCGACTCGGCGAGACCCTCGGGGGCGACGAGGGCCGGCCCCTCGTCGCCGAGGCAGACGCCTGGTACGCCGGGCGCGGCGTCAAGAACCCCCAGCGCATGACGGCCATGCTCGTCCCCGGCTGGCCCCACCCGGACCACCCACCCCATCGCTCGCGGGCCTCGTCTGGCCGATGATCGGTCGAGCCCTGATCAGTCCTCGTCGTCGCGCCTGAGGCGCCTGAGCGGCTGCGTCTTGATCGCATCGGCCGGCGAAGCCGCCACCATGATCTCGTCCTCCTTGGCCGGGACGATCATCACGGCGACCTTGTGCGCCTTGGCGATCGCCTGGACGAGCTCGACGATCTCGCTGCCGTCGTCCTCCTCGCTCGCCGGTGTGTGGTGCTTCTTGAGGACCGACCTGAAGATCGAGTGCGCGAAGCCGAAACCGTGTTTCGTTCGCAGCTCGGCGGTCGCCGCCTGCACCGCTGCGGCCGAGCCGGAGAAGATCACCAGGAACGCCAGCCGGCCCATCCCGCTCATGATCGCACACGGACTGCGGCGAATGGAGGCGCGCGTGTGGTCGGGCCACGGTCGGCCTTCCCAGGGTCCCGGTGGGGGTGCGGTATTCTGTGCGCGTGGGTCGCTGGGTCATGGCGGGAGCGCTCGGGGCGTGCATGGTCGGCAGTGCGGGGGCGCGCGCGGCCCCGGTCGAGCTCCGGGTCGGCACCATCGCTCCAGAGGGGAGCGCGTACGCCACCTGCGCCGGTGCGATGCGAGACGCGATGCATCGCGCGGCCGGCCCCGGCCTGCGCATCAAGCTCTTCCTGGGCGCCGCGCTCGGCGACGAGCAGACCATGCTGGGCAAGACCCTGGAGGGCAAGCACCAGCAGGCCACGGGGGTCACGATGGCGACGGTGGCCACCGCGGTGCCCGAGCTCGCGCTGTTCGATCTGCCGTTTCTGTTCGAGAACGAGGCGGAGGTGGACGCGGTGCTCGCCTCCGACGTGCGCGAGCGCGTCCGCGCCATCCTGGCCCGGCACGACCTCGAGCTCATCGGCCTGCTGGATGCGGGCTGGCGCCACCTGGCCTCGCGCCGGCGGCCCATCGCCACGCCCGGAGACCTCGCGGGACTGCGGGTGCGCTCGCAGCCGCTGGGCCTGCACCTCGAGATGTGGCGGGCGCTCGGGGCGCTGCCGAAGCCGCTGCCGATCACCGAGCTCATGACCGCGCTGGAGGTCGGGCACATCGAGGCCTTCGACATCCCGGCCGTCTTCCTGTTCGGGGCCTCGCTGCACACCCAGATCCGGTACTTCGCGCGGTCGGCGCACGTCTTCCAGGTGGGGGCGGTCGTCGCGAGCCGGAAGACCGTCTCGCCCGCCCACCTCAGGCTGCTCGCCAGCGCGTGGCAACGCAACGAGCGAGCCTGCAACACGTCCATCCGCGATGAGGCGTGGCAGGTCGAGGGCGAGCTGACGCGCGCCGGCATCACGGTCACCGTGCTCTCGCCCCAGGCCCGCGCGGCCTTCAAGGAGAAGCTGGCGCCGCTCCGCGACAGCTTCCGCAAGGCGACGACGCCGGCCGGACGGGCGCTCCTCGCCGCCGTCGAGCGCGTGCTCGCGCGCCAGCGCCGAGAACGCTGAGCAAGACTACCTGCGGCCGCGCTTCTTGCCGCGCTTGCGCGGGCCCTTGTCACGCGGCTCGGGGCGGTCGCGCGGGGGGGGCGCCCGATCCTCGGCGGAGGGCGCGCTGGCATCGGGCGGCATGACGTAGGTGTCGGGCACGAAGGAGATCTCGGTCCTGCGATTGCGCGCCTTGCCCATCGCGGTCGAGCTCGAGCCGAGCGGGCGCGTGTTGCCGTAGCCGCCGGCGTAGAGCAGGTGCGGGGACACCTTGCCCTCGTCGGCGAGGAAGCGCACGACGTTGATCGCGCGCGCCGCGGAGAGCTCCCACGCGGTCGGATACAACTCGCGCAGCGAGGCCTCGCTCGGACCGTCGTCGCAGTGCGCGCCGACCTGGAACATGCGCCCCTTGACGCCGCGCAGCACCTCGCCCAGCCGTCGCAGCATCTCCTCGCCCTGCTCGGTCAGATCCGACTGACCCGGCTCGAACAGCGAGGGATCGTAGAACGTCAGCGTGACGCTCCCGCGCAGCGTCGACAGCTCGACGTTCGGGCCCGCGAGATCCTTCTTGAGCCGCTCCGCCAGGGCGGAGTCGTCGGCGGGCGGCGCGGCGTCGGGCGCGACCTCGACCTTCTTGACCTCTTCTGCCTTCTTGCGAGCCTCGTGCTCCTTGTCGAGCTGCTTCTGGCAAGCGACGAGGCCCTTCTTCTTGTCGGAGAAGCGCGTGAACAGGAACGTCGAGAACCCGACCGTGAACATCACGATCGCCCACGGGATCAGCCGCCACAGCGTCGCCGCCAGCAGGACCTCCGTGGACTCGGGCTTGTCGAGCTTGACCGCCATTCGGGGTCAGCCTAGTACGACCGCGCGCAAGTTCCTACCCGGTTGGCGAGACCCCACGCGGCCGCGACCAGCGCTATCCTCGTGCGGGTGAGCGGGCTACCCGCGCGACCCCGACTGCGCGTCGTCGAGACCTTCCGGGCGGGGAGCGGGCAGGTCGGCCTGCGCGATCCGGCGGGCTTCGCCGAGGATGTGCTCGTGCTCGACCGGCGTGCCGCCTCGATCGCGGCCCTCCTCGACGGCAGGCGCGACCTCACCGCCATCGCGGCCCGCCTCTTGGCGCAGGGAGAGCCGACGCCGGTCTCCGAGGTCGAGGCGCTCGTGCGCTCCCTCGAGCGGGCGCACCTGCTCGAGGGCCCGCGGTTCGAGCGACGCCGGGCGCAGGTCGCGGCAGCCTTTCGGGCCTGCCCGAACCGCCCTGCCCACCACGCCGGGCAGTCGTACGCGGCCTCGGGGGCGGCGCTCCGGCGCGAGCTCGACGGCTTCGCGCACGCGCGGCGTCCCTTGCCCCGTCGGCCCCGCGCCCTGGTGACGCCGCACATCGACTTCCAGCGCGGGGGACACAGCTACGCGGCCACGTACGGCGCCCTCTCGCGCGGGCGAGCCGATGAGCCGCCGCTCCTTTGTGTGGTGCTCGGCACGGACCACGTGGGCTGGCGACATCCCTACACGCTGACGCGCAAGCCCTACGAGACGCCGCTCGGGCCGGTGCCGTGCGCGACCGGCGCCGTGGACGCGCTCGCGGAGGCGCTCGGCGAGGAGGAAGCCTACGCGGACGAGGTGCACCACCGGACCGAGCACTCGATCGAGTTCCAGGCGGTGTGGCTGCGGCACACGCTCGGGCAGCGGCCGTTCGAGATCGTTCCGATCCTGTGCGGCTCGCTGCACGCGCACGTCCTTGCGCGCCGCTCGCCCGCGCGCGAGACGCGCATCGCGCGCTTTCTGGACCGCCTCGGCGAGATCGCGGCGGGCCGCGAGACGCTGTTCGTGGCGGGCGCCGACCTCGCGCACGTCGGGCCCCACTTCGGCGACGGACACCCCTTCGAGGACCGCGAGCGAGCGGCGCTCGAGCGCAGCGATCGCGGCCTGCTCGCGGCCTGCGAGGCCGGCGACGCCGAGGGGTTCTTCGACGCCATCGCCGCGACCGGCGACCGGACGCGCGTGTGTGGGCTCGCGCCGATGTATGCGCTCTTGCGAATGCTTCCGGGGGCCCGCGGGCAAGCCCTCACCTACGAGCAGTGTCCGGTGCCGGGCAGCCACGGCTCGTGGGTCAGCATCGCAGGCGTGGTCTGGCCCTAGCGGGTTGATGCGGAGGCGGGCCGACTGTAATGTGCCCCGCATGTCGGCCACCAACATGTACCTGCGCGAGCTCGCGGAGCGAGCGGCGCTCCTGTTGCGACTCCAGCACGACCGTGCGTACGTCAAGGCGCGGCTGCACGCGAACGTCGCCTGGGACTTCGAGCTCTCGGGCAAGCCGGCCTTCGCGGCGCAGATCGACAGGCTCGTGGACGACGTGTTCACGCGCGCGGGCGCAGACGGCGGCGCCAAGAAGAAGGGAAAGTGATCGTGAAGACCCAGGTCGTGTCGGCGCTGCTCTCGGGCGCCCTGCTCGCCGGTTGCGGCGTACCCAAGGAAGAACACCAGAAGGTCGCGGACGCCCTGCGCAAGCTCGAGGGCGACTTCGGCAAGATGAAGACGCGCGCCGAGAAGGCAGAGGAGCAGGGCTCGGTCTACAAGGGCCAGCTCGAGGCGCTCGGCCAGGACATGTCCAAGCTCAAGGAGGGCCAGGAGATGACCTCGGCGGAGCTCGAGCTGGCGAGAAAGCGCATGGACGAGCTGCGCCGCCAGCAGGACGCCAACGAGGTCCGCATCTCGCAGTACAGGAAGCTGGTCGACAAGCTCAAGAGCATGGTGTCGCAGGGCAAGATCGAGCTGCGCGCGCGCAACGGACGCCTGACGGTGCGCTTGCCCGACGAGATCCTCTTCCCGCCCGGCAAGGCGGACCTCAAGCAGGAGGGTCGCGACGCGCTGTTCCAGCTCGGCGCCGCGCTGCGCGAGATCGACGACCGCGACTTCCAGATCGCCGGCCACACCGACAATGTGCCGATCAAGAGCAAGAAGTTCCGCTCGAACTGGGAGCTGTCCCAGGCGCGCGCGCTGGTCGTCCTGCAGATCCTCATGGAGGCGGGGATGGACCCGCGGCACCTGTCCGCGGCCGGCTTCGCCGACATGGCGCCGGTGGCGGACAACGCGACCGACGACGGCAGGAAGCAGAACCGCCGCATCGAGATCGTGCTCGAGCCGAACATCAAGGAGCTGCCGAGCATCGACGAGGTGCTTAAGCCCATCCCGACCAAGCGGACGACCGGGCCGACGGGCTCGTAGCCGGGACGTAGGGTTCCACGCGCCCGAGCGCATCGATGAAGTTTCAGGTCGGGGTTGTCGGTAGAAGAGGCGCACCGAGACTCCCGGCGGCGTGCCGCCGCAGGCCGTGCCGAGGACGGCACAGGGGCCCCACGCAGCGCGGAGCGCGTAGTGGGGAGAAACACAGCGCCGCCGCGAGTCGCTCCAGGTGCTCATCGAAGCACAGACGATGCCGCGTATCGATGTGGGTTCGGGCTACGCGGGCGGCTGGGTCTTCGGCTTCGCCGCGGCCAGGATGCGCCGCATCTCGGTGGGGTGCGCCGCCCAGGCCTCGGCCTCGTCGGGCTCGATGGTCCCCGAGCGCACCAGCTGCAGGAGCGAGTCCTCGAGCGTGCACATCCCGTGGCCGCGGCCGGCCTGCATGAGCGAGACCAGCTGGAAGGGCTTGCCCTCGCGGATCACGTTGGCGGCCGCGTTGCCGCCGATGAGGACCTCGAACGATCCCACCCGGCCTCCGGCCGCACGCAAGCACAGCCGCTGCGAGACCACGCCTCGCAGCACGTCCGCGAGCTGGACGCGCGCCTGCTGCTGACGATCCGCGGGTTGCAGCGACACGAAGCGCTCCACCGCGTCCGGCACCGACGGCGCGGTCGTGGTCGCGAGGACCAGGCAGCCGCGGACGGCCGCCTCCAGCGCGAGCCCGGTGGTCTCGCCGTCGGGCAGATCGCCGAGCACCAGCACCTCCGGATCGGCGCGCAGCGCGGTGCGAACCGCGCTCGAGAAGGACTCGGCGTGGACGCCGACCTCGCGCTGGTGCACGAGGCAACCCTGGCTCTCGTGCAGGACCTCGATCGGATCCTCGATCGTGACGATGTGCGCGGTCCGCTTGCGGTTGACGAAGTCGACCAGTGCCGCAAGCGTGGTGGTCTTGCCGCTGCCGGCGGGCCCGCACACGAGGATGAGGCCGCTGCGCTGGGTGGACAGATCGACCACCGAGCGCGGCAGGCCGAGCTCCCCCGGCGAGGGAAGCTCCGTCCCCAGGAGGCGCAGCGAGGCCGCGGCACCCGCGCGCTCTCGGTACATCGTGACACGCAGGCGGAGCGAGTCGCCGCTCGGCAGGATGAGGCTCGTGCCGAAGGTGACCTCTCCGCGCTGGGCGTAGGCCGCGCGGCGCTCGGGCGGCGCGTGCTCGAGCAGGGACTCCACGAACCCGGCCTCGCCGATGGTGCCTGGCTCGTCCAGGCCGCGCAGGCCGGCACCCGCCCGGATGAGCGGCGCGTGGCCGGTCTGCAGGTGGAGGTCGCTCGCCCGCGCCTCGAGGGAGCGCTGCAGCAGGGCGCCGAGCGGCAGCACCACCACCGGCGCGCCGTGCGCGGTGGGCTCGACCGGCATCGGCATCGCCTGCATCATGCCGCTGCGCACGGGCACTGCGGCCCCGGCCAGCGACGCGGGGGACGGCAGGTCCTGGCGGGTCGTGGGGCCCGCGGCGAGCGTCGCCGCAACCGCGACCCCGCGGGGCACCGCCCCGGAATCCATCATCGCCATGACGCCGGTGAGCAGGTGAGGCTGCGGTAGCGGCTCGGCGACCGCTGGCGAAGCGGACCCGCGTCCTGCTCCGACGAAGTCAGAGAGCCCCTGCGGCAGGGTGCCTGCGGAGACCTCCCGCGTCGGGTCGGACTGGCCACGCTTGGCCTGCGATGCCGGCACGGCGATCGGATGGATACGCCCGATCGAGGCCCCGAGGCCCTGCGTCGTCTGGGGCGACGGCGAGGCAGGAGGCGGAGCGATCTCCTGCTCGATGTTGATCTGCACACCCTCGTCCGGTGCCGGCGCGATCGACACGCGCCACGCGTCGCGACCGCTCGGCTCAACCGACACCACGAGCTCGCCGTACTCGCTCGTGTGGCGGAACATCGCCCGGCCCCCCGAGGACACCTCGGCCATCGCCTGCGAGGGCGCGATCTCCTCGATGATCTCGACGAGGTTGGCGTGGGTCAGCTGCTGATTGGCGAAGCGGTCCCCTGTCGCGAAGCGCAGCTGAACGTTGGCATTGGACTGCAGGATCATCTCCCGCGCCTGGAAGCGGATGAGGCTCTTGGCGTAGTAGTCGATCTTCGCCACTAGCTAGTCCTCCACGACCCGGAGCACGTGCTCCTTGATGACGAAGAACGTCCGCGACGCCTGCCAGACACGGAAGCAGCGATCGGGGCCGTTGAGGAAATCGGCCACTCGCGCGCTCTCCATCGGGGCCGTGTAGAGCAGCTCCCCATCGAGCTTGCTGCCGTCGCCGAGATCGAGCCGCACCTTCTTGCGGTGGGAGAACAGCTCGAGCTCATCCTCCTCGAGCACACCATTGTCCACCGACACCCACAGCAGCGAGGACCGTCCGAGCAGCGCAGCGTGCCCGTCCTCCAGCACCGGGACGAACGCGCTACCGCCACCCAGCAGGTCGGACAGACGCTCCGGTCGGTGGGCATTCGCGCTGGTCTCCGCGAGAAAGACCTCCGCTGGCCTGGCCGCGTGGCCCGCGAGCGCCACCTCTACCGGGACGCGGCGCTTGGGCACGCGCAGGTGCTCGCTCACGTGGCCAGCGTACCGTGTGATCTTCGCTCCTGTAAACCCTCTCCAGACGGGCCTCGTGCCGTTTTGGCCTCGACAATCGCGATCGGCTCCCGAACACTGGGATCAGGCGATCCCGCGCGTAGGTTGGACGAGCGACGTTGGTCGCTCGCTCGGGTTGGGTGGCGGGACGTTCAGGCGAGGAGGTTTCGATGCCTCGTTCGGTGATGGGTCGGCTCGCGTCCTTGGCGCCGACCCTCGTCCTCGGAGGCTGGCTTTCGGGATGCGCGCACGCACCGCATCCGGCCGCGCTGCGCCACGAAGCGTCCGCGAGCGGGGTGTGGGACCACGTCAGCGCCGCCAGGGACGGCAACGGGGACCAGCGCATCGAGCAGGCCGAGTGGCATCTCGTGCAGCGCGGCGGCACGGTCGCGGGCTTCTATCTGCACCGCGTGACCGTCGTCTCGGCGGACGGCAACCTCTACCGCTGCAATCACGGCACGCGCTACGAGCGTCGGGCTCGCGTCGATGTCGTCGGGAGCGTCGCCGGCGACGAGGCAGAGCTGCGGGAGGTGCGCTTTTCGCCCGAGCCTGGCCCCTGCGAGAGCGGCCGTCATACGCTCCTGTCGTGGCGCGCCACGCTCCGGGAGCGGACCGCCGCGCTGTGGTCTATCGAGGCTCCCTCCGCAACACCGGCGATGCTCTTCAAGCGGCCCGCGGAGCGCACGCGCCTTCTGGCCACACACCTGCCGGGCGGGCCCCTGTCGGGGCGCTGGGACTGGGAGATCAAGAGCGTGGACATCAACGGCGACGAGCTGATCGAGCGCGAGGAGTGGCACCTCGATCAGCGTGGCGACGAGGTCAGCGGCTACTACGACCGGCAGGTGCGGAAGATCTCGGGCGACGGGCTGCCCTTCCGGTGCTCGCGCGCGCCCGAGTACGTGCACCGGACCCGCTACCGCCTCGACGGCGTGGTGCGCAGCGACAAGGTGGAGCTGCGAGAGCTGGACTTCAAGGCAGATCCGAGCGACTGCGCCACGCCGCGCGGCTCGCTCGACGCCTACCGGGGCACCTGGAACGGGGACGAGCTCGTGCTCTCGTGGGGCACCGGCCTCCAGGTGCTCAAGCGAGCGCCGAGCCAGGCCGCGCGTCGCTAGCGGGCGTCCTGCCGGCGACGCAGCCTCTCGAGGGCCTTCTTCGCGATCGCCTTGACCTCGGCGTCGTCGTGGCCCTCGGCGACGAACTCGAGGTACTCGCTGGCCTCCCGGCCCCCGATCTGCGCCACCGCGTCGAGGATCTTGCGCATCGATTCGACGTCGCGGAACTGGATGTCGGAGACCATGGGCTTGACGGCCGCCGGGTCGCCGATCTGGACCAGCGCGCCGAGCGTCGCGTCGCGGACCTCCTCGCTCGGGTCCTTGAGCAGCAGGATGAGCTTTTGAACGGCCGCGCGGGACCTGCGATCTCCCGCGGCGCGTACGGCCGACCGGCGGCGCTCGGCGTCGGCGCTCGCGAGCGCAGCGATGAGGACGCTCTCGTCGCCGCTGCGCAGACGCGCGTCGTCGGCCACGCCCCCGAGCACGTCGGCGATGGCGCGCTGGGCGTGCTCCGCGAGCAGCGCGGAGGAGGGCGCTGCGCGGTCGGCGCCACCATCCTTGCCGTGCACCAGCCTCTCCACCGCCGCGCTGGCCTCGAGCGACGGCTCGTCGATCGCCTCGGGGCGCTTGCACGTGGCCTCCGCCAGGCTGCGCAAGAGGAGCGCCCCGCCGCCGTCGCGCAGGCCGACCGTGCGCAACCGCACCTCGCAGCGGTAGGCATCCTCGCGAGCAGGCTGTCCCGAAAGGGGCGTGACATCGAAGGCCGTACCGAGGACACGCGCCCCGATCTCACGGACCCGCGCCTCGGACAGCAGCGCCCCGAGAGCCTCCGCGCTGTCGTCCCGAAAGGTCAGCTGGGCGATCTGGGGGCGAGCCGGCGCCTCGCGCCTGCACGAGTCGCAGCCGCCGAAGAGGAGCAAGAGAACGAGCGCGGGGCGCTGCATCACCCGGCCAGGGCGACGCGGCCGGTGTGGGCGGCGAAGCGTGCGGCGATGGTGCGGCCGAGCCGCTCGAGCGACGGCGGCTCGGGCACCAACAGGTGCAGGGATGTCACACCGCAGCCGACCAGGCCACACGGCACGATGACGCCAAAGGCTGCGGGCGGCGTCGTCACGTTGAGGGCGAAGCCGTGGATGGCCACCCCCCGGGAGACGTGGACACCGAACGCCGCCAGCTTGTCCTCGCCGAGCCAGAGACCCGGGCGATCGGCGCGGTAGACCGGGCGCACGCCGAGCGGCTCGAGGGCCTCGCAGATCGCCGTCGCCATCGCCTCGACGTGCGCGCGCACCGCCTTGCCCACGCGGACCACCGGGTAGCCGACCAGCTGCCCGGGGCCGTGGTAGGTGACGTCGCCGCCGCGGCGCGAGCGACGGAGGGCGACGCCGAGGCCAGCGAGCGCTTGCGCCGAAAGGCGCAGAAAACGGTCGTCCGCGTGGCGGCCGAGCGTCACCACGGCCTCGTGCTCGACCAGCAGGAACGCCTCCTCGCCGCGTCCCTCGAGGACCGCGCAACGCAGCGCCTCCTGCTCGGTCTCCACGACCTCGTAGGGCGCGCGTCCGAGCCAGCTCACCCGCAAGCTGGGAGCAGACACTACGACGCGAGCCCCTCGAACATCTCGGCGTCGAGCAGCTCCACCGCCACGGCCACCCGCTGGATGCCCACGCCGTGCGCGGCCGCCAGCTCCACGATCGCGTCGAGGTCGAGCAGCGTGACGGGCACGCCCCCACGGGCGACCTCGGCGAGCGCGTCGGGCCCGACCCGGCCCAGGGTGACCACGACCGCCTCCGTGGCGGCGTTGGCGCGCACGGCCTCGCGCGCGTCGGTGATGGCGCGGCGCGGGAGATCGACGCTCGATGCCACCATCCACGCCACCACCCGCTCACGTCCGCGCGCCCGCGCGCCGAGGGCGACGAACGTGCGGTCCTCGCGCCGTAACGGGACCCAGTCGCGCAGGCCCCACGCCTCGAGCAGCACGCGCAGCACGCTCACCGCGCGATCGGGGGCGAGGCCCTGCAGCCGCCGTCGGAAGGCGGCCCGCACCTCGCGCCGAAGGCCGTCCAGGCGCTCCTGGAGCGAGCGCTCCTGCCCGGCGAGGTCGGGCTCGAGCGTGCGCGCACCGAGGGAGAACCGCCCCTCGCCGTGGACGCGAAATCGGGGACGCAGCCCCGCGGTCGCGCGCGCGCGGTTGTCGGCGAGAAGGGCGATGCGCAGCGTATTTCCGTGGTCGTTCATCTCTCGCACGAGCCCGCGCCGGACGGCCAGGTGGATGATCTCCGAGGCCACCATCGGGCGACCCGTCGAGTGCCCGCGCAGGATCTCGAAGGCCACGTCCGAAAGGCGCGCGGAGTCGCCCCGTGGACCTCCCGCGCCTGAGTCGCGCGATTCGGCGGCCGGCTCGACGACCTCGCGCTCGGGGGCGGAGGGCGGCGGC
>JAHFDS010000250.1 GCA_023248855.1 Myxococcales bacterium
GCCCGCCGCAAGAGCGAGACCAGGCCTGCTGCAGCGGCCGCGCGGGGACGTCGCTCCACGTGCCGCAGCCGGCTCCTCGTCCCCCGCCCGGGCCGCCAGTGGCCGCCCTGAACGTCCTCGAGGGCGCCATCGTCGTCGCCGATCAGCGGCGCGAACATCGAGACGGCCTCGTCGACCGAGGGGATGCGCCCTGGGCCCCACAGGGCAGCATGCGCGTCGCGATGCGCCTGCGAGAGCCCGAGCAGGCGGACGCCGGGCTCGGGGTGGAGCACCATGCACAGCGGCGAGGCGTCCACCCACAGCAGGTCGTCGAGCTCGACGAGGTGCCGCCGATGCCGCGGGCACGCGTAGAGGATGCGATCCACCACGGCATCGAGCGCGAAGTTGAGCAGCCGCCGGTTGCGGGTGAGCCCGCCGAACCAGGTGCCGGCGTAATAGACGTGGTGCAGGATCTCATGAGCAACGAGCGTCTCGAGGCAACCCATGGGCAGCTCCCGGCACAGCCGCTCGTTCACCAGGATGCGAGGGCCGAAGGCGCCGCCGCGACTGACCCACACCGCGGTCTCGGTGTCGGTGGAGGACACGATGGTGACCCCTTGGTGCAGCGGCCCGAGCGCCAGGGAGCGCACCGCTTCGTCGAGTCGCAGCCCGGCGCCGACACTCACGCGAGCACCCAGGTGCCCGCGGTGAGGTCCGGCGTCAGCTCGAGGGCGAGGAGACCCTGCGGTTCGAGCGCCCCGCAAGTCAGCCTGCGCAAGCTTGCGCCGACGAGCGGCCGCATCTCGCGTCGGACGAGCAGCCGACCGGTCTTCGAGCAGCGGCCCAGCGGACGCAGGTGCCCGCGAGCCGACGCCCACTCGGCGGGTGGCACCGGATCGAGGAACAGGAGCAGGCGACAGTTCTCGCCCGCGACGGCGCTGACGAGGAGCAGGAGCTTGGCGCGATCGAACGCGGGCGCCTGCGAGTGGAGATGGTGGTGGCCGGCCACGAAGCGACGCGCGAGCCAGGCACAGGAGGCCTCCAGCCGGCGCGGGTCGGCTCCCTTCCAGTAGGCCCGACGCAGGATCTCCAGCGCCTGCGCATCCGTCGAGCTCACGGCACGCCCACGCGCGGCGCGACTGCGGAAGGCCGCCCGTTCGGCGAACTGGGGCAGCGCAGCGCCCGGTCCGAGGCGATGCGAACGCGCGCCATCGTGAGCACGACGCTCAGATCCTCCGCCACGCGCCGCAGGCGCGCGTCCATGCTGGCCGGCTTCGACAGGACCTCGTGGAGACGTGCGGCCGGGCTGCCGCCGTTGCAAAGGGCGATGGCGGCCGCGATCGGATCGGGCGAGTTGTCGGGATCGAGACAGCGCGGCAGCTCGCGATCGAGGTCGGCGAGGCAGCGCGCGGCCAGGTCGACCACGCCGAGCGCGATCGCATCGCGCACCGGGCTCGACGGATCGTCGTGGCGCGCGAGCAACGTACAGAGCACGGCGACCCGCTCCGGGAGCGTCCCTTCGGCGAGGCCGCGCACGACAGCCTCCGCATCCCGCACGTGGAGCGCCCCCTCGATGGCTCGCAGGGCCGGCCGGCCGGCCTCGAGGGCCGCCGCGATCACCTCCGAAGGCAGGTCGAGCTTCTGTCCGACCGCGAAGGACAGGGCGAGCCGGGACGCCTCGCGCACGCCGCCGAGGTGCTCGCACTGGAGGTAGGCCCAGAAGTCGAGCAGCGCGTTCGGCAGGAAGAGCGCGTAGGTGCGAGGCGAGACGTACTTGCTCGTGACGCGCAGGATCTCGCGCGTGACGAGCGCCGCCCACTCCGCGACGCGTGCGACGACCACGGGGTTCCGAGCGAGGCGATCGCGCTGCGCGCGCACCGCCTGCATCGCCGCGAGGCGGGCGGCGTGGAGCGCGAGGACCCCGAGCAGGCGCCCGCGCGCATCGGGCAGATCGCGCGGCCCTGCGGGCGGGGGCGACGCCAGATTCGCGCGCGCCTGCGCCTCCAGGACCTCGAGCGACAGCGCCCCGGGCTCTGGAAGCCGCACGACGTACGCCATGCGATCCACGAGCGCGGGGTCGAGCTCGAGGGCGTTCGCGTAGGAATCGGGGTTCGCCGCGGCGAACAGCACGCGGAGCGGCAGCTGGCGCCCGTGGAGGCACCGTTCCGCCACGATGGAGAGCCACAGGTTCGAGGTCTCCGGCGGGGCCCGGGTGAGCTCGTCGATCAGCACGACGGACTTGTTCCAGATCGTGCGGTCGTGCTCTGCGAACCGCAGGCGGCCCTCGGCGAGATCTCTCGGACTGGGCACGCCAGCGACGGAGATGAGGTCGTCGTGAACGGCGTCGTAGTGAACGAACGCGCCGCCCGCGAGCTTCGCTGCGTTCGCCGCCAGCGTCGTCTTGCCCGAGCCGTGGCGGCCGATCAGGAGCGCACTCCGTTGGTGCACCGCGGCGACCGCGACCACGTCGACGAGGGCGGCGTCGAGGCCGACCAGTCCCCCACGGGCCCACTCGCGCAGCACGCTAGCCGGCCTCGTGCGCATGCGATTCCCGCTCGCTCAGCTCGGCGATGCTCAGCGCGACCCAGCGCGCGACGTGGAAGGGGTCCTTGGGCACGAGGACCACGCGCGCATCCGCAAGCTCCTCGAGCAGCGGCCCCTGGCTCCGCGCCACTTCATCGGGCACGAACACCAGGACGCAGCGGAAGGCGCGCCGCTTGGCGCACCGGGCCGCGAAGGCCAGCAGGTCCGCGTCACAGCCCGAGGCGCTCCACGCGTCCACCACCAGGAGCTCCCCGGCCGCCCCCTCGGCCGGTATCGAGGAGCAGCAACGCAGCGGAAGGTGGCGCCGCGTCGCAACCTCGAGGTGGGCCACGAGGTTTCGGAACAACTCGTGATCATTCGTGTTATTATCCAGGTACCAGACGCGAGTTGTGCCCATCGGCGTGTTCCTCCGGCCAGGTTTCCGGATTGTGTCCGAACGAAGATAGGCATGTCCAGCCAAAATGGTCGGACTACAACGGCATGGTCCGGTTTCCTGTGACCTCGGCCACAGGCGCCTCGGTGAGGGCGAGGCCTTCTTGGCGGCAAAGCGCTTCGCACCACTGTGTCATTCATGCGCCTATCCGCATACGACGGGCGCGAGGGCGGTCGTGCTTCGCGAGGGCCGCACGCGTGATCGGGGCCGGTGGCACGTGGGGCAGCGCGGGAGCCAGAGCGCGATGCGCCGAGCAAGCTCCAGACGGATCGTGATGAAGGAGTCGTGGAAGTGGCGCTCAGGCCACGGGCGGGAGCGCGACGTCGGCCATCTCTTCTCGGGCCGAGGGGCAAAACGGATGACGCGCGTTCGGCTACGAGGAACGCGTTGCAGGCGAGGGCTAGAGAGTGGTGATGCCAGCCGCGGAAGCGACGTCCTTCGCAGTGGTCGAGGCACAGCTCGCCCTTGAGGTCCTCGTAGGCGCGCGGCGCGCCAGCGCTGCTTGATGATGCGGACCATGCGCCTCAGGCTGGTCGCGACGGGGAGCGTGACGAGGTAGTACTTCGAGGGCTGCGGCTCGCCATCGGGCCGCTCCATGACGAGCCAGACGGCACGACGCTCGGCGGGAGGGTGCCCGTCGTCGTGGGCAGGCTCGACGCTCTTGCGCTCTCCATCGCCCACGATGCTGCCCGCGTAGATCGAAAAGCTGGCCTTCCTGCTAGTCGCTGGCGAGCGCTGGCAACGACAATGTTCGTATGATGCGGTCCGACTATCATTCCGGTCTCATCTATTTTCTATTTTTGTAAGTAACTCCATATAGTTCTTGATCGTACGAATGAGACTGTTCTCTCGAAGACGAATCTAGTAACATCGGGCGCACCAGCTCATCCAGGGGTGCTCCATGCCGAAGCTCGACGACCAGCTGTTCCGCGATCTCCGCCAGCTCCAGCGATTGCTCGGACAGGTCTTCTCGAGGCGCGTGGGACGCGCGCTCGCACTGGCCCTCACTCACCCGGGTCCGCCCGAGGACCCGTTCGAGCCGATGGTGGGCATCGACGGCGCCTGGAGGCTCGTGTCAGGCGTCCGCGCCCGATTCACGAGCCTGCGACGGACGGGCAGGGTGTGGATCTGGGCGGCAGCCACCGCCGAGATGCATCAGTGCACCTGGCGGGCGATCCGCGCGCTTCTCATCCGTTATCCGGCCCTGGCCGCGGACGAGCACGTGGTCATCGAGTGTTCCCACAGCCCCGGCAGCGTGCAGGGCTTCCGCGCGTACATGACGGGGCAAACCCACGCGTGGGAGCAGGTCCTCCGGACCCTTCGTGCGGAGGCGCTCGTCGCTGTGGGCACGTCTCGTGGGGCTGCCACAGCCCTCTGGGTCGGGCCCTCGATCGCGCTAAGGAAGCTCCTGGAAACGAAAGTTTTTGGGTTCTCGCCCCCCCTCTTCGCTCCGCCGCCCGAAGAGCAGTACATCCTCGTGCGGCGCTTCGCCGAGCTCGAGCAGACCCTCGTGCAGGCGCTCGCGATGCACGACCGCCTGGTCGATGGAAGCACGAGCCTGCCGCGATGGGTGGCGCGCGCGGCCGCGGAGGCCATCGTCCTCGGCACCGGGGTCACACAAGGCATCGGCACGGTGCTCGCGACGAGCTCCATGAACCTCGACGACGCGCTGGCGCTCAAGGCCCTCCTGCGGAGCGGCATCGGCCGGGAGATCCTGGCGATCGGCCTGCGCGACGCGCGTGAGTTCAACCTCCTGGTGGGGGTCAGGGACGGCAGCATGATCCACCTCGTGAGCTGCCTGGAGGAGGCCCTCGACTGCCCGTGGCTCGAGGCCCTCCTCACGTTCGCCCGCGACAAGGAGAAAGACCCCTGGCTTGACGTCCGGGGCCGCGAGCGGGCGCTCGAGCAGCCCCGGATCAGCGAGTGCGTCGTCCTGCTCGACGGCGGCCACGCGCCCCTGCTCGATTCCCGCGTGAGCGCCGCCGCGATCGGCCTCATCGGCGAGGCCGCTGTGACGGGCAACATCCGCGCCGCCCTTCCAGCGACGGTGCTGACGCCCGTGCCTCCCGAGGCCGAGCTCGCCCGGCAGCGCGCGGCGGCCGGCCTCCTCGCGCGCCTGATCCACTTTCTCACCGCCAGACACCAGTAACGAGGATCCCAATGCCCCTGACGACGACCGAACCGAGTCGCTACGAGACCATCGACGAGATCAGGCGCGAGGTGCGCCGGCGATGGGTCGAGCTGCGCAGTCGCGGAAAGATCGGCGGCTACGCGACGCTGACTCTGGCCGCGAAGGGGCGCCACACGAGCTTCGAGACGACGAAGCCCGCCGCCTCCAAGGCCACCTTCCACTCGTTCATGCGCGGGGCGCTCCCGCCGGCGCTCAAGGACGGCGGCCTCGAGGCCTACCTCCTCGTCCTCGGCCTCGCCGCTCCCGAGATCGCCCAGATCCAGCGGGTCATCACCGAGGAGCTCGCGGCGCTCGAGGGCGATCAGGTGCGCGAGCTCCGGCGGGTCGTCGGGGGCAGCACCTACAACGAGGCCCTAGGCGCGCTCCTCGCAGCAAATGACAGCGTGCTGGCGGCAACGGGCCCTCTCGACGACGGCGCCGGGCCGTCCGTCCCTCCCCTGCCCATTCAGTTCCTCTACGGCCCGGATCCGGGGGAGCGCAATCGCACGATCAAGCCGCGCTCGCGCTGGGGCATGAACGACTACCTCGACGAGCTGCGCGACCAGATCTGGCCACTCGAGCAGCGCATGCTCACCGAGCTCATCGGCGTTTCAGCAGACGCAATGATACCGCTCGTGTGCGCGCACCTCGAGCGCATTTACACGTTCTACTGGGCCTTCATGGTCGATAATGTACCATTTTCGGACGGATCGTTGAGCTCGAGACGCCATATGATCAAGGGGACGATTGACGCCGAGCTCCAGCGCGCCTTCGTGGAGAATGCAAAGGCGTGCGCCGCCCAGATGGTCTCGCCACTCGACCGTTTCGCGCGGCACGTCGTCCTGCGCGCACATGGCGAAGCTCCTGCAGAGCCTCCTGATGAAGACGACCTCGGTTACTTGGCCGTTCTCGAGGAAGTCAGCCTGGACCTGCAATCCATTGTATTCAAGCATCTTTACGGAATTTCTCAGGGCACAATGGGGTTCGGGGCGAGCTTTGCCGCCCATTATCAGGTCAGACGACGACGACCCAAGGACAAGCTGAGCCCGACCGAAAAGGAACTCCTTGAGTGCTACGAGAGTCTCGTGGCGCTCCACCAGAAGGCCACGAAGGATGCCAATGCGCTGATTCAAGGCAATGCCTCGTACCGGGAGGTGGAGCAGGTCTATGCCGACCAGTACAAGGCCGCCCGCCCCCATTTCCAGCGTGTCTTCGAGCTCGACCACAAGAGACGCCTGGTGCCCGCGGCGGCCGCCGCGCTATCCCAGCGACTTCTTCAGACCGGACAGATGGAGCCCGAGCACTACGCGGCATTCCAGAAGTGGCTGCAGGGGTATCTCCTTGGCACGGCCTGAGATCGGGCCTCTCCCCGCGAGCCCGCCCTCGTGAGCGCCCTGGCACTGGTAGACACCGTGCGCGAAGGCAGTCTGCGAAGTGCTCGTCGTGCCTGCGCCCCACGCCTCTGGTCCGGCAGCGTCGGAGAGATCATGGACGATCGAGAACCGCCGGAGTGGGCCGCATCCGCCGCGCGCTCGCCGCCGTCCGCCCCGATCCCTTTCTCTCGCATATTCCGGTACACTATCTAGACCTGTCTGCACGGGAGGGGGCGCCATGTGCCTGGGACTCGTTGTATGCCTGCTCTTGTCGCCCCCGCGGGCCGTCGACCTAACCAGCCCGCCGCCGAGGTCGGTCGACTTGAACAGCCCACCGAAGACTGTTGACCTAAACACACCCCCGACACCGCGGACGGTAGACCTCAATCGCGCGCCCCCGACGCGCCCCCGCAGCGCCCGTGTCGCAGACTTCAGCCGCGATCGCATTGCGCCCACCGACGTCAGCTCGCGGCAGTTCTCGTCGGCGGAAGGGGCCTGGAAGATACTACTGCCCATGGGACGCGAGCCCTTCTTGGTCTCCGCCCTAGCCAGACCTCAGCACACTGTCGACGCGGCCGACAGTCTCCACGTTTCAACCGACCGATGGAGCAACGTGGCTCGATACCATAGCCTCGTCACCGCCCATCAGGACGCGGAAGAGTCGCAAGCAACGCACTTTCTCCTTCTCGTGGATGCGAAGCGCTACGACGGCTCCTTCGTCGAGGCCCTCCGCACGGCCGCCAAGCACACCGGATGCGACAGCCTCGCCAAGCCACGCTATGTGTCCGTGATTCAATATCATCTCGACGCAAAGAGAGTCGCCTTCGCGCAGGCAGTGACGCCCGACTGGACTGACCTGTCTACGATCGCGCTGACACGCTCCGACGCGGCGACGCCGCCGGCAACCGCATTGATGAATGTCCTTGCCCGGTTTCTTGTCCCGAAGGGCGCTTCCAGCCGCCGCGTGCTGATCGCCGGCGACCATGACATGGACATCCTCGAACAACTTCCGGCAGGCGAGCGCACGAGCTTGCTCAAGCCCTCCACGTCCTCTCTCTCCAAGTCGCTCGTCGCCTATCTTGCGCACGCCTCGCACCGACGCATTGTACTCTGGGCCCAGCATCGCCGCCCTGCTCGCCCCACTCTTCTCGTCGCGTCTCACTTTGCAGACCTCTGCATCACCATCGGTCCACCTGGGACGTCCCCATGAAGTCATGCCTCTGGCGTCTCGCAGCGCTGGCTCAACTCCTCGCTTGTGCCCAGCCCCGCGCCCAAGCTCGAGGCCGCGCCACTGACTCTCCGGCTCCGGCGCCTGTGCAGAATGGCGTCTCGCCCGCGCCGCCCGCTGCGAGTCCATCGCCCCAGCTTGCGGCGTCGACGGCTCCTTCGTGCGCGGACGGCTACACACTCTCGGGCCTAATGCCCGCCATTAGGGCGCTGCCCGTTGGCCCGCCACTTCTGTCCGGAAAAGCGGACGAGCTCGTCTTCTGCTACGACTTCACAGATCCTCCCGCAGCGGAGGCCTCACGGAAGCGTGAACTCGGCGTGAAGTCACCCCCCGCCCCGCACACGCTCGGCGCCGAGCGCCAGTTCAGTGACTACGCATCCTATCGGTATTTTCCTACAAAGGTGCTCGACTCCTTCGACGGTTGGACTTGGACCAAGCTAGCGGCCACCGATCCGAGGGTGCCCGTCAGCACATCTATCAACTTCGACGGCTTGACTCCAGTCGCCATAGTCAACGTCCACGCGTTCATTTACCTCAACTCGGCCCAGCCTGCGGTGGCCCTTCCCTTCGTTCCGCAGTCCAGGCTGATCACGCCCCCGACGCCGACGGCAGCTTCCCTAACGACCGACCCGTGGAACGTAATCGTGATGGGGCGCAATTCAGGGACTGACTACACCGGTTGGCTTCCATACTCCCTTGAAGCCTTTTTGCCCCGCGGCACCACTGCGACCCCCTACGAACTGGAGACGAGCACACGCGTTCCGACTGAGTGGAAGTCAATGCTCCTTCGAGCCTTTCCCGACCTCACCACCCAGTCCCGTAAGGACAAGGCTCTGGCCGACTGGCTCCTTCAGAGAGTCCTGGATCGCACCTGCTCTTCCAAATGGCGGACCCAGCGCACGCAGGTCGCGCGCCGGGGCGTCAAGCTCGACATTCCCCTCGAGCGCAGCACCATACTCGTGCTCCTCTCGCGCCTCGCCGGCCTTCCCGCACACTTGCAGGTTGGCTATCATGACGTCAATGATGACGGTCGGGTGACAGCCGACGAAGCCCGCATCTGGTCGCGCGTGTGGCTGAATGGGAGGTGGACGATTCAGGACCCGGTGTGCAAGGCGGACGCTGCGCGGGAGGCCGCCCTAAAGAAGGCCGCCGCCGAAAAGAAGGCCGCTGACAAGAAGGCCGCCGAAGAGAGGGCCGCTGCTGACAAGTTGGCGGCTGAAGCTGAAGCTGAGGCCAAGGCCGCCGCCGAGAAGAAGGCCGCTGAGGAGAAGAACAAGCGGGACGGGGCTGAAAAGGCGCCCGTAAAGAAGGCTGCGAAGGAGCCCAATCCCTCCGACGGCCACAACAAGCCGCCGAGGCACCAGCGGCCGACAGTGAACGGGCAACCAAGCCCAGACGCCCCCCCTGTTATCATCTACCATCGTGAGCGCTTGGCTGCGGCTCGGTCTTATTACTTCGCTTTCGAGACGAGCGACCGGATTGATGATGGCAGCAGTTGGAAGCCCATGCGGGCAGCCTTCGCAGACTGCGCGCCACTTGCGGACTCTGACCGCAATCAAAGACCGATCATGACGGTCTGGGTTCGTGCCACGAAAGGAGCTCATGAGGAAGTCGCCCTTCATGACAGCCGTCCGGCAAAGGGATACGTCCAGCCTGCATACCAGGTTGCTGTCCCCGCCAGCGGCCGCCTAGGTGGGAGGCGAGGAGTTCCCTCGCATGCAACCCGGGATCTGCCGTTGGTCGTGCATGGAGCACCCCCACCTGGATGCCTGCCTCCAGACATCCGGAGCAAGCTACCCCCGGACATCACGCGGAACCTCGACGGCCAGTGCAACTGGGTCGCCCACTCCCTCCTTCCTCACCCAGAGGCGGCACCCGATCCAGCGCAAGTGGCATTGATGACAAAGCTCTATCCGGCGGCTGAGACACTCGGAGAAGACCTTCGCATGACCTCCCCGGAGGTCTTCAGCAGGGTCAGCGATCTCGCGCGGAAGTGGAAGGACCCCTCCCAGAACGAAGGTGACATCGCCGACTCCCTTGGCACGCTCGTTGAAAAGTGGATTCCGTACAGCACCTGCCCCCTTGTAGTAAAGGCCTACGCGGCCAACGACGCACTCTGCGACGCTCGGCGGCCGGAGTGCCTGCCCCTTCTAAACTTTGTGCTCGGCCAGGCGAAAGGGAACCGATTGTTTGCCGACTGCGATGTCCACAACACGATCTTCAATATCCTGGCCCGCTACATCGGAATCCCTGCGCAGTTCGTCCACGGCTACCGCGGTGATCATGAAACCACCGGAGGGATCCTCGAGGGCCACCGTCACGCTTGGACCAGGGTCTGGCTGCCCCGAGCGCGCCGCTGGCACCGGGTCGACGCCACGTCGTGGAACGACCTCGTCATGAGGCAGGAGTGCCCGGAGGAGGAAAGGAAGTACCAGGTGGATGTGGGCCACGGTTTGCGCAAGCGGGCGCAGCATCTCTACTGCAGTGCCGCCCTTGGAGAGAGCAGCCTTCGGGGAGCGATCGGTCGAACCGTTTCCAGCGACGCGCTCGCCGAAGCAAGACGGTACTACTGCGAGGCCACTCCCTCCACGCCTCCAGATGGGCTCCTCGCTGCTCTCCTCATGCAGCTCCGTACCACAGGAGACCCAAAGGAGCGGGCCGCCCTCTACGCAGAGGCCCTCGAGGTACACTGGACATCTCGAAGGTTGGGAGGCTGGGCATCACGGGCACACGATTCCGGTGACCCCGATGAGCCTAGCATCCCGAGCATCCTCCTGATGCTCTACAAGGACGCGCTCGCGGGCCCATCGCCGCGCGTGCCAGTTTCAGCCGAGACTTCCCCGCCGCCAGGCGGTCGGCAGTCGGCAGGCATCGTCCTTCGGACTCTCCTCACTGATCTTGCGGCCACAGCACCGAGCGGTGTGGAGCGGGCCCTCCTCGAAGCCTTCAAAGCCCTTCAATCGGGCCCTAGCGGTCAGTTGAAGGCAGCCTACGCTCTCTGGGGCCAGGTGGCGGAAGTCCTGAACGAAACACAGCTCAATGACCTGGCCACCTTCGTCTTGGCCCTTGATCGAGAACAACTGGCCAAGCTGGTCAACACCCTACTACCATCCGCTACACCCGAGCGCCTCGAGCATCTTCTGATTCGTCGGAGTGCCCTCCTCCACACAGTACTGCCAGCAGTTAGGGAACCGGGCGCGGCCGGAGGCCCGCTTCGCAAGCAGGTCATGACGTACGCTCTCGGAGGTATCTCACTCGGTTTGAGGCGCTCCGATGTCCAGGCGGAGGCACTACACGAGCTCATCGGCGCAGCCCTGACCGGCGCCGAAGGGACCGAGAGGGACGCCACACTCGCCAGCTACTGGAGAGAGATCCTCACAGCCTACACGGATGACACGCTCTCTTCCCACCGTGACACCCACGATCGATTCCTGGCCTCCTTCGTTCGAGAGCTCTGGCGCCACGATGGGACCACATTCAACGCAAAGGCAGCACGGGATGCGCTCCGCGCGTTTGACGCCCCGTCCGCTCCCGAGATCGGGATACGACGTCGCGGATACGGAGAATGGGTCGACCATCTTATGCTCGGCTCGTGGGACAAGGACGAGTTCCAACGGATCCAGCGACGCTCCAACATCACGAACACCCGCTCCTCTTGCGACGCAGCTCGCTACGCGCTGCTCTCTTCGCCACCGCTGCCGATCCCGACCGTCGAGTCCGCGCTGCGCTCCTGTTCCGACTCTGATGGCCTGCGCACCATGCTTGCCTTCACCGCCGCGAGGCTGAGGCATGCAAGGCCACCTGGGGGCGATCTCCAGTCCGTGAAGTCGCTGGCTAACCTGCTGAGGAAGGTCGACACGTTGCTACCGACCGCGACTGCCTTCGAAGGCAACCCGGCGATCACCTGCCCCCCGCGGCTCCGAACGCAGTGTGAGGCCATCAGCCGGAGCGAAGCAATGGCGGCGGGATGCGCGTGATCCATTCCTGGCGGGTGCAGGGATCCAGTTCGAGTTGCGGTGCGTGAGGTCGCCCCCCCTGCGGGCGGCGGGATCGTGATCCACTGACTGGCGGTG
>JAHFDS010000251.1 GCA_023248855.1 Myxococcales bacterium
AGGCTCGCCGCCGCCGGGCCGCGATCGGCCGAGCTCGCGGCGGCCTCGTCGAGCGCGGCCTGCAGGTGCTGGGCGGCCCCGGTCAGGTCGCCATGCCGCTCGAGGACCCCGCCGAGCTCGACCAGCAGTGCGGGGGATCGCGCCAGGGTGGCCGGCCGCGCGGAAGGCGCCTCGCGCTGCCTCCCGCACGCGGCAAGCAGCGGCAAGAGCAGCAGGAGCGGTCGCATGATCACCTCGCGCCGGCCCGCAGGTCGGCTCGCAGCGCCGCCAGCTCGCCGCGCAGCTCGTCGACCGTCGTCAGCCGTGTCTCGAGGACACGCACACGCTCGCGCAATGCGACCACCTCCCCGTCGAGGGCGCGAATCCGCACATGCTGCTCCTTGGTCGCTTCGAGGACCACGGCCGACAGCTTGTCGTACGCCACCGACTTGTAGCCTCTCTCATCCGTGTAGACCAGCTCGGGAAACTGCTGCTCGAGCTCCTGCGCGATCACTCCGATATGCCTGCCCTGGCCACCGGCCCTCCTGGCGTCGTCTCTGACGTCATACCGGACGCCGCGAAGCGCCACGACCTTCTCGAGCGCCCCGTCCAGGGTCGAGATGTTGGTCTTGTAGCGGGCGTCCGAGTTGGTGAGCCAGCTGTACCCAGACGCCACGCGCGCATTGCCTCCCGCGATGTCGAGTCTCTGTCCTGGAGTCGGCGTCCCGATGCCGACGTGGCCGTTGGTCGCAATGTTGAAGTCATAAGACGCCGCAGCGGACCCATCGGTGGCGGCACTGTGAAATATCCGGAATACGCCATCTGTCGTTGAACCAATGCCAAATTGAGTGCCGGCATTGAATGGAAAACGAATCGTTCCGTGGCTGCCATCGGCGCCGATTTTCAGCGTCTTGTTCCATCCCTCGGTGGTCCAAGTGCCCGCGGAGGTTGTCACGTCCAGCGCCGCGCCCGGACTCGTCGTGCCGATGCCGACGTTGCCGTTCATGCCGATGCGCATCCTCTCGACCGCACCGTTCGTCGAAAACGCAAGCCCGCTGCCGCCGATGAAGCGAATCCGGGCCGTCTCCGGTGCGCCAGACGTAGGCACGCTGTAGAGGTCCATTCCAGCGTTGCCGAAATGATAGATCAGGGATGGGGAAGAGTAGGGTCGAGGGGAAAGGTAGATGCCTCCCATCGAGGAGGCGTCGGCGGGAGATTTGACGTGTAGCGGAGCGCCTGGCGTCGTCGTGCCGATACCGACGTAGGCGCCGATACTCACGTTGCCCGCGTTGCTGATCGTCAGCGCGGGGTTGGCGGACGCGGTGCCGAGGTTGAGCGTGGCGCTGGCCTGGTTCCACCACAGGTAGGCCTTTGCGATGGCGTCCTGCTTGAGCCAGAGCGCGGCGTTCCCGCTCGCGCCGGTGTGGTTGATGGAGATGAGGGGATCCTCGGCGCCCACGACGTCGAGCCGGGTCGAGGGTGTGCTCGTACCGACGCCGAGCCGCTGCATGAAGGATGCGTTCCCCTGCCCGGTCGTCGTGCCCTTGACGATCAGGTCGTTCGCGAAGGCCAGGCTGGCGCCCAGGATCCCGAACCCCGTGGCCAGCGTGACGACGACCTTTCTCGGCTTCATGTGATCTCCTCCGTTGCGTGGCTAGTCGATCGTCAGCACACCGGCCACGGTCCTCGCCGGGCCGGTGCCCTCGACGATGAGCGTGCCGGTCCAGGTCTGGGCAGAGGCGGTCCCTTCGATCACGAGCGGGCCGCCCGTGCGCACGCAGTGCGCGCAGGTCGGATCCGGATCCACGTTGTCGAACAGCCCGTCGCCGTCGCTGTCGAGGCTGGCGCTCGGGGCCGTGGGCCCGCTCGAGGGAGCACCGTAGGTGGCGGTCGCATCCGGGCACGTCGTGCCGGTGACGGTGCAGGTCGTGCCGTCGTGCGCGGCGTTGCACACCGTGACGCCCGACTCGCACGGGCCGCAAGGCAGACCGAGCTCGAAGCCCTCGTCGGTGAACGCGTTGCCATTGTCGTCGACGCCATTGCAGAGCTCGCCCTTGTTGCTGGGCAGGCGGACCACGTACGTCTGGAACGTGGTGCTCGACCGCTGCGAGCCGTCGCCGAGATCGAACAGCCCGGCCGCGTAGCCGGTGACGAAGGCGTTGCCGTCCTTGGCGACCGCAATGCCATTGACCTGCAGCGTGACGTCGAAGTCAGTGCGCGCGCCACCGAGCGAGCGCGCCGAGACGACCTTGCCGTCGGGGGCCAGATCGACCACGAAGACCTCCGGCGTCTTGCCCACCTGCGCGATGGGGTGATCGCCGAGATCGAACGTGATGCGACGCTCGAACAGGCCCGTCACGTGCGCGTGCCCGTCGGCGTCCACGGCCAGCGCGGTCGGGCAATCGTTGTAGAGCGAGCCGAACGACTTGACCCAAAGTGGCGTGCCGAGCGGGCTCATCTTCGCGATCAGGCCGTCGGCGTAGTACACGCTGAGCACCGTCCCGAGCTCTCCGACGAGGGGCCCCACCAGCGCGCGGGAGCCGGTGAAATAGCTGGCCAGGAAGACGTTGTCCTGCCCGTCCACCGCGACGGCGACGCCGCCGTCGAATCCGGCCGTTCCGTAGCTCTTGGACCACGTATGGACGAGCGCCGAGTCGTACTTGGCCACGAAGATGTCGTAGGCCCTGACGCAGATCGGGTCGCCGCCCAGCGACACGTCGCAAGAGGCTGATCCGTTACGAGGCTCCGTGAGCACGCCGGTGACCAGCACGTTGCCCTTGCTGTCGGCGGCGATCCCGGAAGGGACCTCGCCGCCGGCGCCACCGTAGTTCTTGGCGCTGGCGCACGTCCCGTCCGGTTTGAGCCGGACGAGCAGGAGGTCGACGTCCGTGCTCCCGTCCGCGCCGGCGGTGGCCGTCAGGCTGACGTTGCAGTCACCGCCGAAGGACGCCGTGCTCTCTTGTAGACCCGCCGCCAGCAGGATGTCACCGGAGGTGGTCGAAGGGGCGGCCGAGTTGTCGACCGCCAGGTGGAGGTTGCGCACCCCGCCCGGCGTGGGCGACCAGGCCTTGATGAGGGCGCCGCTCGGCGAGTACCGGGCGACGAAGGGCGTGCTGCCCCGATAGATGAGGTAGGTCTTGTTGCCTAGCGCGGTCTCCGTCGCGGTGCCCGCGCCGAACGTTGCCGCCCCCGTTCCCGGGAGCCCCCCGAGGTAGCCGGCGACGACGATGTTGCCTGACGGGTCCGTCGCGAGCCCGGCCAGGATCGCGTAGCCAGTCGTGGAGCCGACGACACGCTGCGGCTTCTGCCAGAACGGCGAGCCGTCAGGCTTGTACTTCTGGATCACGAGGTCGCCGACGTAGCGGAACTCGCTGTTGGCAGCGCCCGGATCGCCGTCATAGGACTGGGCCAGTGACGACGCCGCGGTGATGAGGTTACCGTCCTTGTCGGTGGTCACGAGCGAGGGCAGGCCCACGGGCGGCCCATTGGAGACGCCCCCGCCGGCAGGTACGACCGAGACGAAGGGGGCCCTGGTGTCGTCGAGCGAGATGACGGTCGTGCCCGGACAATCGCGCGGGCACGACCCGACGTCCTCGGGGGACTCGCAGACGCCGTCGCCGCAGACGGGCTGCGAGGGCTTGACGTACACCGTGATCGCCTCGGCGTAGGCGTTGCCCGCCGGGGTGCCCTGCCAGGCGGTATCGCGGCAGCCGGTCACCGCGCCAGTCGTCGCGTCGACCGAATCGCACGCGGCGGCAGGCAGGTAGTAGTCGACCTGGCCCGACTGCGTGCACCAGCCGAGGTTCGAGAACGGGCATATTACGTTGCTCTCGTACCATGACGAGCACGCGCGCTGCGTGATGCCGGGAAAGTCGCTGGCCGGGCCTGCGCACGTGTAGAACGGGAAGTCTGCCGTCGTCGTCTCGTCCCACAGATCGCCGTAGAAGGTGCCCTCGCGCAGCGAGTAGTCGCTCCGCTCGCCGGCGGTCGTGGCGAGGGCTCCGCCCGGGCCGTCATTCTGCGCGCGCAGGGAAATGTCCACGGGCACGCCGAAGGCATTGGTGCGCGCGAGCAGGCACGCCGACACCCAGCGCCGGCAGCTCGCCCATTCGGTAGCGCTCATGTGCGTGGCGTCGCCGGTGGAGAGGTCGGTCGGAGTCTTGGTCGGCCAGTCGGAGCAGAGGCCATGCCAGCCCTCCCAGGTGACCGACTGCGTCGTCCCGTCCTCCTCCCAGGAGAAGTCGAGGCTCTGGCCGGTCGGGAGCGCGCAGCCCACGAGGTAGCGCATGAGCTCGCGCGTGAGCGCACCCTCGGTGACGGGGGTGCCCAGGCGATCTCGCAGCTGCAGGGGGTGGGTCGGGCTCGCCCGGTCCGCCGCCACCTCGGCGTCGGTCAGGTCATCCGCATAAGCGGGATCCGGGTTCGAGAGCGCGTCATAGATATCGGGCTTGGAGTCCCCGTTGGCGTCCAGGGCCAAGATCTCGGCCTGCGTGATGCCATTCTTGGACAATGCGTTCTTCGATAGTGCGTTCTTCGACAATGCATTCTTGGAGAGCGCGTTCTTCGACAATGCATTCTTGGAGAGCGCGTTCTTGGAGAGCGCGTTCTTGGAGAGCGCGTTCTTGGAGAGCGCGTTCTTGGACAATGCGTTCTTGGAGAGCGCGTTCTTGGACAATGCGTTCTTCGACACCACGTACGTGGCGCGTGGGCGCCCGGGTCCCACCACGGCAGGCGCCCCGGATGCGGGCGACGCCGCCGCCGGGGGCTGCGCGCGCGTCTGACCCACCGGCGCCGGCCGAGCGGTCACGCCCGTCTCCGCGGTGCGCTGCCGTTCGCCCGATTTGCTCGAGCAGGCCAACGTTGCAACCACCAGGACGACCCACCTTCCGCGCATGCCACGAATCGCCACTGCACGGCGGGTGCCAGGCGCATCTCCCCGGTTTGCTTGCGGTAGTGCCCGGCGATCTTGCCTGACCGTCAGGTGGAATCGTGCAGCGGCTGCGTGTCGGCGTCTGCCCACAGTGGGAGTCCTCATCTCAGCGCTTCGCGCCGAGCGCCGACACCGCGCGGCGGGCCTCGGCGGCCTCCGGTACGTCGGTGCTCCCCCAGTGGGCCAGGAAGGCGGCGTACTCGAGGCGCGCCCCGGCGGCGTCTCCGGAGCG
This sequence comes from Myxococcales bacterium, assembly GCA_023248855.1. Lineage (GTDB taxonomy): Bacteria > Myxococcota_A > Polyangia > JAHFDS01 > JAHFDS01 > JAHFDS01. Next base: position 5,142 of record JAHFDS010000251.1, read on the forward strand.
CTCGAGGACGCGTCCCAGGTGAAATCGCGCCAGGATCGCGTGGTAGATGGAGGGCAGCCCGGAGCTGTCGCCGCTGGTCGGTGTCCGGATGCGCACCAGATCCTCCAGCAGCGCCCGCGAAAGAGCGAGGTCGCGCTCCGATTCCGCGCACAGTGCGAGCCGGAACCGGGACACCACCATGGGCTCGTCGGGCGATCGACCCCGCGCGAGCGCGTCCCTGCAGGGCCGGCAGCCGCGGCTGGCGGCGAGCCGCGTGATCCCCCGCGTCACTGCCTCGCGCGCGGCCGGATCCGGCAGCTTGGACGCGCGCAGCTCCTCGCACGGCAACAGCTCGGCGCGCAGCACCGTGGCGGTGGCGACGTCGCCGGCGGACGCGAACAGGCGCGCCAGCTCGGCGGTGTAGCCGCGGGCCTCGGCCGTCATCCCGAGATGGGCGGCGACCACGCGCAGGCTCTCGAGCGCCAGCGGGAGCTCACCCTCCACGGTGAACGTGCGCGCCGCCTCGGCCGCGGAGCGCAACGCCTCGTGCGCGTCCTTGAACCGACCTTGCGCGAGCGCGATCTCGCCCAGCCGCCGGCGGCCCCAGGCCCGGCTCAGGTTGTCGCCCTGGAGCAGCGCCCCCGCGATCTCCGCCGCCTCCTCGTGGTGAGATGCGCTCAAGAGCACGTCGCACAGCATGGCCAATCGCTGCGGGGCCTCGCCGTGGAGCAACATCAGCGCTCGCGCGTGCCGCTCGGCATCCGCGAGCTTGCCCTCCCGCAGCTCCCGGGCGATGCGCGCGGCCCACGCCTGCTCGTTGTCGGGCGCGGCCGACAGCCACTGCTCCAGGATCTGCGACGACTCGGCGTCGCGGCCGGTGTCCGCGAGCGCCCGCGCGAGGTCGGCGCCGAACTGCAGATCGGGCCGCGCGGCATGCAAGTGGCGCAGGACCTCGATGCGTTCCGCCACGTGATGCTGCCGCACCAAGAGCTCCGCCTGCGTCCAGCCGAGCAGGACGTCCCCGGAACGGCGAGCCAGATGCGCCGCCAGCCCGACCCGGGCGCGCTCCAGGTCGGCCGTCGGAAAGGCGCGAATCGCCTGCAGCACCGACTGGCCCACCAGGTCTCGCGCCGGATCGGCGTGGCGCTCCGCGCCGCTCATGGTCGCCGTCCACTCGGGCGAGCCCTCCCACTCTCCGGTGGCCAGGAGCGCGTGCGGATGCGCCCACCCCGGATCGAGCCGGATGGCTTCGCGCAGATGCTTCTTGAGCTCGACACTGTCCGCCATCGTGGTGCCGAAGTAGACCTCGACACCGCGCTCGTAGGCCCGGAGCGCCTCGGGCGAGGCTGTGCCGAGCGCGACCATCTCGGCCTGCTCCAGGGCCGACGAGCCCCGCTCGGGCTGTCCCTGGCCGAGCCGATCACCGAGGCGATCGAGCACTCGATCGAGGGCCACGGCGACGGACCTTGCCTCGACCGGTTCGAGTCTGCCGGCGGCCCTGCCGGGCGGCCCGTAACCCGCCGTGAGCGTGACGCGATCGGCTGTCCGACGATAGTCGATGCGGACCTCCACGTTCGCATGCTGGAGGTCCGGCGCGACCGCGAAGCGTCGCTCACTCCTCCCCAGCCTGCGCTCGCCCAGCCGTCGGATCGCCGGCGCCAGCCACTCGTCGCCGGGGTCGCCCCGGTTCCGCACGACCAGCGCCACCCTGCGGTCACTTTCGGGCAGGCGCCCCCGCCACCACCACCAGCCGAGCGCCGACGCCGTGATCGCCGCCGAGGCCCCGAGCGCCACGGCCACCCGCCGGGCGCGGGACGAGCGGCGCATCGCGAGCGGATCCGCAACAGCCAGGCCGGGATTCGTGACGTCCGGTGACAGCGCTGCGCGCAGCTCGACGCCGCTGGCGAAGCGCTCGCTCGGCGACACCCGAAGACAGCGATCGATGGCCCCGCAAAGCGTGGGATCCAGCTCCGGTCGCAAGGTCCCGAGCGGGGGCACCGCCTGGCGGGAGCGGGCAAGGACGAGCGCGGAGAGCTGCCTGCTGCGGTGCGGCACCGCGCCGGTCGCCGCCTCGTAGAGGAGCAGGCCGAAGGCGTAGACGTCGGCCGCCGGGCCGACGTCGAGGCGCCCTTGGAGCTGCTCGGGAGCCATGTAGAGGGGCGTCCCGAGGACATCTCCCTCGCGCGTGAGGCTGGCATCCGCGTCCGGCGCGGGGGCGCCGCCCGGTCCTTCGGGCTCGGCAGCGGCACCCAGGCGGGACACGCCGAAGTCGGTGATGACCGCGCGGCCGGTCGCCTTGCGCAAGATGACGTTTGCGGGCTTGATGTCGCGGTGGACCACGCCGACCTTGTGCGCGGCGGCGAGGGCACGGGCGAGGTCGACCGATAGCTCGGACAGCTCCTGCTGGGTCGGCCGGGGGCCACGCGCGAGGCGGTGCGCCAGATCCTCGCCCTCCACGTACTCCATCGAGAGCGCCAGCTGGTCGCCGATCTCGAGCAGGTCGTGCAGGCGCACGACGCCAGGGTGCATGATCTTGCGGGCTGCGCGCAGCTCCCGCCGGAAGCGCTCGCGCAGCTTCGGGCCGGGCGCCTCGCGGGTGAGCAGGAGCTTGATCGCCACGATCTCGTCCGCGACCCGGTCGCGCGCGCGGAAGACCGCGCCCATGCCGCCCTGGCCCAGCGCCGCTTGGAGCTCGTAACGGCCCCCGAGGACGTCGCCTGCGCGCAACTCGAGGCCTGGCGATCGCAGGCGCACGAACGACGGCGAGTCGGGGACCGCGTCCTCAATGGTCCCGGCGCCGTCGACGCCATCTGCGGTATCGGTGACCGTGACGGATCCCGCGTGTTCGGAGGCCGCCCTGTCCGGCTCGCCACGCCGCCTCGCCACGGGCTGATCATACACCGCGCTCGGGCAGACGCCGTGGCCACGGTCTGGCAATGCCGGCCCCGGGCGGCTGACGCCGACGTTCGATCGAGGAGGTCGCTCGCTTGTGTGGCGGCGTTCGAAGTGGGAAAATGGGCATCGGCGCCGACTGGTTCGGTGCGATGAGCGGCGTGATGGCGATGCTGACACGCTGGCGGTGATGACTGGAGGCGCCCGTCGAGTTTTCCGGGACGACCCGCTTCCGACCCATCCGGCGGCTCGGCGCCGGCGGCATGGGCGTCGTCTACGAGGTCGAGGACCTCGAGCAGGGCAAGCGGGTCGCGCTCAAGGCCCTGCGCCGCGCCGACGGGGAGACGATCTACCGGCTCAAGCGGGAGTTCCGCACGCTGGCGGAGATCGAGCACGTCAACCTGATCACGCTCCACGAGCTGTTCGTCAACGCCGAGCAGTGCTTCTTCACCATGGAGCTGGTCGAGGGCTGCGACCTGCTGACCTTCGTGCGCGGCGTCGCGACGGAGCCGACCGCGATCGAGGCCGGGCCGAGCGGCGAAGAGCCGACGCTGCCCACGTCGATCGCGTGCCACGAGGGCCGATTGCGCCAGGTCCTGCCGCAGCTGGTGCGGGGCCTGGGCGCGCTGCACGACGGCTCGCAGGTGCACCGCGACGTCAAGCCGACCAACGTGCTCGTGACCAGGCAAGGGCGCGCGGTCCTGCTCGACTTTGGCCTCGTCGCGCCGATCGACCTGCCCGACTCCGACAGCCCGACCGGACATGTCGTGGGCACGGTGTCCTACATGGCGCCCGAGCAGTGCCGCGGCGATCGCCCGAGCCCGGCGGCCGATCTGTACGCGGTCGGCGTGATGCTGTACGAGGCGCTCACCGGGCGCGTGCCGTTCGAGGGGCCGACGCTGCGGGTGCTGGTCGAGAAGCAGGAGTACGACCCCGCGCCGCCGCGCGCGCTCGTGCCGTCCGTCCCGAAGGACCTCGACGCGCTGTGCGTCGACCTCCTGGCGCGCGATCCGCAGGCCCGCCCGGCCGGCGACGTCGTCCTGCGGCGGCTCGGCGCCGAGGTGCCGGCCCGTCGCCCCTCGCGCACGACGATCACGCTCAGCCGCAGCCAGAGCGTGCCTTTCCACGGCCGGCGGGACGAGCTCGCGCGGCTCGCGAGCCGGCTCGCGGCCATCGACGTGCCCGAGCCCGGCGCCGTCCTCGTGCGCGGCGCCTCCGGCATGGGCAAGAGCGCGCTGGTCCGTCGCTTCCTCGCCACGGCACGCCAGCAACACCCGGGGCTCGTCGTGCTGGAGGGCAAGTGCTACGAGCGCGAGCAGGTCACGTACCCCGCGCTCGACAGCCTGGTCGATCACCTGAGCCGCTACTGGACGGCATTGCCGCGTGACGAGGCCGCGGCGCTCGTGCCGCGCGAGCCTGGCCTGCTGCCTCGCCTGTTCCCCGTGCTCGAGCGCGTCGGGCCCATCGCGGCGGCGACGCGAACGCGCGCCGTGACCGATCCCCAGGAGCTCCGCACGCGCGCCTACGGTGCGCTGCGTGAGGTGCTGCAGCGCCTCGGCGAGCGGCGGCCGCTGCTCCTGTTCCTCGACGACCTGCAGTGGGCGGACGCGAGCACGCTCCTTCTGCTGGCCGACCTCATGCGCCCGCCGGATCCGCCGATGCTGATGCTCGTCCTCGCGTGCCGGCCCGAGGGCAGCGGCCCGGTCGAGGAGGTCTTCCGCGGCATGGCGCTCGGCCGCGACGAGATCGATCTCGCTCCGTTGTCCGAGGCCGACGCGGCGCTCCTGGCGGCGGACTGCCTCGGCGCGGCGGAGGTGGGGCCGCTCGCGCGTCGCATCGCGGCGGAAGCCGGGGGCGATCCGTTCTTCGTCGGCGAGCTCGCGCAGTACGCGCTCACGGTGGACGATGCGAAGGTGGAGGTCCTCCAGCTCGACGAGCTGGTCGGCCACCGCATCGCCCCGCTGCGCACGACCTCGCGCCGGCTGCTCGACGTCTTGGCCCTGGCCGGCGAGCCGGTGTCGCCCGCCGTGGCCGGCTCCGCGTCCGATCTGACCCAGGCGGAGCTCGCGCGCGAGGTCGGGATCCTGCGCACGCTCAAGCTGGTTCGTTCGCTGGGCACCCGCGGAGACGAGTCGCTCGAGACGAGCCACGACCGCATCCGCGCCGCGGTGCTCGCGCGCATGCCTGCGGACGTGCAGCGGGGCCTGCACCGCGAGCTCGCGCTCGCGTATCGACAGTCGGGCGAAGGGACCCACGATCGGATGGCCCGGCACTGGCGGGGGGCGCGGGACGACGAGCGCGCGGCGGAGCATGCACGCTCGGCCGCGACCGAGGCCATGACGCGCCTCGACTTCGATCGCGCGGCGAGCTTCTACCTGCTCGCGCTGGAGCTCGGCCGCTTCGATGCCGTCACCGAGCGAGCGCTCCGCGAGGCGCTCGCCGACGCGCTCGTTCACGCCGGCAGGCCCGTCGAGGCCGCACAGGCGTTCGTGCTCGCGGCGCAGGCGACGGAGACGGTGCAAACCTCGGAAATGCACCGGCGGGCGGCCGAGCAGCTCCTGCGCGGCGGCTACATCGAGGAGGGGCTGGCCGCCTTCGATCGCGTGCTCGCCGACATCGGTCTCGGGCTCCAGCGGAGCCCGCTCCGCGCGCTGCTGTCGCTCCTTTTGCGGCGGGTCCTTCTGCGCCTGCGCAGCCTGCGCCACCGACCGCGTGACGCCGGGAGCGTGTCGCCGCAGGCCCTCATCGAGATCGACATCTGCTGGTCGGCCAGCACCGGGCTGTCGATCGTCGACCCCATCCACGGCGCGGACTTCCAGGCGCGCGGTCTCCTGCTCGCGCTGCGCGTCGGCGAGCCCGGACGCATCGCCCGCGCGCTCGGCGCCGAGACGGGCTACGCGGCCTCGAGCGGCAGGGTGGCGCACGCGCGTGACCTCGCCGCCGAGGCGCTCCGCATCGGCTCGCAGCTCGCCGACGCCTACGTTCTCGGGTCGGCGACGTCCGCGGGGGCCTTCGTCGCCTACTTCGGCGACAACGCCTGGCGGCGCGCCCTCGAGCTCTTCCTGGGGGCCGGCGAGCACTTCCGCCGCGAGCTCCAGGCGGGGTGGGAGATCGACACCATCCAGCTCTTCGTGTGCCTTTGCCGGATGTACCTCGGCGAGGTGGGCGAGCTGTCGCGGACGATCCCGTCGTTCGTGCGCGAGGCCGAGCGGCGCGGCGATCGCTACATGGCGGTCACCCTGCGCACGCGCATCCCGCTCGGGTGGCTCGCCCGCGACGACCCCGACGGCGCCGATCGGGACGTCGCGAGCGCGATCCGCTCGTGGATGCCGGCCGCGCGCACGCTGCAGGTGCAGCACTTCTTCGCGCTGCTGTCCCGGTGCGAGATCGCCCTCTACCGCGGCGATCCGGGCTCCGCGCGGGCCCTGCTCGAGGAGCGTCGCGGGGCGCTCGGTCGCTCCCTGCTCTTGCGCGTCGTCATGATCCGCGCCGAGATGCTGCACCTCGACGGCCGGATCGCGCTCGCCGAAGCCGCGGCGGAGGATCTGGGCGGACGCACGACCTCGCTGCGCAGGGCCCGGTGCGCCGCGAGGAAGCTGCGCCGCATCCGCCTGCCCATCGCGCGATCGTGGGCACGCCTGCTCGAGGCGAGCGCCGCGCAGCTGGAGGGCTCGGGCACAAGGGCCGCCGCGCTCCTGCGCAGCGCGCTGGCCGAGCTCGACGCGAGCGAGACCGCGCTCCACGCCGCGGCCGCCCGGACGCGCCTGGCCGAGATCGTCG
>JAHFDS010000673.1 GCA_023248855.1 Myxococcales bacterium
GCGGCCGGATGGTCGGGCGATCGCGTGCTCGGGTTCGGCGCAGCGGGCCGCCTGCCGGCCGTGATCTGGTGGACCGCGTGGGCGAGCGACGCCGACGCGAGCGAGGCCGAGACCGCGCTGCACCAAGCCCTCGACGGCGGCGGCGAGCGCCTGTGCGACGAGGATGCCGGCGAGGGCTTCGCCATCGCCCGCAAGGGCGACCGCGTGGTGGTGGCCCTCGGCGTGCCCGCCGAGAGCGCCGCCGCGATCGCCGCGCAGGCCCTCGATTGGCCCGAGGCCCGGCGCCCCGAGGCCCGAAGGCGCAGACCACGCCCGTAGGCCTGGATTCGGTGTCCACGTTGAGGGACCGAATCCGAGCGGCCACGGAGACAGGAAACACAGGAGACTGGCAACCGGCGACGGGCATCGAAACCGACTGCCCCCGCGGTGGGCCTCTCGAACGTGTCCGGAACTTGCCGGTTGCCGGTTGCCGGTTGCCCGTCTCCTGCCTCCTGTTCCGACGATTCGGACACCGAACCCGAGCGTGAGCTCGTGAGCGTACTAGGTAGTCGTGCGTGGTCGCGCCGGGCTACAATCGTCGGTCGGGAGGGGGGCGTCGGTGAGCCGGAAGACGGACCAGGAGGCCAGCGAAGCGACGCGGATCGACACGCCGCGGCCGGCGAGCGGTTCCCCCGATCTGGGGATGCGAGGCGACACCGTTGAGGATGTCGTCTTCGCGGGCCAGCGACCGTCGCGACCCGCCTGGGATGGTCCCGAGAAGCTCGGCAGGCCCGACGACGCGGCCGGGCCCCGGCCTGACCGGGCCGACACGGCCGGCCCGGAGGCCGCGCGAGACACGCAACCGCAGCCGGCCTCCCCCTACGCCTCCACCCTGCCCGTGACGCTCGAGACCGTCACGGACGGCTTCGCCGAGCACCTGACGACTCGCTCGCTTCAGGTGGGGACGGTGATCGGCCAGCGCTTCCACCTGACTCGCAAGCTGGGCGAGGGCTCGATGGGCCAGGTCTTCCTGGCGCAGAACGTGGCCATCGGGCTCGAGGTCGCGATCAAAGTGCTCAAGCCGGACCTGCTGGCGAACAAGGACTTCCGCCGTCGCTTCGAGAAGGAGGCGCGCGCGATCGCCTCGGTCGAGCACGCGAACGTCGCGCGGTTCTTCGACCTGGTCGTGGGCGATCCGACGTTCCTCGTCATGGAGTTCGTCCGCGGCGAGACGCTGCAGTCGGTGATGCGCAGAGAGCACCGGCTCGATCTCGCTCGCGCGGTGCGGCTCGCAATCGGCATCTGCTGGGGCCTCGAGGCGGCGCACCTCAAGGGCATCCTGCATCGCGACATCAAGCCCTCGAACATCATCCTCACCAAGGATCCACGCGAAGGCGAGCTGGCCAAGATCATCGACTTCGGTCTCGCCAAGATGGCCGACCACGACGCCAGTGCGTTGACGCAGGCGGGGGCGATCCTGGGCACTCCAGAGTACATGTCCCCCGAGCAGGTCACAGGGACAGACGTGGACGCGCGATCCGACGTCTACGCGGTCGCGAGCGTCCTGTTCGAGATGGCCACGGGGAGGCCGCCCTTCCAGAGCGCCAGTGGCTTTTCCGCGATGTTCAAGAAGGTCAACGAGAAGCAGCCGTCGCTGCGAGCCATCCGGACGGACGCGCCGTTGCAGCTCGAAGGCGTGATCAACCGCGCGTTGTCGAGGTCTGCCGAGTCACGGTTCGCGTCTGCGGCGGAGTTCGCGAAGACGCTCTCCCAGGTGCTCGTGCTCCTCGAGGATGGCCTCGAGCGCACCGGTCGCATTCGCGCACCCCGGCGGACGGGACCGAGCCCGTCGGCTGGCGGCGGCCTCTGGCCGCATCGCTGGGCCGCATTGGCGATCTTCGCCTCCTTGATCCTCCTCGCGCTGGGCGGCCAGCAGGCGCTGTCGGCGTACCGGCGCCGCGGCGCAGGCCCCGAACCGAAGAACCTGCTCGTCGTGTCGACGAGCCCCGCCGGCGCACGCGTCGAGCTCGACGGCAAGCCCATCGAGGAGCCCACCCCTGTGGCGCTGACGGGGCTGGCGCCTGGAGAGCACACGGTCAGGCTCCGCTACGCGGGCCGAGACGACGTGGAGCGCCAGCTCTTCGTGGGGTCGAAAGATCGCACCGAGCTCAGCGTTTCGCTCTTGCCAAAGAGCAGCCGGCGCGAGGTGCGGACCGTGCCGTCCGGCGCGAGCGTGTATCTCGACGGGGCGGTCGTCTCGCTCGACACTCCGGCCTTCGTCACGCTCACCGAGGACGACTTCCACGAGCTGCGGGTGGAGAAGCTCGGCTACGAGCCGCTCGTCAAGGCCATCACGCCTGAGGATCGCTCGCCGGCCTTCATGCTGACGCTCGAGCCGGAGCGGAAAGCGCGCGGCCTCGTGATGGTGGACTCCGATGGGCTCGGGGAGGTCTGGATCGACGGAGCCACCACCGGCTTCGTGACACCGACCATGGGGATCCACGTCGCGGTCGGCAAGCACCGGATCGAGCTCCATGACCCAGCGGGGCAGGTGATGTCCACGCGGATGGTGACGGTTCGCCAGGGGGAGACCTTGCGTCTGCAATTGCCGATGGGGCGTAGAAAATGAGACTTCCCTGCCTAGCCTGGATTTCCACGCGAGAGGATTCCCCTAAGCGCGGGTCCGCCGCGCTAGTCCCCCGCGCGGCGCGCGGGTAGGCCAGTTTCCCGCCCATCTCCCACCACCCGCCCTGTACGCCCGCGCGGCAGCGGGCCGGCATACTTATCCTTATAACTACGCTGATAGCACGTTTGCACAGTGGTTCATGGGCCGGGGTCGTCGTGCAATCGAAGCCGGGTCAGCAGTGCCGATGGACGCGTTATCCGTCGGTGAGGCAGTGAAATCGAGTCCCGATACGGCGAACGCCAGCGCCCGAAAAGTTGACCTGCTTGACCGATGTAGCACTGTGCATATGTGCCTATCAGCGCACCT
>JAHFDS010000252.1 GCA_023248855.1 Myxococcales bacterium
GCGATGCCGGTGCTCCGTCTGCTACCGACGTGCGTCCTTCGTGCGTCGATCAGGAGAGGCTGCGATGAAGGTATTGCACGTCATTCACGGGTATCCGATGCGCTACAACGCCGGCTCGGAGGTCTACACGCAGACCCTGGCCCGCGCCCAGAGCGCAGGTCACGAGGTCCACGTCTTCACACGCGAAGAGGATTCCTTCGCCCCGGAGCACCGCCTTCGGCGAGAGGAGGATGGGGCTGTCACCGTACACATCGTGAACGCCCCCCACGGCCGCGATCGCTATCGCCACGTCGGGATCGACCAGCGCTTCGCGGAACTGCTCGATGCTCTTCAGCCATCGATCGTCCACGTTGGGCACCTCAATCATCTTTCCACCTCGTTGCTCGCAGAAGCGGCCGCGAGGGAGATCCCGATGGTGTTCACGCTGCACGACTACTGGCTCATGTGCCCACGCGGGCAGCTCATGCAGATGCATCCTGTCGATCCACAGCAAGTGTGGCCGGTCTGCGACGGCCAGGAGGACCGCAAGTGCGCGGAGCGCTGCTACGCGCGCTACGTCTCAGGTGCACCCGAGGAGCGCGACCGCGACGTCGACCACTGGACTGACTGGGTAGGCCGCCGGATGAGTCATGTCCGACAAGTGGCCGAGCTGGTCGACCTCTTCGTGGCACCTTCGCGGTACCTGCTGGGGCGTTTCTCACGTGACTTCGGGCTGCCAGAACGCAAGCTCGTCCACCTGGACTACGGTTTTGATCTCGCACGACTCGGCGATCGGCAGCGTCCCCCAGGTGAGCCCTTCACGTTCGGCTACATCGGCACGCACATTCCCGCCAAGGGCATCCATCAGCTCATCGAGGCCTTTGCCCTGGTGCCCGGCGACGCCCGCCTTCGCATCTGGGGACGCCCACGGGGGCAAGACACTGAGGCGCTGGTCGCAAGGGCGCAGCACCTGGTCGACGCCGGTCGACTCGAGTGGCTTCCGGAGTACAGGAACGAGCAGATCGTCCCCGAGGTTTTCAACCGCGTGGACGCCATCGTGGTGCCGTCGTTGTGGGTCGAGAACTCGCCGCTCGTCATTCACGAGGCACAGCAGGCACGCGTCCCGGTGATCACCGCCGACGTGGGCGGGATGGCGGAGCTCGTCCACCACGAGGTCAACGGTCTCCTCTTTGGCCATCGGGATGTGGCGTCGCTCGCCGTGCAGATGCGCCGCCTAGCGGCCAACCGGGACCTTGCGAGCCAGCTCGGGGCGCGCGGCTATCTGAACTCCGAGAGCGGCGATATCCCGAGCATCGAGGATCACGTCGCGTCCCTCGACGCCCTCTATGCGCAGACCCTTTCCCGCCGGGACTCGACGCGCCTGCCGGCCCTCCCCGGGCCGTGGCGCATCACCTTCGATACGAACCCGGACACTTGCAACCTGCAGTGCATCATGTGCGAAGAGCATTCGCCCCACAGCACGCTGCAGCTCACCCGAAAGAGCGCGGACAAGCCGCGCCGGGTCATGCCTATCGCCCTCGTGCGTCGCATCATCGAAGAGGCTGTGCCCCACGGGCTGCGAGAGGTCATCCCTTCGACGATGGGAGAACCGCTGCTCTACGAGGACTTCGACGAGATCCTCGCCCTCTGCAAGCAGCACGGCCTCAAGCTCAACCTCACCACGAACGGCACGTTCCCGCGGCGAAACGCGCGGGAGTGGGCCGAGCGGATCGTACCTGTGACCTCAGACGTCAAGATCTCCTGGAACGGGGCGACGCGGGAGACCCACGAGACCGTCATGCGGGGCGCAAGCTGGGACCGCATGCTCGAGAATGCTCGCACCTTTATAGGCGTTCGCGACGCCCACGCCGCGCACGGGGGCAACCGATGCCGCGTGACCTTCCAGCTCACGTTCCTCGAGACCAACGTGGCGGAGCTCCCCGACATGGTTCGGCTGGCGGTCGAGCTCGGTGTCGACCGCGTCAAGGGGCACCATCTGTGGGCGCATTTCGAGGAGATCAAGTCCCTCTCCATGCGGCGGAGCCCTGAGGCGATTCGGCGCTGGAATGAGGCGGTCCTCGCAGCCCGCGCGGCAGCTGGCGAGCGCACCCTGCCGAATGGCAAGCACATCACCCTCGAGAACGTGTTTCTCCTCGACGCCGAGGCCACGGCGGATCTCGCTCCCGGCGGACAGTGCCCCTTCTTGGGCCAGGAGGCATGGGTGAGCGCCGAGGGGCGCTTTGATCCGTGTTGCGCGCCCGACGCGCAACGCCGGACTCTCGGAGACTTTGGAAGCCTCCGCGATCGCGGCTTCATGGAGGTGTGGAAGGGCGAGAGCTACCGTCGGCTGGTCACGACGTACCGCAACCGGCCATTGTGCCTCGGATGCAACATGCGCAAGCCGTTGGAGGTTCGCTGATGGACTGGGCCACCATCGCCATTGCGCCGGACACCACCCACCATGTCCGTGACGGCCAGCCACTCTACGGGGAGCGTTTCGACGAGGTCTTGAAGTTCCACCCCCCCGGCCTGGCACCCGTGCGGCTCGGCGGTCAAGCCTGGCACGTGGACACGCGTGGCTGCCCTGCCTATGCACGCAGGTTCGTTCGAACGTTTGGGTTCTACGAGGGGCGGGCGGCGGTCGTCTCACCCTCGGGCTGGCAGCACATCCTCCCTGATGGTCGAGATCTCTACCGGCAGCGCCACGCCTGGTGCGGTAACTACCAAGGTGAGCGATGCACCTTTCGAGATGCCGAGGGACGCTATCACCACGTCGATCTCGTTGGTGAGGCCTCCTATCGCGAGCGCTGGCGCTACGCGGGTGACTATCGCGACGGCATCGCGGTCGTACAGGCAAATGACGGCCGGTCGACTCACATCGACCCCTCCGGCAGGCCCATCCACGATCGCTGGTTTCTGGATCTCGACGTTTTCCACAAGGGCCGCGCACGTGCGCGCCTCGAGGATGGGTGGACGCATGTCGATCTTGCCGGCGTGCCCCAGTACGCCGCTCGCTTCGCGGCAGTCGAACCCTTCTACAACGGCCAGGCTCGCGTGGAGCGGTTCGACGGTGCGCTAGAGGTGATAGATGAGGCTGGCCAGGCACTGGCCGAACTGCGCCCCCCGCTGCGCACCGAGTTCGCCAGCCTGTCCGGTGACATGGTGGGGTTCTGGCGGACTCAGACGATCTGCACGGCGGTCGAGCTCGGCTTGCCAGAGGTGCTCCCCGGGGACTCCGACCAAGTCGCGGCGGCGTGCGGTCTCACCCCGGAGCGAGCGCTGCGCCTCCTTCGGGCGCTCGAGGAGCTCCGGCTCGTCACCAGAGATCGTGGACGATGGAACCTGACGGCTCGCGGACGATTCCTCCACAAGGAGGATCCCCTCACCCTGGCGGACGCTGCGGTCGAATATGGCCGTCGCTTCACGCGCATCTGGGACGCGCTTGGCACGTCCCTCTCAACACACACCGGCTGGGCTCCGCCGTCGCTGTTCGAAGACGTGGCACACGCGCCCGGCTGCCAGGGCCACCATCGGATGCTGCGCAGCTACGCGCGGCACGACTACGGGGCCGTACCAGCTGCCCTGCCGTTGCGGGGTGACGAGGTGGTCATCGACGCTGGGGGCGGGCTCGGCGTCCTCGCCAGCTCCATCCTGCGGCACCACGCCGGGATCCGTGTCGTCCTGATCGATAGGCCAGAGGTGATCGATCAAGTCGAGATTCCTGCCGACCTGCAGGGCAGGCTTACTCCTCGGGCAATCGACCTCTTCTCCCCCTGGAGCGTGAGGGGCGACGCGGTCGTGCTGGCCCGCGTGCTCCACGACTGGGATGACGCGGAGGCGCGCCAGATCCTCATGCGGGCGCACGAGTCCCTCGGCAGTGGCGGGCGCGTCTTCCTGGTGGAGATGCTGGTCTCCGAGGACGCCCCGATGGGCTCCCTCTGCGACTTGCACCTGCTCGTGGCGACTGGTGGCAAGGAGCGCACCGCAGCCCAGTTCGACACCCTGCTTCAGGAGACCGGCTATGCTCCCCGCGGCGTCATCCGGATACCCGCGCTGCCCTCGATCATCGTGGGAGAGGTCCCATGACCGCCCAGATCACCTGGCAGATCCCGCCCTCCGTCTTGCAACACCTCGCGGAGATTCCCAGCGATCGTCCCGTCGCGGTCCTCATGCGACACTCGGTGCGGCCGTATCTGGCACCCGGAGATGCGGGCTACTCCCTGCCCATCACGGAGCTTGGCGTTCACTTGGCGTGCGAGCTCGGGACCCGGCTTTCTGGGCAGATCCGTTCCATCCATACGAGCCCGCTGCTGCGATGCCGCCAGACCGCCGAGGCGCTGTGTGCCGGAGCCAGCGCAGAGCTCACGATCCACCCGGATCGTCTGCTCGGAGACCCTGGGGTGTTCGTCGTCGATAATCGCCGGGGCGGCCAGGAGTGGTGCGGCCGGGGGCACGAGGCGGTGATGGCGCACCTCGTGGGTCACGATGAGCCCCTGCCCGGCCTCTCAAGACCCGAGCCTGCAGCGCGGTTCCTGGTCCATCACATGCTGGCGACGGCTGGAACCACGAGCGGCTACCACGTCTTCGTGACCCACGACTCCCTCGTCACCGCGACCGCAGCTCGACTTCTAAAAAAGCCCCTCGGCAAGGAAGCCTGGCCCTGGTACTTGGAGGCGGCGTTCTTCTGGCGCGAGGACGCGGCCGTAAAGGTCGCCTATCGCGGAATGGTCGGCCGGCGCAACGAACCCCTGCTCTGCGACCTTGTCCATGACGACGTCATCGAGCTCGCGCGACGCGAGATCGGCCGCACTATTGGGCTGGACTGCCCGGCAAGATTCTTCCTCGCTGGCGGCGCCTTCAAGACTCTCCTCTCGGGCAAGAGCCCCCGGGATCTCGATCTCTGGGCGGCCTCTCCACACGACCGCGAGGTCCTGGTCGCGGCCCTGCTGGAGCGCGGAGCGACACCACTCGAGCCGCGACCCTACACGGACGTCTTCAGCCTTGGGGACAGCGTCCTGGAGGTTCCTCACAAGGCCGAGCCTGCGACGTTGACGGAGCGGCTCGCACGCTTCGACATCGCGCTCTCGGCTGTGGGCGTGGAGCATCTCGGCGGTGATCGCTGGTCTGCCCAGATACATCCTCTCGCTCGCGCCTCCGTCGAGCAACGCAAGGTGCTCCTCCTCAAGCCTCTGGTGAACTGGCGCCACGCACTCGGCACGCTCGAACGGATGCGGCGCTACCGCGACGAGCTCGGTTACGAGGTGCCCCCCGAGGAGGAGGCCGAGGTCTGGAAGGTCTTCGAGGCCCAGGATCCTGAGATGCAACGCGGCATGGTCGATCGATTCGCTCGAACGACACGCGGGAGCTCGGTCGGAGCGGAGGCCCAGTGTCGCCTCCGATGATCGCAGGCCTCTACCCCTACGTTCGGGGAGGAGAGGCTCATCCCCCGCGCGTCACTCTCGAAGAAGTTCCCGCCAGCCTTGCCATCAACCCGTCCTATCGACATGACCTCGTGGTACTCGCCGGCGATCGCGCGTCCGCGGATCAGCTCGCAGCGTTCGGGCTGCGCGCGGCGCGCATCTTCGAGGATGCACCCGACCACGTCTGCAGGGACATGGCGCACAAGATGAAGCACTGGATGTGCCGCTGGGCCCTCGAAGAGTTCGGCGAGTTCCTGTGGGTCGATTGGGACACCGTCCTTCTTCGTCCTCCCGACACCGAATTCTGGAATTGGTGTCGGACGCACGACACGCCCAAGTTCATCCAGATCGCGGGGTACTGGGCCGTCGTGAACTGCGGCGTCTACTACTGCGGACACAGCTGGGCGCAGGCGATCGATCGCAGCTTCAGCGCGGTGGTGCGTCGGCCCAACGATGAGCTCCTGTGGGCCTCCGTCCTTCCGGACGACGTCCACTCGCGGCCGGAGTTCTGGTGGGGTAGCCGCGCCGTGAACATCTGGAGCCCCGATGATTTCGCCGTGGTGGGCACGGGCACCTACTTCGCTCACGTGCGCCACCTGGAATGGGCGCCCGAGCTGCGACGGCTCGCCACGCTCGATTGACGGGCGCTTCTTCTGCCCCTGGATGGACGACAGGCCCACCACCCCGGAGCATCCATCGAGTGGGCGGACGGAGAACGCTGCCTCACTGAGGCGGCCACGCGTACAATCGGGTCCGTCCAATGGCGAAGCGTCTTGATCGTGTCGTGGTCGTGGATCTCGAGTCCACCTGCTGGGAGGGGAGCCCACCGGCCGGCCAGGAAAACGAGATCATCGAGATCGGCGTGTGCACCCTCGACGCGCACACGGGCGAGCGCGGCGAACGCGCGTCGATCCTGGTACGGCCTGAACGCTCCCAGGTCAGCCCCTTCTGCACCCAGCTGACGACCCTCACGCAGGCGGACGTCGACGGCGGCATTGGCTTCCAGGAGTCCTGCCGGCGCCTGCAGAAGGAGTACGCCACCAAGGACCGCGTGTTCGCCAGCTACGGCGACTACGACCGTCGCCAGTTCGAGCGGCAATGCACCGCGCGCGGCGTTGCGTATCCGTTCGGCCCCACGCATCTCAACGTCAAGAATCTCTTCGCGCTCCACCGCAGGCTCGACCGCGAGGTCGGCATGGACGCTGCGCTTCGTATGCTCGATCTGCCGCTCGAGGGCACGCACCACCGCGGTGGCGACGATGCCTGGAACATTGCCGCGATCCTCGCCCGTGTGTTGGGCGATCGCCGATGACGCTACCGAGGTATGCGCGGATGGAGCGCGAGCGGCGGTTCCTGGTGCGCGACGAGCGCTGGCGGGAGCTCGAACCGCCCTACTCGAGCGCGATCGTCGACCTCTACCTGGAATGCGGGCGGCTCCGCCTGCGGCACATGGTGGAGTCCGATGGTGGGCGGGTGACCAAGAAGCTCACCAAGAAGTATGGCTCCCACGCCCCGGGCATCGAGCCCATCGTCACCACCTGGCTGTCCGACGAGGAGTACGGCACGCTGGCGGCGTTGCCTGGCCGTCGGCTCGCCAAGACACGCCATTACGACGACACCAGCGGGCGGATCTTCGGCATCGACGTGTTCGCCGGCGAGCTCGAGGGGCTGGTGCTCTGCGAGAGCGAGGCGGATAACGAGGAGGAGCTGCGCGCCATCGTTCCGCCCGACTACGCCGGGGCCGAGGTCACGGCGGATCCGTTCTTCGCGGGCGGTAACCTGTGCCGGGTGCGACGTGACGAACTCCTCGCGAAGCTCGGTCGCCGATGACTTCGCCGGGGAGGATGGCCGGCCGACCTCACGGTGGAGGCGTGCTGCGTTGATCGCGATGATCCTCGCGGCCTGCATCGCCGGCGCGGTCCCGGGAGCTGCCCCGCGGAGCGACGCGGCCGAGGAGGCGCTCGCGCTCGCAAGGCGTGCGCGTGCCTGCTGGCTGCTCGGGCCGGGCGGGGTACTGCGTGACCTCTCGTCCGGCGACCTGGATCGGGGCTGGGCGGATCTCGTGACCGTGCTGCGCGTCCATCCAGCCCTCACAGCACAGATCCCCATCGCGCCCATCGCGACGCTCGGTGTCGGCTTTGCTGCATGCATCACCGGAGCCGTTCGGCCCGGCATGGCTTTTCGTGGGTGGCGCGATGCAAGCGCAGCGGTGCGGGCCGACGACATGACGCGGCTCCTCGGCGATCAGGCAAGCCGGCCGTTCACCGGTCGAATGGCGAAGCGCCAGATCCAGGACGTCGTCAACTCGCACCTGCGCGAGGTGCAGGCCTGCTACGAGAAGCAGCTTGTGCGTAACCATTCGCTCGCTGGCTGGGTCAAGTACATCTGGGTGATCGAAACTTCCGGAGCCGTGGGTCTGGTCAAGTTCAGGTCCGGCAGCGAGCTAGGCGCCGAAGTGCCTGTTTGCATCCAGCAGGCCATTGCGCGATGGCGGTTCCCCAAGCCGGAAGGTGGGACGGTCACGGTCATCTACCCTTTCATCTTCGGCTTTGTCGACGGGCTTCCGATGCCCCCCGCCACCTCAGTCGATCGCTGATCACCGCATTGGACACATCATCACGGTGTTCCCAAGACGGGGTCGTCTCTACTGAGCGGGGTCCGCTCCCGGGCCGAGGGGTTGCCCGTAGCTGAACTCGACGAAGTTCCCGTCAGGATCGCGGAGGCCGCAGTAGTAACCGACCGGGTACGGCTCCTGGCGCGGCTCCCACACCAGGCGGCCTGCCGCGCGGGCTCGGCCGGCAACCTCGTCGACCTCGGCCTTGCTCGCGAGCGCGAAGCCGAGGTGGCTGTAGTCGTTGTCGGCCTGTGCGGGGCGCCCGGCGCCAGGCATTAGGACGAAGATGAGCTCGCGTTCGCGGCCCGGCTCGGCGAGCCACACGATGCGCTTGCCGGAGGCTGCGTCCGCGCGCTCGTGGACCACACCGAGGCCGCAGAAGTCGCGATAGAACGCCATCGACGCGTCGAGATCGCGCACCTGCAGCGCGACGTGGGTCATCACCGGCCTCGGTTCTGGCACGAGCCTGCCCCTACCGGCCGAACGGTGGTGCGTCGAACGGGCTCGGTGCTTCGGGGGCCTCGTAGACGCGTGCGTCGAGCACACCATTCCTGGCCGCGTACGCCGAACGGTACGCGCGGTGCAGGGCCGGGAAGGTGCGCGCGAGGTCCTCGACGCCGACCTGTCGCGCGACGAGCTCGCCTCGTCGGGTCGCGACGTCAAAGGTCGGTGAGCCGTTGCCGGCGTGGACCACCAGCCTGTGGTCACGCGTGATGAGCGTGGCGAGGGTAGGGCCAACGGACTGGGCGGCTGCTGGCGGCGGCTCAGCTCGCGGGGTGGGCGCGTGGGCGGTGGGAGCGCATCCCAGAGCGAGAACGACGATCAACGAAGCCCTCATGATCACAAGTCTACTACCAACCTTGCTCCGCGTGCCCCGCCGAGCCTGCTGGGGAGCGGGCTCGCTCAAGGTCCGGCAACGAAGCGCGCCAGCTCGGCGCGGACCGGTTCGTGCGGGTGTCGCAGCAGGGCTGCTCTGTCGATCTCGATCTGCTCCGCGAGGTAGGTGAGCCGGTAGCTCTTGGCCAGGTTGTTCTCGATGACGTCGGCCGGGATCAAGCCGGCGTCGCGCAGGTGGTCATACACCCGGGTCATCGCGGACCAGCTTGCGTCGGCATTGGCATCGAGACGGTCGCGGTCCACCCAGCCCTCTTCCCCCTGATGCCGACCGAGGCCAAGCTTGGCCATGATGACGTAGGGCTTTGCCGGCATGGCGATGTCCTGGCCATCTACCACGACGAGGCACTTGCTGCGCTGCCAGCGAGCGCTGATGACGAGCTTGCGGCTGCTGGCGCTCATGGCCGAGGGCGCCCCCAGGGCCGCCGGCCTCACAGCCTGACCATCGCGAAGGCGGAGGAGCTCGGCAGCGAGGCGCCTGACGCGTGCGTCCGCGTGACCCTCGATACATCGCGGGTCGAGCGGACCAAGCTCGATCGCCGGGTGCAGGTGAAAGCGTCCATCGGGAGCAACCTCTGCAATTCGCAGCCCCTTCGGCAGGTACGGCGCGAGCTGTTCACATAGCGCCTGCAGGCTCCGCTGCGGCTGCGTGCGCGAGCCGAGCGCGGCGGGCAGCACGCCATCGCCGCGCAGTCGGCCCACCATGAGGTGGAGCGTGAGCACGAAGCCAGGCGTGGGAAGGGCCACGCTCTTGTCGCCGACCTGGACCGCCGTCCGCTTCTTCATCGGCCGCCCTGCCAGGGACAGGGAGACCAACTCCTCGCGGGGAAGAGGGGGCGGGCTGGGACCGCCCGAGGTCGCTTCGCGGTTCCGCGCGGCGCAATGGCAGTGGGCCTCGCGCCCGCTCTGCCGGAGGGCGGTGCGGATCTTGGTGTCGAGCGGGGTCTTGTTCTCGCCGAGTGGCTTCTTGATGAAGTCGTCGCCGCCGGTCTGGAGCATGCGGACGACTGCCTCGTGCTCCTTGACGTGCCCGCTCATGAGCAGGATCTGCAGGTCGTGCTTGTCGCTCGCGTTGCGCCGAGGGAACTGCTTGCGGATGCGGCCCATCAGCGTCTCGCCGGCCTCGACGCGCGGGCGGATCGAGTCGCGTGTGGGTTTGATCTGGAGGTCGAGGAGCACGTAGCAGAAGCCGCCGCGCTCGGCGAGCTCGCTGCCCTCTTCGAGGGATTCGGTGTGGACCGCGCGGTGTCCGAGAGAGGTCAGGATCTCGATGATCTCCGCCGCCATCTCGGGCTCGTCCTCGACCACCAGGGCCACGTGCTGATCGTTCACGGCTGCGCCTCCTGCTTGCGTTGTGCCTGTTCGATGTTCAGCACGACCTTGACGGTGGTGCCCTCACCCTTGCGACTCGAGAGGTCAATGGAACCGCCGTGCTCCTGCTCGATGATCTTCTGCGCGAGCGGGAGCCCGAAGCCGGTGCCCGTCGGCTTGACGGTGGCGAAGAGCTCGAAGGCCTCGCTCCGGACCTGATCGCTCATGCCGCACCCCTGGTCGGTGATGGTCACGACCACGTGCTCGGTGCCGTCCGTGCGGGCCGCGATTGCGATCCGTCGCGCCTGCTCCGTCCCGTCGTAGGCCTCGACCGCGTTCTGCAGGATGTTCGAGAACGCCTGCAGCAGGCGGTGCCGGTGCGCGTCGATCAGGATCGCCGGGTCGACCTCCACCTCGAGCTCGAGACCACTGGCGTCGGCACCCACACGGTCACGCAGCATGTGGACCGCCTCGTCAATCACGACGCGCAGGTTCTCGGCGCAGAACTCGGGAGTGACGTCCTTGGTGAAGTCCCGGAGGGAGGTCATGATCGCCGAGAGGAGGCGCAGCCGCCTCTTCGCGCCCTCGACGTGGCCACGGCAGGACTCTGCGTTGATGCGGCTCCCGCCCAGAGCCGCCTCCAGCTTTCGGAGCGACGCATCGAGCGGGGAGATCACCTTGATGAACTCGTGGAAGGTCTCGCGCACGATGATCTCGGTGTACTTCTCGGCGACGCGCAGTGCGGCCACGCGGGCGGCGGCGCCGTGGGTCGCCTCGAGCTCCGTGAGCTGGCGCCGGAGCAACGTCTCGTGGCGCTCCCTGAGAAGGTCGGTGCGGGTGAGCTCGCTCCGGCGCGCCAGCGTGCGCTGGGCCGCCTGGACGACCCAGGGGTTGTCGTCCTCGAGCAGCCGGGCGATGGCCGAGTGGAACGACTCGTGCCGCAGCTCGACCACCGCCTCGGCGACGGCCTTGCGGACCTCCCATTGCTCGTGCGTCGCGAGCCGGACGAGCCGGTCGCCGAGCTCAGCGTGCGCGGGCTCGGGCAGCGCCCCCTCGCGGAGCAGGTCGCCCGCCTGCTCGACGGCGTCCCAGAGGGCCCGCCGATCCTCGGAAGCCAGGGCGCGCAGCACCTCGTCGATCCGCGCGCCCATCAGTTCCCGTACCTCTCGCCGCGGAGGCGGAAGGCTTCCTTGCCACCCTCGAGGAGTGTCTCGATCTGGTCCTTGACCTCGTCTACGTCGCCCACGCGCACGATCGAGCCGCGCTTGCCGTCGGACGCGAGGACGAAGATCCGCTCGGCGTCCCCGAGCACGGGGATGTTCGGGTTGTGGGTGATGAAGATCAGCTGACGCCGGCCCTTGGTGGCCCGCAGGTTCTTGACCACCGTGTCGTAGATGAAGGCGTTGTCGAGGTTGTCCTCGGGCTGGTCGATGAGCAGCGGGCGCTCGCTCTCGAGCATGAGGATCGAGAGGATGGTTGTGCAGCGCTGGCCCGTGGACAGGTCGGCGGAGTCCTTGTACTCG
>JAHFDS010000253.1 GCA_023248855.1 Myxococcales bacterium
ACGCCCCGGCGACGCGACCTATCGGGGCCCGGCGCCGCTGTCCGAGCCCGAAACCGCGGCGCTGGCGGCCCTGTGCGAGGCGCAGCGCTTCGTGGCCAGCGCGAGCTTGCACTCGACGATGGGCACGCTCATCCCGGCGCGCGTGACTGATCGCAAGAGCTACGCGACCTACCGGGCCCTGTGTCGGAGCTTCCGGCGCGCACAGCCAAGCTGGCGCTATCTGCGCCTCGCGAGCCGCTGGTTCGACGTGTTCACGGGGGAGCAGGAGGACTACCTGCACCACGCGCTCGGGTGCTGGTCCGTCTGCGTCGAGGTCTTCCCGATCCTCGCCAGCCTGCGCCAGCACCTCTTTGCGCCCTCCCTGTTCTGGCGCTTCAACCCCCGCGTCCCCGAGCGCTGGGTGCAAAACGATCTGCCGGGCCTGTGCGCCTTCTTCGAGCACGCGCTCACGATTCGCGCCGCAATCAGCTGACGCCGCCAGGTGGCGCTGTCCCTACGTCGGCGGGTCCTCGCCGGCCGGACGCGGGCGCCGCCCCACGAGCCTCGCCACGAGCGGCGTCAGGCCCACCGTGACGAGCAGGCGGATGGGCTGCGTGAGCTTCGTGAACGCGTAGGCCGCGCCGAAGCCGGCCAGGTTGCTGCCGACTCCCTCGGGCCGAAACCCGAAGCGCCAGGCGAAGTACGCGCCCCCGAGGACGAGGCCAAAGAGGGTGAAGTAGACGACGATGGCCACCGTCCCGTAGCGCTCGAGGTATTCCTTCCAGCGTTTCAAGACCCTTCGAGGATAGCACCGACGAAGCGGGCCACGTGCCCTGCGAGCTCGCCGAGGACCTCGGCCGGGGTCCTGCCAGCCCGCTTGAGCACGGAAAAGCCGTGATCGGCGCCCTCGATCACGACGAGCTCGGCGGAAGGGATCGGCCCAAGGAGCGGCGCGAGCAGCGTGAGGTCGGCCAGCGCATCCCGCGTCCCCTGGAGAAAGAGCATGGGCGTCGTGATGGACGGAAGGTGCGCCCCTCGCTCGGCGGCTGGCCGCCCCGCCGGGTGCAGCGGAAAACCCAGGAACACCAGTCCACGCACCCCGAGGGGCTGCGTCGCCTCCGCCAGGCTGGTCATGCGCCCGCCCATCGACTTGCCGCCGGCGAACACCGGCAGCCCCTGCCGGGCTGCCTCGCCCACCGCCTCGCGCACCCGCGCCTGCAGTCGGGCCGGCGGATCGGGCCGCTTGCCTTTGGCGCTCATGTAGTCGAACTCGAAGCGCAGCGTCGCCAGCCGCCGCTCGGCCAGCGCCGCCGCGATGGCGGCCATGAACGGGTGGTTCATCCCGGCCCCCGCCCCGTGGGCGAGCACGAGGAGGGCCCGCGCCGCTTGCGGCCGCTCGAGAATCGTCTGCAAGGGCTCCTCCCGCGCGCGCGGAGCTACTTCTTTCTGGCCAGCAAGACGGGGTAGTCGCTCGGCCCGGCCTCCACCGGCAGTCCGCTCGACCCCCAGCCGGGATTCGTCGCGTCTCCCCCGAACCCGCCGAGCACGTCCACCACGTTCGTGTAGCCGGCCTGCGCGAGGGCCGTGGCCGCGCGCAGCGAGCGCTGGCCGCTCCGGCACCCCACGACGAGGGGCGTGTCCTTGGCGAAGCAAGCCTCCACGACGGCCAGGAAATCCGGGTTCGGGGTCATCGGACCGCCCTGGCTGTGCATGAGCGGCACGTTGATCGCGCCCGCCGGCCGGCCCCCCTCGAACTCCGGGATCGACCGCACGTCCAGGTACTTATGGCCTGCGGCGAGCAGGGCGTGGGCCTCGGTGATGGTGACGCGCTTCGTCATGCGGTTGACATACGCGGCCGAGTCAGGAGAATCAAGCCTCCATGCGTACCATCCGGGTGGTCGCTGCCGTCATCTCCAGGGACGGCAAGTACCTCATCACCCAGCGCCGCGAGGCCGCGGTGCTGCCTCTGCTCTGGGAGTTCCCCGGCGGCAAGGTCGAGGACGATGAGGAGGACGACCGCGCGCTCGAGCGCGAGCTGGCCGAGCGCCTCGGCGCCAGGATCCGCGTCGGCATGAAGGTCGGCGAGCGGCGCCACGAGTACGACGGCTACGTCGTGGAGCTTGCCCTGTACGCGGCCGATCTACTCGACGACCACCTCGAGCCGCGACGCGTGCGGACCTTCCGCTGGGTGAGCTCGGGCGACTTCGATCAGTACAAGTTCCCCGACGCCGACCAGGCCACGATGGACGTCCTGCTCGGCGTGCGGCAGTAGCCCCCCGCTGCGCGGTCAGCGGCGCGGCAGCTGCGGCGCAGCGTAGTCCATGTCGAGGCCGACGTCGCGGATGAAGTCCGACACGCGCGTCGCGTGCGCCTGCGCGGTCTCCATCGTGATGAGCCCCTGCTGCATCATCTGCTTGAGGTGCTGATCGAACGTGCGCATGCCCTCGTTGTTCGACCGCTCGAGCGTCTGCCAGAGCGTCTTGGACTTCTGCACGTCGCGGACCTGCTCGCGGATGGTCGACGACGCGAGCATGACCTCGGACGCGAGGACTCGGCCCTGCCCCCCAGCGCGCGGCAAGAGGCGCTGCGACACCACGGCATGGAAGTGCTCCGCGAAGCGCAGGCGTGCCGACATCTGCTCGTCCTGGGTCTCGAAGAACGCCGCGATGCGCTCGACCGTGCGCACCGAGTCCGACGTGTGGATGGTGGACATCACGAGGTGCCCCGACTCCGCCGCCTGCAGCGCCACCTCGACCGTGCGTCGATCGCGCATCTCGCCGATGAACATGATGTCGGGATCTTCGCGCAGCGCGGCCTCGAGGGCGTCGGTGTAGGACTCGGCATCACGGCCGACCTCGCGCTGCGACACCGTCGACTCGCCCGGCGGGATGATGAACTCGACCGGGTCCTCGATGGTCAGGATGTGCTTTCGCGCATGCTTGGCGGCGTACGCCAGCATCGACGCGATGGTGGTCGTCTTGCCGTTGCCGGTCGCGCCCGTCACGAGGATGAGGCCGCGCTCGGCGGCCACGATTCCCGCCAGCATGTCGGGCAGGTTGAGCTCGGCAAAACCCGGGATCTCGAGCGGCACCACGCGGATCACGGCTGCCGCGGAGCCGAGCTGACGGTAGAGGTGACAGCGGAAGCGGCACAGCCCCGGCGCGAGGATCGCGAAGTCGGCCTGCTTGAGCCGGATGGCCTCGGGCACCCGCCCTGCGTTCGCCAGGTACGCCACGAACACCTCGGCGTCCTGGTGCGTGAGCGCGCCCATGTTGAGCGGCACCAGCTGCCCGTCGATGCGCAGCATGGGCGGCTGCCCGGCACGGACGTGGACGTCCGATGCCCGGTTCTTGACGGCAGCCGTGAGGATGCGCCGGACCGAGTTCTCGTCTAGGGCTGGCTTGGCGGCTGCGCCCGGAGTCGACACCGCGCCCATTTTCGCAGCGGGTGGGTCTTTCCGTCAACAGGCCGGGCGCAGTGACCGCGAGTCGATCAGGCGACGCGGGCGCGGGCCGCCGCGAGCGCGGTCTCCCAGTCGAGGTCCGCCTCTTCCTCGGCCAGCGCCGCGGGCGCGGACGTGGCGCGGGCCTTCGCGGCCTCGAGCGCCAGCTCCCAGTCGATCTCCTCCTCCGCGGGCGGCGGCGGCAGCGCGGGCGATGGCGCGACGGGGCTCCTGGAGGCTCGGGGCTTGGGCGTCTCGACGCGCGACGGTCGAGCGGTGCGGCCTTCGCCGAGGAGCTGACGGGCCACCTCCTCGAGCCCGTGCAGGTGGACACCCTCGAAGACGGCCTGCGGGGCCGCCTGCGGCACCACCCCCCAGCTCTCCTCGGTGTAGTCCGCGCCCACGATCCGACGGGGTCTTCCGATGACGGCCACCAGGGAATCCACGAAGCTCATGCCCAACCTCCAGGCGTCAGTTGGGGCGGCGCCCCGAAATTCGCCCGGTCCCGTCCCCCCGGCGTGGGGGGACGGCGACCAGCCCAGGGTTGAGCAATCGGCATGCCCGCAGATCAGAGGCCCTTGAAGGCCCGGATCTCGGCCACGATCTCGGCCTCGTCAGGGAAGCGATTCTCCTCGTGTTTCGAGAAGATGCGGCGCCCATCGACGACCACGTCGAAGTCCCCGCGGCCGCCCGGGACGAGTGAGGCCTTGACCCCCAGGGTGCGGTCTAGCGTGGCCGCCAGACTGGCGGCCCGAGGGCGGTAGTTTCAGACCACGCAGAAGTGGATATCGACCTTCATCGCGCAGAAGTTATCATCATGGATCTGGTGCGCAAGCGGCTGGAGGACGAAGAGGAGACCGGTGTGGCCGGCGAGCCGGCTGCCAAGCCCATCGCGCGCCCCAACGAAGTCACGCGGATTTACCGGATCGAGCCGGAGCCCCGCGCCACGTTCGAGGCCACGTTCCGGGCCATCTTCCCAAAGCTCAGACCCATCCACGACGCCTTTCGCGAAGACGGGGTCCTGGTGGTGGCCGCCCGACCCAAGGGACCCATCGAGGCCTACCTCCACCTGCCGGTCCGTGACGAGGGCGGCGCCTTTGCGGTGGTCGGCCGGCACGACCGGTGCGGCCTCGTGCTGCGCGAGGAGGGCATCTCGCTCCGGCACGCGCTCGTGCGCGCCACCGCGACGAGTCGCAGCGAGCTTCGCCTGCGCCTCATCGACCTGCAATCGGGCACCGCGTTCCGCACCGAGGACGACCTCGCGTGCAAGTCGGTCGTCGCCGAGGGGCCGCTGTTCGTCAGCGCCGCTGGCTATCAGCTGTTCTTCCTGCCGACCGGTGCCCTCGGGCCGGGCGCGTTCTCGGCGGACCCCAAGCAGACCTGGCAGTCCTTTCCAGAGCGCGTGTACCTCGACCGGCGGGTGCCCGACCGCATGGTGTCGGGCGCCTATCCGGCAGCGCGCACCGGGGCGGTCCAGATCAGCCGGCGCTCCACGGTGACCACCATCCTGCCCGGCGCAGAGTCCCTGCGGGCCCGACCGAGCGCCGGCGGGCTGGCGCTCGCGACCATCCGCCTCCAGGTGGGTGGCTCACAGCTCGCGCACCGCGTCAGCAGCGACGATCTCGACCGCGGCGTGCTGATCGGTCGCTACGAGCGCTGCCAGCTCGCGGGCGACGATCGCAGCCTCTCGCGCGTCCACCTGGTGCTCCTGCGCGACGAAGACGGCGTCTGGGCGGTCGATACCGCGAGCCGTAACGGGACCCACATCGGTGGCCGATCCGTGGTCGCGGTGGCCCTCGATCGCGAGCTCGAGCTGCACCTCGCGAACACGATGACGCTGCGCTGGGTCCCCGAGCGTCACGCCCAGGCCTAGCTAGCTAGCGTGCGAGTGGGCGCCTCGGAAGGCGCCCACCAGGAAGGGCACGCTGCCCTTCCCCCGGATGGGCAAAGCCCATCCGGGCCCCCCATGCCTGCGTCTTCGCTTCGCTACGCCCTTGCGGCTCGCTGGCGCTCGCCTCGAATGCGCCTATTGCGCTGTCGACTCCCGCGTCGGCGCTCACATGCTATGGTCCGCGGCCGATGCGGTTTCCCTGCGTTCTACCGTGGATCGCGCTCTCGCTCGTGGCCCTGCCAAGGCTGGCGGGGGCGCGGGACACCACCGTGGCGGTGCTCGGCCTCGAGGCGCAGGCGGGCGCCGACCCGGTGGCCAGCAGCCTCACCTACGCGCTCCGCCAGCGCGCCGCGGGGTCGCGGGGCCTAGCGATGGTGCCCGGCAAGGACCTCATCGAGGTCAAGCTGGTGTTCAACTGCGTGGACGAGACCGCGCACTGCATGTCGCAGGCGGGCAAGAGCCTCGGCGCCGACAAGATGCTGTATGGCAGCGTGCGCAAGCTGGCGCCCGGCTACGCGGTCTCGCTCAAGTGGTTCGACGTCGCCTCTGGACGCATCGACAAGCAGGTCAGCGAGAGCTTCCTCGACAACCAGGCGAGCCCGGCGGTGCTGACGGGCATGGCGCGCACCTGGTTCGGAGCCCTGTCCGGGGTGGCCACGCTCGGCACGCTGCGCCTCGTGGTCGCCGACAGCGGTGCCGAGGTGTCGGTGGACGGCAAGGTGGTCGCGCAGTCGCGCGGGCAGCCGATCACGGTCCCTGACCTGCCACCGGGCGACCACACGGTGCGCGTGCAGAAGAACGGATTCCACAAGCTCACCACCAAGGTGCAGGTCCGCTCCGGCGATCCCACCACGCTCGAGCTCCGGCTCGAAGCGGAGCCGGTGTCCGGCCCATCCCCCGAGCCGGAAGGGGACGGCAGCGGCTGGCGAACGGGCTTTTACGTCACGGCCGCGGGGTCGGTGGTGACCCTTGCCGCGACCATTGGCCTTGGCCTCAAGGTCAAGTCGCTCGAGGATCAGAAGCGCGACCAGATCCGGCAGTCGCTGCTCGACGCCAACCCGACCAACGACATCACGGCGACCGGGGACGCTTGCACCCAGGCCAAGGCGAGGAATTCGACCGTGGCCAAGACCTGCGACGACGGCGCGCAGTTCGCGACGCTCACCAACGTCACGCTCGGCGTTGGAATCGTGCTCGCGGCCACGAGCGCGTACCTCTTCTACAAGGGTTTTCTGTCCGACGAGGGCAAGATGACCGACCGCCGGTCCCGGATACGACTCGTGCCCGAGCTCGATCCGGTGGGCCGCCGAGGCGGGCTCTCCGCCGCGATCCGGTTCTGACCCCCGTGGCCGTCCGGGTGTGGGGCGCGTGGCGGAATTGCGATCGCTGGTCTAGCATTTGAGGGTGCGCGTCACGCTCGGCGCGAAGGTCTTCGCCGGGTTCTTGATCGTCCTCGTGAGCTTCGCGGGCGTCTCGGGCTACGCGCTGTATCGGCTCGGGCAGCTGCGCGAGAGCTTCCGCCTGGTCTCGGGCGGCTACTTGCGCCTCGCCCTCCTGGCGAACGACATCGACCGCCTGCAGAGCGCGCTGGTGGGCCAGGTCGCGAGCGGGGCGGTGCCGACCCCGCGCATGGCCCACGACACCGACCTCTTGCGCAAGCAGCGGCTCGACCGCACCCGGCGCGCCATTGCGCTCTCGCGCGAGGCAGGCCTTGCCGAGCTCGGGCGCGGGTTCGACGATCTCGGCCAGCGGTTTTCGGAGATGGAGGCCCTCTACACGACCGGCGAGTGGGACCGCATCGCGCGCGTCGAATCGACCAAGCTGCGCCACGACACCACCGATCTCAAGAAGGACGTCTCGCTGCGCGCGCAGAAGCTGGCGGGGGATCTCGAGGAGGAGGAGCGACGCCAGGTGTGGTGGCTGCTCGGCCTCGTGTCCCTGGCGACGCTCATCGGCGCCCTCGTGACCTTCGGCGCGCACCTGTCGCTGCGACCCCTCGTGCGCATGACGGCGCGCATGCGGCGCATCGCCAGCGGCGAGGAGCCGCTCGGAGAGCCCTTCGCGGTGGCGGCCGAGGACGAGATCGGCGAGCTCGCCCGCGCGTGGAACCAGCTCGCGGCCGCGCTGCGCGAGCGGCAGGCGGCGGCGTTGCGCGCCGAGCGCCTCGCCGCGGTCGGACGCATGGCCGCGCACATCACGCACGAGATCCGAAACCCCCTCTCCGCGATCGGCCTGAACACGGAGCTGCTCGGGGACGAGGTGCAGGGGGGCTCCCCCGAAGCGGCGCGTCTCGTTCGCGCGATCGGCGCGGAGGTCGATCGCCTGACCGGCATCACCGAGGAGTACCTGCGCTTCGCGCGTCTGCCGCGGCCACGGCTCGAGCTCGAGGACCTCGGCGAGGTGGTCCAGGGTGGCCTCGAGCTGCAGCGCGCCGCGTTCGAGCAGGCTGGGGTGACGCTCGAGGTGACGCTCTCGTCGGTGCGCGTGCGGTGCGACGAGGGCCAGCTGCGACAGGTCCTGCTGAACCTGCTCCGAAACGCCCTCGAGGCGACCCCGCGCGGCGGGCGCGTGAGCGTGCGCGTGCGTGGAGGGGGCGACGCCGAGCTGGGCGTCTCCGACACTGGCCCGGGCCTGCCCGAGGAGGCGGCCCAGCGCCTGTTCGAGCCGTTCTTCACGACCAAGGAACGCGGGACCGGTCTCGGGCTCGCGCTCGCCCAGCAGATCGTGGTCGAGCACGGCGGGACCCTGCGCTGTGAGAGAGCGGCGGCAGGTGGCGCGCGGTTCGTGGTCACGCTGCCGCTCGCCGGCGAGCCCGACGAAGCCCCGAGCGCCCCCGGCAGCGCCCGGGACCTGGCCAGCCGGCCCGCCCCCGCACCGGGCGCCGCCTGATCGCCGGTGCGTGCTAGCCTGGCGCTCCCGTGAGCCCAGCGGAAGAGCTGCTCGGTGAGCTGATCGCGCTCGACACCCGGAACCCGGGCGGCGACGAGCCGCGCGCCGCGCGCCGGCTCGCGGAGCACCTCGCGGGCTTCGCGCCCGACCGGCTCGAGTGTGTCCTCGTGCCCCGCCCTGCCGATCGACCTGGCGCGGGCGCCTTCGTCTACGCCGAGTGGGGACATCCCGCGACCCTGATCAACGTGCACCTCGACACCGTGCCCGCAAACGCCGGCTGGTCGAGCGATCCGCTGGTGCCTCGAAGACAGGGCCGCCGGCTGTACGGCCTCGGCGCAGCCGACACCAAGGGCGCGATCGCGGCGTTGCTCGCGGCCCTCGCGCGTCGGCGTCCGCGGAACCTCGCGGTGCTCTTCTCGGGTGACGAGGAGCGTGGCGGCTCGTGTCTGCGCGCCTGGCTCGCGTCGGGCCTGCGACCCGCCTCGCTCGTGCGCGCCGTGGTCTGCGAGCCCACTGGCCTCGCGGTCGGCACGCGCCATCGCGGCATCCTCGCGTTCGACGCGATCGTGCGCGGCCCCGGGGGCCACTCGTCCGCGGCCGACCACCTGCAAAAGCCCCTCGTGATCCTGGCGCGCCTCGCGCTCGCCCTCGACGCGCTCGCGGCGCACGCCCTCGAGCGGCCCGACGCGACGTTCCCGGGGCTTTGCGTCAACGTCGCCGCGCTGAGCGGCGGGGTGGCGTTCAACGTCGTCCCCGCGGAGGCGCGGCTGGTGTTCTCCTTGCGCCCCGCGCCCGGCACCGACATGGCCGACCTGGTCGGTGCGGTGCAGGCGCTCACGCACGCCGTCGACCCTGCGATCGAGCTCGTTCAGACGGTCGATCACCACCCGTTCGCGACGCGCGATCTCGGCGCGTTCACCGCGCTCCTCGGTGCCCGCACGGCCACGCCGCAGGCGCTGCCCTTCTGGACCGAGGCGTGCCTGCTCGCCGAGGGGGGGCTCGACGCCGTGGTGTTCGGCCCGGGCGACATCGCGCAGGCCCACGCCCCGGACGAGCACGTGGCCCTGTCCGACCTCGAGGGCGCCGAGGACGCCTTCGTCGGGCTGCTCGGTGCGCTGTAGTGCCGATGGATCCGAGCGACGTCGTCGTCCGATTCCTGGAGAGCGTCGGCACGCGCACCGAGACCGAGTACTACCTCCAGCTGTTCCGCGCCGACTCCAAGGAGCGCTTCGCCACGATCGCCGTGGACGCCGCGGTGATCTGCCACGTGGTGGACGCGCTGGTGTTCGACCTGCGATACTTGGCCTCGCTCGGCCTTCTGCCCGTGGTCGTGGTCGGCCACGTCGATCCGACCGAGGCCTCCGAGCACGCCGACCAGCTGTTTCGCCGCCTGGTCGGCGCGGGGGTCCCCGCGCTGGTCCTGCACGGCGCGGCGCCGACCTTGCCCGCGGACGTCTCGAGCGCCGCCCGCGCGGGGGCGTTGCCGATCGTCAAGCTCACGGCCGACGCCGCACCGACGCTCGACGAGCGGTTCGCTCGCCTCGGCGCGCTGGTCTCGGCGCTCGGCACGCGCAAGCTGATCTTCCTCGGCCGCCGCGGCGGCTTTCACACCGCCGACGGCACGCGCATCTCGATGATCCCGGTCCTGCGCGCCGATCCCTCGCTCGAAGAGGGCCTGTCCGCCAAGCAGCGAGCGCTACTCGGACAGGCCCGACGCTTCCTCGACGAACCGGACAGCGCGCGCCTGCAGATCGCGGTCACCTCCCCCCTGTCGCTCCTGCGCGAGCTCTTCACGGTCAAGGGCGCGGGCACGATGATCCGCCGCGGCGCCGTGATCCTGCGCAAGGCCAGCTTCGCGGACGTGGATCGTCCGCGCCTGCGCGCGCTCCTCGAGTCGAGCTTCGAGCGGCCGGTCCGCGAGAGCTTCTTCGAGCAGTCCGTGCTCGCGATCTTCCTCGAGGAGGAGTATCGCGGCGCCGCCGTGCTGCTCGCGAGCGCGCCCGGGGCTTTTCTCACCAAATTCGCGGTCACCCACGGCTCGCAGGGCGAGGGGATCGGCCGGGATCTGTGGGACGCCGTGTGTGGCGAGTTCCCGGCCTTCTTCTGGCGCGCCCGGCCCGACAATCCCATCAGCGCCTGGTACACCGCCGAGTGCGACGGCATGGTGCGCAGCGAGCGCTGGCAGGTGTTCTGGCGGGGCCTCGCCTACCGGGACCTTCCCGAGGCCATCGCGTTCGCCGAGGCGGCGCGGGTCGACTTCGCGACGCCCTCCGGCTAGCTTCTGCACACAGTCCGCACCCAAGGAGACCTCGATGGCACGCGCGAAGAACTTCAACGCTGGACCCGCCGCCCTGCCGCTCGAGGCGCTCGAGCGCGCGCAGCGCGAGCTCCTCGACTACGCCCAGAGCGGCATGTCGATCATGGAGCACAGCCACCGTGGCAAGGAGTACGAGGCCGTGCATGACGAGGCGATCCGCCTCCTGCGCGAGCTCGCCGGAATTCCCGACGCGTACGACGTGCTGTTCCTCCAGGGTGGCGCGAGCCAGCAGTTCGCGACGCTGCCCATGAGCTTCCTTCCCGCCGGCAAGAGCGCCGACTACGTGCTCACTGGCGTCTGGGGCGAAAAGGCCGTCGAGGAGGCCAAGGGCCTCGGACAGGTGCGCCTGGCCGCGAACACCGGCAAGGAGGCGCCCGCCGCTGGAGGCGGGAGCACGCGTAGCTACACTCGCGTCCCCAAGCAGTCCGAGCTCGAGCTCGACCCGGCAGCGGCCTACGTGCACCTGACGACCAACGAGACCATCGGTGGGGCGCAGTTCCATTACGTGCCCGAGGTCAAGGCGCCGCTCGTGGCCGACATGTCGAGCGACTTCCTGTGGAAGCCCTTCGATGTCAGCAAGTACGCCTTCTGTTATGCGGGCGCGCAGAAAAACCTCGGTCCCTCGGGCCTGGTCGTCGTCATCGCGCGCAAGGATTTTCTCGAGACGGGCCGCAAAGACATCCCGAAGATCTTCCAGTACCGCACGCACGCCAAGAACAACTCGCTCTACAACACGCCGCCGACGTTCGGCATCTACCTCGCGCGCAACGTGCTCCTGTGGATCAAGGAGACCGGCGGACTGGCTGCGATGGAGCGCCGCAACCGTCAGAAGGCGGATGCGCTCTATGGCGTGCTCGACAAGCACGCGGGGTTCTACGTCGCCCCCGTGGAGCGGGCCAGCCGCTCGACGATGAACGTCGTGTGGACGATCGGCCGGCCCGAGCTCGAGGAGGTCCTGCTCGGCGAGGCCAAGAAGGCCGGCATGGTGGGGCTCAAGGGCCACCGCTCCGTCGGCGGTTTCCGGGCGTCGATCTACAACGCGGTGTCGCCTGAGTGGGTGGCCGTGCTGACCGACTTCCTCGACGCCTTCGCGAAGAAGCACGCCTAGAGCACCGAACGGGTTGAAAGTGATCTCATCACGCGACCTTCCGCGCCGCTGCGGCGGCCTCCTCGAGCCGCCGGTGGACGGTCTCGAGGTTCTGCACGGCCGACGCACGGCGCA
>JAHFDS010000254.1 GCA_023248855.1 Myxococcales bacterium
GCATGAGCGCCTGCCCAGGCGCCGGGATCGGCGGCGAGGAGCCGACCTGGGAGCGCGCCGACGTCGCGCCGCGCCCGGTTCGCGCCGGGGCGCGCGCGGGCCGGCAGGTCAGCCGGAAGGGGCCGATGCAGATCTGCTCGCCGAGCTCGAAGGGCTCGTGGTGGTCCTCGGGCACTTCGCGCTCGCCCACCAGCGCGCCGTTGACCGAGAAGTTGTGCAGCACGAGGACGCCCTCGTCGCGCAGGATCTCCGCATGCCGGCGCGAGACCGCCGGGTTCGGCAGCACGATGCGGTTCTCCGCGCTGCGCCCGATCGAGATGATCTCTTCCTCGACGCCGCGCACGGTCTGCGAGATGCCTTCGTCGGTGAGGATCTCGACGTCGATCGGGCCGGAGACGTCGGCTGCGGGAACCGGGGCGGGGATCGGAGCCGGAACGGGCGCGGGCAGCTCCGGCCGGCCAGGCGCCGGCAGCACCGGGGCCACACCCGGCAAGCGGGGAGGGGGCAGCCGGCTCACCAGTACCAGGCTGATTGCGCCTCGTCGTAGCCGCGAAGCGCCTTGTCGAGGTACGCCTTCTGCTGCTCGCTCGCCGCCTCGAGCACCTGGGGCGTCACGTAGATGACCGTCTCCACGTTCTCGTCGCCCTGCTCCGAGCTGCGGAACAGGTAGCCGAGGATCGGGATCGACCCGAGCAGCGGGATGCCCCTGCGCTTCTCGAATTCCTTGTCCATCTTCAGGCCCGAGAGCATGAGCGACTGGCCGAGACCGAGGTTCACCGACGCGTCGATCTGCGAGATGTGACGGCCCGGGATGGCGCTGCCCTCCTCCTTCGTCAGGTCGGAGACCTCGAGCTTGAAGTCGAGATCGACGCGGTTGTTGATCGGGTCGTGGCGCGGCCGGATGGCCAGCTCGGCACCGTACTTGATGGTCTTGACCGACGCGGAGAACCCGCCGACGAGCGGGTAGTTGAACTCGCCGCCGCCGTGGTACTTCGCCTCGCTGCCATTGGCCGTGATGATCGTGTCCTCGCGCTTGATCTTGGCGAAGCCCCGGGTCGAGAGCAGGTCGAGGTAGGGGACGAGGTTGGTGATGAGCCGGTACTCCGACTGCGTGGCGGGCAGCGGGCTCGCGCCGGCGATGGGCGCGATCAGGGTGAACTGCCCGCCCTGGCCGATCTGCCCGGGCCAGTTCAGGCCCACCTTGTAGCCGGAGTCCTTGCGCAGCTCGACGTAGTGCAGGTCGAGGCGGATGTTGATGCGCTTGGTGACCCGCGTCGACTCGAGCTGTGCGAGCACGAACACCTGGCCCGGGTACAGCTTGTCGGCGAGGTTGTTCAGCCGTGCCAGCTCCGCCGTCGAATTGACGCGGCCGTCGACGAAGATGCGCCGGCCGATCTCCTCGATGCGCAGGCCGTCCATGCCCACGAGCAGCCGCTCGAGCTCGCGCTGGATCGACTCCGGCGAGCGCGCGTACACGCTGATGAGCCAGTTGACCTGGGTGCTGTCCTCGTAGATGAGGAGCAGGGAGGTCTGGCCGGGCTTGAGCGCGGTGACGATGATCTTCGTCTGGTCGCGCGGGATCTTCACGTCGACGACGCCCGGCGCGCCTTCGGAGAAGCCCTTGACGCTCTTGGCGTCGAAGACCTTCTGCTCCCCGACCGTCAGCACCAGCTCGTGTGCGGCCTCGGTGCCGGAGGCCGCGCGTGCGGCTGGGGCCCCGCGCTTGTCGGCGAACGCGGGCGCGGAGCACAGCGTGAGCGAGGCCAGCGCGAGCGCGCCGGCGAGCAATCGAGGGAGCACTAGCGTCCTCCTGGTCGTGCGCTCTTGACGACTTCGATGGTCCGCTCGGGCTCGGTCGGGATGGAGGGCTTGGCGGCCACGGCGCGCGGCTTGCGCATGAGCGCGATGCGCTTGGTCTCCTGGAAGATGTCGGAGAAGTTCTTCTCGGGCACGTCGTCCACGATCGCGATGTCGTCGACGTTGCGCAGTACGAGCCCCACCTTGCCGCGGTTCATCGCGAACACCAGCAGCTCCGACTCCTCGAGGCCGACCGCGAGCGTGACGTGGCCGACGCCGCCCTGCCCGTCGTGCCGCGCCTCCGTGGTGTCACGCTGCGCGCCGACGGCCAGCACCGTCACGTTCTGCAAGAGGGTCACCGTCGACGTCTCCGCGCCCTCGGTGGACTTGGTGAACGTGCCGATCACGTCGACGCGATCGCCCGGCGCCAGCATGCCGCCGAGCGCCGACGAAGCATTGACGGGCATCGTGAGCGCGCGCTGGCCCTTCGGCACGCTGGCCGAGAGCTTTCGCCCGGCGCTCTGGCGCTCGGTCGCGAAGTCGCTCCAGAGCAGCATCTGCCCGAGGTCGAGCTTGGCCGAGACGCGCTGGCCGAGGATCTGCTCGCGGTCTGCCGTCGTCACCGCGGCCGGGTGGACGTAGGCCTTCGGCACCTTCTTCTGCTGCAGGAGCTGCATCTGCAGCGTCGTGCCGGCG
Organism: Myxococcales bacterium; assembly: GCA_023248855.1. Classification (GTDB taxonomy): domain Bacteria; phylum Myxococcota_A; class Polyangia; order JAHFDS01; family JAHFDS01; genus JAHFDS01. The sequence continues at coordinate 2,494 of JAHFDS010000254.1, forward strand.
GTGATCGGCTGCGCCGCCACGAGCACGTGGACGACCTCGCCGCCCGACGCCTCGAGCTCGACGGCCCGACCGTACAGGGCCACCAGCACACCGGCGCCGACGGCCAGCACGCCGGCCACGAGGAGTGCCTTCTTTTGCTTGGAGAAGTCAGGAGAGGCCATGGGTCGTGCTGGATCTTACGTCACGTGGAAGCCCGCAGGCTAGACCGCTTTCCTCTAGTGCCGCTCGGCAAAAATGTGGGTTCGGACTAGCTCTTGGTGTGGCCCGCGACGGCCATCCGCGTGTGGCCGTCGTCCTTGGCCTCGAACGACATCACGAGGTGCGCCTGGCCCCGGGAGAAGCGCAGCGCCCGCTCGACGACGTCCTTCTGCTTGCGCACCTCGGCGAGGGCCCGCTCGAAATTCTGGTCGGCGACCCAGCCCTCGGCGGCCATGCGCGCGCGGTAGAAGGCCTGCACGCTCCCGGGATCCGCGGGCAGGTCGTAGCCGGCCACGGCGTAGTTCTTGGCTGGCTCGGACGACGAGAAGAACCGCCGCCCGCCCGGAAAGCGCGGGACCCCGGGCAGATCCTCGCCCGGCACGTCGCCCCGCCCACCGGCGTCGTCCTTGCCGCCCACGAGATCGAAGACGTTGAAGTCCTTGTCCGCCCACAAGAGGAAGAACGACGTCTTGTCGCCCGACTTGCGCGCGTAGACGTAGTACGCGGCTCCCATGTCGGACAGCTGGCCGGTGCGGCCGAACTTGTGGACGCGATCGAAGAGGGCCCTCGGCTCGCCGTCGCCGGGGCCGAGATCGGTGAACGCGGAGAACCCGAGGTCGCCTCCACCATCGCCGCGTACCTCGGACAGCGCGTTGAGCGGTCCCTTCGCGAGGAGCTTTCTCAGACGCTCGGGGTCCTTGGTGTGCCCCTCGTCGATCATCTTCTGGAAGTGCTGGCGCATGCCACCGTCGCGGCCGCCGTAGCGCTTGTTGTAAAAGCCGATCACGTCCTGCACCGACTGCGTCGTCGAGCCGGTCGCCACCTGGAGCTTCTGCCCGTTGAGCCGGATGTCGCGGGGCTTGCCGGTGGTGTCTCCGTCGTCGAGGAACTTCGCCATGTCCGAGCCCATGCCGAGCAGGCGCTCGTACACCGTGGCGCGAGCCATGCGGACAAAGACGCCGAGGCCCACCCAGACCACCAGCATCGTAAGGCCGGAGCGCACGAGGATGCGACCGAGGCGCGTCCTTGCGAGCCTGATCGCGCGATCGCGCGCCGCCGCGAGGCGGCTTCGTGGGCCCATCAGTTCCCCCATTGCAGCATCCACCAGAAGGAGAGGCCGGCCAGGGCGAGGCCTTGCGGGCCGTCGCCGTAGTCGATCTCGTTGCACTGCACGATGGTCGAGGAGGACACCGTCGCGCCCGACAGCCAGGAGAGGCCATTGACCTGCGTCGACGACGTGTGCCCGGCTCGCGGGTAGTACGCGAGGTTGGCGAGGTTGATGAAGTTGCCCACCGTGTTGAGCAGCGGCGACAGGACGTCGGAGAGGTTGCCGAGCGCCCCGTCCACGGCCCCGCGCGTGGTGCACGATCCGGTGGCGTTGTAGGCCTCCATCCAGGTCAGCTCGCGGGCTTGCCGCGCCACGCTCATCTTGGCCATGTGCATGTCGCGGAAGTACGCGGTGGCGGCCATCATGATCGCCATGAACGGGGCGATGACGACGAACTCCGTCATCGCGCTGCCGCGCTGCCTTCGCCGGCGCCTAGTGGAGGATGAGACCATCTTGCAACCCCAGCCAGAAGTTGTCCGCGCCGACGACCTCGCCGAGCAGCGGCGAGATGCTGGTGAGGAGGCTCTGCATGATGCCGTTGGCCACGCCGTTCGGGCCGCTGAACGAGGCACCTCCGTCGGTGAAGCGGAAGCGTGTCATCGTGGCGTGCCAGTCCATCTGGTACATGCGCTCGGCGTCGTCGTTGTTCCGCGGCACGTTCGCGTTGATGTACTGCGACTGCGCGAACGCGGTCGAGAACGGCATCATCAGGCTCGAGTGATGGCCGAACGTCGCCGCGCTGACGTTCCGCAGGCGCTGCTCGTGCCCGTCGTCGGCGCGCAGGCTGACCGAACGGATCTTGGTGTCGCTGCGCCAGGTGGACGTCAGGTCGTAGGGGGCCAGACTCCTGCTGTCGTTGGGATCCATCTCGTTGTGACACAGCTGCGAGCCCAGCACGCGCTCGCCCGGGAGATCGATGGCGACCAGGTTGCCCGTGATCATCCCGCTGATCACGGGGTCGCTCGAGTAGGTCGGAAAGCCCGCGAGCGCGATCGGGTAAGCGTCCCCGCCGAGCCGGCTGACGGCGTCGTTTCTGAACAGGTTCTGCTCGAAGCCGATGAACGCCTCGGCGCCGCGGCACAGGATGTTGGAGTCCACGCGCTCGAGCGGCGGCGGCATCACGATCGGCGCGGCCACGACGCCAGGGCCATAGGCGCTGTCCATCCCGGTCGCGGCGCCGTCGAACATCGCGCCGCCAAACGAGGCCCAGTAGATGCCGCTCTGCAGGCCGGTCATGACGCGGCCGATGTCGCGCGCGTCGTTCGCCACCTGGTCGTAGCGGCCGTAGATGCGGAAGAACGTCTCCACGGCGTCGGGGATGTGCGACTCGATCCAGCAGCCGCAGGAACAGAACCACACGTCGCACGCCACCAGCGAGCTGACCTCCTCGGCCATGAGCCAGATGGCGCCGACGACCGGGACCGTCATCAGCTGCGCCACCACCACCATCGCGACGCAGATCATCACGATGATGTTGAGGAAGGAGATGATGTTCATCCCCTTGGCCATGATGACCGCCGCCGAGAACGCCGCCGTGTCGGCGCTGCCCTGCATGCCTTCCTTGATCTCGACGCGGTTGCCGAGCGAGATCACGGCCCAGAGCATGCCGACCAGCACCACGGAAAATGCGATCGCGACGACCATGACCGAGCCGGTCTCGTCGTCGTGGAGGTCGCGCAGGGCGCGGCGCAGGTGAGTCCGGAGCTTGAGGATCTTGGCCAGCATGGGTCAGCTCGGCGGCGGCTGCGGCTGATCTTGCGCCGGCATGGAGTGGGTGGCGACGATGGGCAGGTAGTACCCCCGCGTCTGAAACAGGTTGGCCGCCTCACCGAGGGCGGCGATGCCCCCGCCGATGGACGTGCCGAGCTCGATCCGCACGCGCTCGTCGATCTGGTCGTAGCGCCGGCCCGCGAAGCGCGAGGCCACCGGCACCGACACGTACATGAGGTAGACGACGCGCGCCTGGATCTCGGCGCCGCGGTCGAAGTGCGTCACGTAGGAGCACAGGTAGTTGAAGCGACCGATGAGGTTGCCGGTCACGTTGCCGACCGTGGAGCCGATCTGGCCGGACACGAAGCCGCCCAGGCCCGCGGTCGCGTCCGCCGCCAGGCCGCCCAGCCGATCCGAGCAGCTCGGGCCGCCCGTGAACACGACCGACGTGAAGGCGTTCGCGTAGAGCATCTTCTGGATCGGCGCCGCGAACCCGGCGATGCCCGGCAGGCCCGTCGAGCCGCCGTACGCGCGCTCGAAGTTCGTGCGCATGCTCTGGGAGTCGGTCTCGCCGGCGAGCTCGATGCCCCACTGCGCGAGGTTCGGTGACACCGTCAGCGTCGCGGACGCGGCCGCCTGGCGCACCAGCGACACCTTGCCGCTCGGCCAGTTGTTCGAGGCGGCGAAGTCCGTGATGAGGCCGAGGTTGAAGCCCACCTCGCCAGGACCCTCGAGGCCGCTCGGCTCGGGCACGATGACCATCGCGGCCCGAGCGGCCTTGTAGGCCGCATGCGCCACCACGATGCGCGCCTCGGCGATGAGCGCCATCTGCGCGATGGTCGCGAGCAAGAGGAACATCACGGGCATCACGATGACGAACTCGGTCGACGCGGACCCGCTCGTGCCCAGGCCCTCCCGGGCCGTGGCGGGGATCCGCCCGAGGGCGCGAAACACGAGCCTCGCCGTGGACAGCGCGACCTTTCCGCAAAGGCCGGCCATGACGCCGCCCATCGCGAGCTCGCGCCAGTGCTGGCGCGTGAAATCCCACGCTTCGTTCATGGGCACCCTCCCGCTCGACGCGACTTCATAGGATGACCTCGTAGGCCCGCTCGGCCGTGCGCGTGACGACCGCGAGGGTGGCGAGCGCAATCATGGGGGTAAAGCGCATCTTCGGTGAAGGCTCCGCCGGTTCCCTGGGTCGCACACCCGGGACCACGCTGCCCGTGATGGTGCGCAGCACCCGCGTGAACGACGAGATCAGCATGCCACGCCTGGCCAGGATGAAGAGCGCGAACACGCTCGCGATGACCGTGGCCAGGATGAAGATCTCGAGGCCCACCGCGAGGTGCTCCCCCCGGTCGTGGCGGTAGAGCAGCGCCCCGAGCGCGGCCAGGAGCTTCGCGTCGCCGCCGCCGATCGATCGGTTGGCGAGGAACAGGAAAAACGGTGGCGCGAACGCGATGACCGCGCCGATGAAGGCTCGCAGGGCGCCACGGGGACCGCCCGCTGCGAGGCCCAGCACGAGCCCGCAGGCGAGCGCGCCATAGGTGAGCCAGTTGGGTACGCGACCGGAGCGGAGGTCTCCAATCGCGGCGAGGAGGGCCGCGACGACGGCCAAAGCAGTGGGTAGCGCAGCGATGACGATTGCGCCCATTGCCTGGCCTCCAGGGGATCAGCAGCTTGGTGTCGCCAGCTCAGACGATCCCGAGCTCAGGCAACGGCTGCATTTCAGTTGAAGCCACCCTGGTAGTTCACGTCCTGGTTGTTGACGTTGGTGGTCACGTCGGTGCCGGCCGCGGTGATCTTGTCGCGCACCGTCTGGCCGTAGCGCATGAAGAGCGCAATGGCCGAGACGGCCACGACGAGCAGGATGATGAGGTACTCGGTCGCTGCGATGCCCTTTTCGACCTTGCGCGCCTGGATCATGCTCTTCTTCATCTGAAATCCTCCTTGAAGTCGCGGCCAGCCTTGGGTCTCTCGAGCCGCGCTCGAAGAAGACCGCCATCTTGAAAATTCTGTTCGATCCGCTAGGGGATCGGCAAACCCAGAATGAACTCCGACAGCTCGTAGTGCTTGACGACGGCGATCCCCACCGGAGCGGTGGCCACCGCGGCGCCCACGCACACCAGCATCATCACCTCGAGGGTCTCGGTCATGATGGCGCCCTGGTCGTCCCGGTGCAGCTCGGTGAGGACGCGTCCGATCGCCTTCAGTGTTCGCATCGTGTGATGGCTGACATCATAAGCATGGGCTGTGCCATGGATCGTACGGGAGCGCTGTTCGTCATTCCGGCGACTTGACGGATGATCGCACGGGCAGGGGCCAGGGGTGGGGCTCGAGTGGACAGGTTTTCCTGACTCCCCCGGGGACAGGTGTCCCCAGACTGGAAAGTTGAATGGGGCGAGGTGATGTGGGAGAGTCGGTCCTCGCCCACCTACCGTCGCCCCTGTTGGCGCACCCAGGCGTAGTACGTGTGAACGAAGGCCTCCTGCAGGGAGGTCTCGACGGCATGCGGAGAGCGGACGGCGCGGACCGTCCGGATGGCCTGGTGGTAGGTGGAGCCCTGTCGAACCAGGTAGCAGGCGGCGATCGTCCCGGTCCTGCCGAGGCCTGCCAGGCAGTGCAGGCCGGCCTTCGTGCCCGCGGAAATCCTTGCCTGGAGATCGGCCACCAGCGCATCGGTTGCCGGCAGGTCATGCGGCGCGCCACCGTCGAGGATGGCGAACTGGACGCTCTGCAGCCCTGCGCGCCTGACCTCGTCGAAGAACGTGGGCGAGGCGAGGCGGGCCAGCTCCTCGTCGGGGTTCAAGGTCACGAGCAGCGAGATGCCGGCCTGCCGGAGCTGCGCAAGGTCGGCGTCGAGCTTTCGTCCCATCGCCTGGTTGCCGGGCAACGGGAGCATCGCGAGGCCACCCGGGCCCGGGACGACGTCCGAAGGAAACCAGTAGAGCACGCACCATCTATACATGGTCGCGTGGCAGGCGAGCCGCGAGTTTCCGGCCAATTCGGGTTGACTCCCCGGGGCGAACGACAACAATCCCCGCACTGTGCAGATAGGAAGAGCGTTTCGCTGTTTCTTGAGCCTGCTCTTTCGGGGGCAGCTGCCGCCCGAGGAGCTGTCCGCCCGGCCGCCCGCGAAGGAGGTCGGCCCCGTGGCCCGGGCGGCGATCGCGCCGGGCCCGCCCAAGGGCGACGCCGCCGTGCAGATCCTGGCCATCCTGCAGCGGGACGGCAGGCTCGTGGACTTCCTGCTCGAGCCCATCGACGGCTACTCCGACGCCCAGATCGGCGCCGCCGTGCGGGACATCCACAGGGGCTGTCGAAAGGCCCTCGGGGAGTACCTCGACATCGAACCGGTACGCACGGAGCGCGAGGAGGCCTCGATCGAGGTGCCGGCCGGGTTCGACCCGTCGGCGATTCGCCTGGTCGGCAACGTGGCCGGGCAGCCGCCGTTTCGTGGGACGCTCCGGCACCGCGGCTGGCGCACCCGCGAGGTCAAGCTGCCGGCGCTGCCGATCGCGGCCGATCCGCTCGTGATCGCGCCGGCGGAAGTGGAGATCGCATGAGTCGCTTCGTGGTCGGGATCGATCTCGGGACCACCAACACCGCGGTCGCGTTCGTGGACACGGGCGCGGGGCAGGGGGCGACGGTCGAGGGCTTCGCGATTCCGCAGGTGGTGCAGCCGGGACAGGTCGAGGCGCGATCGCTCCTGCCGTCGGCCGTGTACCTGGCGAGCGAGCACGAGCTGCCCGCAGGCTCGCTGGACGTGCCCTGGGCGAGCGGGCGCAGGTTCGCGGTGGGGGCGTTCGCGCAGGGGCGCGGCGCCGAGGTGCCGGGCCGGCTCGTGTCGAGCGCGAAGTCGTGGCTCTCGGCGGGCGGGGTCGATCGTGGCGCGGCGAACTTGCCGCTCGAGGCGCCCGAGGACGTCGAGAAGCTGGCGCCGCCGGGCGCCTCGGCGCGCGTGCTCGAGCACGTGCGCGACGCCTGGAATAACACATTCGCACAGGCGGATGAGTCGGCGCGGCTCGAGCGGCAGGCGGTGTTCCTCACGGTGCCGGCGTCGTTCGACGCGGTGGCGCGCGAGCTGACGCTCGAGGCGGCGGAGGAGGCGGGGCTCGAGGTGACGCTGCTCGAGGAGCCGACGGCCGCCTGCTACGCGTGGATCGCGGGGCAGGGCGACGCGTGGCGAAAGCAGCTGCGCCCGGGCGATCTCATGCTCGTGTGCGACGTCGGCGGCGGGACCACGGACTTCTCGCTCATCGAGGCGGCGGACGAGGGCGGCTCGCTCGAGCTCCGGCGCGTGGCGGTGGGCGAGCACATCCTGCTCGGCGGCGACAACATGGACCTCGCGCTCGCGTATGCGGTCGCGGGGCAGCTGGCCAAGGAGGGCCACAAGCTCGACGCGTGGCAGATGCGCGGGCTCGGCCACGCGTGCCGCGCCGCCAAGGAGCAGCTGCTCGGCGGCACGGCCGAGGCGGTGCCGCTCACCGTGCTCGGTCGGGGCAGCAAGGTGATCGGCGGGACCCTGCGGGCCGAGCTCACCCGGGCGCAGACCGCGCAGACCATCGTCGAGGGGTTCTTCCCGCGCTGCGCGGCGACGGAGCGGCCCGCGGTGCCCAGGCGCGGCGGCCTGCGCGAGCTCGGCCTGCCGTACGCGGCCGACGCGGCCGTGACGCGGCACCTGGCGGGCTTTCTCGCGGGACGGCTGCCCACCGCCGTGCTGTGGAACGGCGGCGTCATGAAGAGCCAGCTCCTGCGTGGGCGCCTGGTCGAGGTGCTCGGGGACTTCGGCGCGAGGGCGCGCGTGCTCGAGGGCACCGACCTCGATCGCGCGGTCGCCCACGGCGCCGCCTACTATGGCCTGGTCAAGCGTGGTCAGGGCGTGCGCATCCGCGGCGGTGTGGGGCGCACCTACTATGTGGGCATCGAGGCCGCGCGGCCGGCGATCCCGGGGGCGCCGCCGGCGCTCAAGGCGCTGTGCGTGGTGCCGTTCGGGCTCGAGGAGGGCGAGCGGTGCGCGATCCCGGACCGCGAGCTGGGGCTCGTGGTGGGGGAGCCCGCGGAGTTCCGGATCCTGTCGTCCACCACGCGGCGCGACGAGCCTGGGGTCCTGCTCGACGAGGACCAGACCGAGGAGCTGTCCGAGCTGGCGCCGGTCGAGGTGACGCTGCCGGCGGACGCGCCCGAGGCGGCCGCGAGCGCCGGGCGCCCCGTGCCGGTGACGCTGGAGGCGCACGTGACCGAGCTCGGCGCGCTCGAGCTCTGGTGCCAGACGCGCAGCGAGCACCGCTACAAGCTCGAGTGGAACCTTCGCGGCGAATGATCGTCGGGATCGACCTCGGCACGACGAACTGCGCGGTCGCATTCGCCCATCCAGATGGATCAGGGCGGATCGAGGACTTCGCGGTACCGCAGCTCGTACAGGCGGGCGAGGTGGCCGCGCGCGCCACGCTGCCGTCGTTCCTGTACTTGCCGGGGGCGCACGAGCTGCCGGCGGGTGCGGCGGCTCTACCCTGGGCCGCGGAGCGCACGTTCCTGGTCGGCGAGCTCGCGCGCGCGCAGGGGGCGCTCGTGCCCGGGCGCCTGGTGGCGTCGGCCAAGTCGTGGCTGTGCCATCCGGGCGTCGATCGGAGCGCGGCGATCCTGCCGTGGGACGCGCCTCCGGACGTGCCAAAGCTGGCGCCGGTCGAGGTGTCGGCGCGATTCCTCCAGCACCTGCGGGAGGCGTGGGACGCCGCCCACCCGGAGGCGCCGCTCGGCGCGCAGGACATCGTGCTCACCGTGCCGGCGTCGTTCGACGAGGTTGCGCGCGAGCTGACCGTCGAGGCCGCCCGCCGCGCCGGGCTCGAGCGGCTCACGCTGCTCGAGGAGCCGCAGGCGGCCTTCTACGCCTGGATCCACCAGCACGCCGCGGCGTGGCGCACGCTGCTCGAGGGCACCACGCAGGTGCTCGTGTGCGACGTCGGCGGCGGCACCACCGACTTCACGCTCATCTCGGTGGTCGAGCGGGCCGGGGAGATCGCGCTCGAGCGGACGGCGGTGGGCGACCACCTGCTGCTCGGCGGCGACAACATGGACCTGGCGATCGCCAGGCGCGTGGAGAAGCGGCTCGAGGCGCGCGCGGGCAAGCTCGACGCGCGGCAGTTCCAGCAGCTCACGCACGCGTGTCGCCTGGCCAAGGAGCGCCTGCTCGATCGGGACGGCCCGGCCGAGCTAGCGGT
>JAHFDS010000255.1 GCA_023248855.1 Myxococcales bacterium
CTCTCCCCGTCGGGACCGACCAGCTCGACGATGCGCACGCCGTAGCGGTCGCCCACTGCCACCGCCTCACCGCGCGCGACCAGGTGCTCGTTGATGCGGATGTCGAGCTTGTCGCCGGTCGCCTTGGCGAGCGAGATGATCGACCCCGGGCCGAGGCGCGAGGCGACCTCGCGCAGGCTCAGCTTGACGCGGCCGAGCTCGACCGACAGCTCGAGCGGCACGTCCGCGAGCAGCTTCGGAAAATCCTTGCCGGTCTCGCTCTCTGCGCTCATGTCAGCTTGCCTTCCGTGAGGACCGATCGGACGACTTCAACGGCCAGCAGGCCGTGGGACTCGAAGGCTCGGCCGTAGGCCTTGACGACCCCCGCGAAACGCACCGGCAGCGCCTCGTCGATGCTGCGCCCGAGCGTCAGCACGCGGCCCGGTTGCAGCGCGGCCACCTCGGTCAGCGTGGTGCGCAGGCGCCCCATCTCGACGCACACCACGATCGGCACGTCGCCGAGCGTCGTCGCCACCACCTCGGGCGTCAGGTTGACGGCGGCGAGCGACGGCGGTGGCGGCGTCAGGGTGTCGGGCCGCGCCACGACGCGCATGAACCCGCTGCCGAGGCCCGAGGCCTGCAAGGTGATGATCACGACGGAGTCGGCGTCCGCCAGCGAGATCCCCTCGGCCACGGCGGCGACGGGATCGTCGATCGGCGCCGCCTTGAGGCCCTCCTCGCGCAGCGCGTCCAGGAGCGCGCTCACCACGGACTCGCCGGCAGGCGCGAAGAGCGACATCGACATGGGCGAGGGCTGCCTGGGGACCGCGCTGCTGATGGGCTCTCCGCCGAGCAAGCCGGCGGCCACCACCTCGATGAGGGCACCGCCGACGATCACGAAGGCGGAGCCGGCGCGTTCGTGGAGCTTGACGTAGCGGCTCCACACGACGCCCAGCTCGGCGCGCTGGGCGCGCCAGGTCGCACCGTCGATGAGCTCGGTGGTCTCGAGGGTGGCCTCGAGCGCGAGGGACATGTGCTTCATGCGCTTGGTGATGGCCTTGGCCCAGAGCTCGCCGAGCTTCATGCCCGCGAAGCGGGCCCGCACGGCGACACGGTCATCGGCCAGCAGGGAGATGGGCTTGGCGTCCGGCTGCGACTCCGCGCTCGGCGTGGACGCCCCGGAGCTCATGGCCTCGCGGATGGCAGCCAGCTCTTCGGGGGCCAGGTTCATGGTGCCGTTTCATGCAACCCAAAGACCACCATCATGGGCCATGGATTCAAGCACCTAGGTTCCCCCGTGGAAGGCGCCGTCGGCTGTTCTGACGGGGCCGTCAAGCCAGGCAGCGGCAGCGCTGCGATGCGAGGGCTGGGCAGAATCGGCGTTTTACTTTCCCTCGGCGGGTCGTCATAGTTTGGCGGCTGGGCCATGACGTCCCGTGGCGTGTCGGGCCCGGTGACCCAAGAGAGGACCGAGCAGCGGTTTTTCACGCCGGACCACACCAACGGGACCAACGAGAGGACGGGACAAGGGTATGGACAACAAAGGTAGAGAATCCGGCCGGCCGCAACCAGGCGGCACGTCCGGCGCCCGGAGCGGGTCGGGCAAGCCCGCGAAGAACGGCAGGGCACGCGGCACCGGGCCCGCCGCACCGTCCACGAGCGAGGTCGCCGGCACTTCGCAACAGCTCGTGGAGCTCGTGGGGCTCTTGACGCAGGCGCTCGAGCGTCTGGCCTATGGCAACGCGCACAGCACGATGCAGGCGGGCCGCGCCGCGAGCGCGCTCGACGGCATGCGCGCCCAGGTCTCGCAGGTCACGAGCTCCGCCGAGGAGATGAGCGCGATCTTTCGCGAGGTCTCGAACAACGCCTCGGACTCGGCGAAGACGTCACGGCGGGCCCTCGAGCTGGCGAGTGGGACCAACACGACGGTGCAGGCGCTCAATGTGAGCTCGGCGGCCATCGGCAAGGTCACCAAGGTGATCGGCGCCATTGCCCAGCAGACCAACCTGCTCGCGCTCAATGCCACCATCGAGGCCGCGCGCGCCGGCGAGGCGGGCAAGGGCTTTGCCGTGGTCGCCAACGAGGTCAAGGAGCTGGCGCGCGAGACGGCGCGCGCGACCGAGGAGATCATCCGGCAGATCGAGACGATCCAGAACAACACCGCCAAGAGCGTCACGGCGATCGTGGACATCGTGCAGGTCATCGAGCAGATCGACTCCTTCACCTCGTCGATCGTCCGCGCGGTGGAGCGGCAGTCGCTGATCGCCCGCACGGTGACCCAGAACGCCGCCGAGGCGGTGCGCAGCCTCGGGGCCACCTCCGACGACATCGCCGCGACGGTCGCCGCCAGCAAGGACGCGGAGCGGGAAGCCGAGCAGGTGCGCGGCGTGGCCGGCAGGATGAGCGAGCTGTCCGCGGCGCTGCGGCAGCTGGCGCGCGGAACGCAGGGATGACGCGGAGCTCCAGCCCACCGGAGCCATTCGAGGCCGACCCGGAGACCCTGGCTCTGTTCGTGGACGAGACCCGGGAGGGGCTCGCGCGCGTCGAGCGCTTGCTGCTCGCCGCCGAGCAGCAGGCGGCGCCTCCGGACATGCTGTCGATCCTGTTTCGAGAGCTGCACACGATCAAAGGGACCTCGGCCTTCCTGGCCTTGCCGCAGGTGCTCAAGCTCGCGCACACGGCCGAAGATCTGCTCGGGGAGCTGCGAGAGCTCGGCCAGGCGCCCAGCGCCGCCCACCTGAACCAGCTCATGGCGGTGGTCGATCTGCTGCGCCAGCTCGTCCAGAACCTGCGCGAGTGCGGGGATGAAGGAGACTTCGACGTCGGCCCGCTGGTCGCGGAGCTCCAGGAGTCCGCCGCCGCCGTCAGCGCGTCCGGGGAAGCCGACTCGTTCCGCGCGCCCACCCAGCCTTCAGCGCCGGTCCCGGCGGCTCCGCCTGCGGTGGTGGCGCCGACCGCGCCCCCGCCTCCTGCTCCTGCTCCCGCTCCGGTCTCCCCGCCCACCGCGCCGCCGGTGAACCAGAGGAAGAATGCTGCCGCCTTCATCGGCGGCGACCAGGGGCTGGCTGCCATGCTCGGCGGTGACGAGGTCGTGCCGGTCGACGACACGGTGCGGGTACCGGTCGGCGTCCTCGATCGCCTGATGATGCTGATGGGCGAGCTCGTGCTGGCGCGCAATCAGACCATCCGGCTCGTGCAGGCGCAGTGGAACGGTGAGACCGCGCTGGCGGAGGCCTGCAACCTCCTGCGTCAGGTGACCGCCGAGATGCAGGAGCAGATCTTGAAGACGCGCATGCAGCCGGTGGCGCGCGTGCTCGACGACCTGCCGCGGCTGGTGCGCGACCTGTGTCGCAGCACCGGCAAGCGAGTGGCCTGCCACATCGAGGGAGCCACGATCGAGATCGACAAGGCGCTCGTGGAAGCGATCCGCGATCCGGTGATTCACCTGGTCAGAAACGCCATCGATCACGGCATCGAGGTGCTCGACGTGCGCCTCGCCCAGCGCAAGCTGGCCAGCGGCCGGCTCAACATCCGGGCGCGCCACGAGAGCGGATCGATCAAGATCGAGGTCGAGGACGACGGACGCGGCCTCGACCCGCAGCGGCTGCGCGACCGAGCGGTGGAGCGTCACATCATCGACGCGGCCGAGGGCGCGCGGCTGACCGACAGCGAGGCCAGAGACCTCATCTTCCGCCCAGGCTTTTCCACCGCGGACAAGGTGTCGGAGATCTCGGGGCGCGGGGTGGGGCTCGACGTGGTGCTCGATCGCGCCCTGCAGCTGGGCGGCCAGGTCGAGATCGATTCCGAGCCCGGCCAGGGCACCACCGTGCGGCTCACGCTGCCGCTCACCCTGGCGATCATCCCGGCGCTGCTCGTGGACGTGCGGGGGCAGCGCTTCGCCATCCCGCAGAACCGGCTCCTCGACCTCGCCTACCTGCCGACCATCGAGCACGTGCGCGACGCCGAGGTGTACCGGTGGCGGGGCGAGATCTTGCCGCTCGTGCGGCTCGGCAACCTGCTCAAGCTCACCGGCAAGTCACCCTCCGCGGGCCATTCCATCGTCGTGGTGATGGCCCGCCAGCGGCGCTATGGTCTCGTGGTGGACGGCATCCTGGACACGGAGGAGATCGTCCACCGGTCGCTGCATAGCCAGCTGCAGATCCTCTGTTACACAGGCGCCACCGTGCTCGGCGATGGCAGCCCGGTGCTCATCCTCGACGTCCAGGGCATTGCCACGATGGCCGGCATCGACGCCGCCATCCGGGCCCCGCGCACGGACGACCCGGTGGCTGACAAGGACGAGCGCACGCAGCCCTTCGTGGTGTTCGAATCGGGCGACAAGGCGCTTCTGGCGGTGCCCTCGCGCATGGTGGCACGGCTCGAGAAGGTGCCGCGCCAGGCCATCGAGGTCATCGGCTCCAACGAGATGGTCCAGTACCACGGTTCGATCCTTCCGATCGTGCGGCCCGAGAGCGTGCTGTCGATCGGCCCCCCGAGCCCCGACCTCGACGAGCAGCCGCTCGTGGTGTTCGACTTCGGGCACCGCGTCGGCCTGGCGGTGAACAAGATCCTCGACATCGCCGACCTCACGCCCGCCGACGAGGGCGGTGAGTCCTCTCCGTTCGGCCTCGGCAAGGCGGTCACGCTCGGCCGAACCGTGCTCTTGCTCGACGTCTACCAGCTGGTGCGCAAGGCGGCGCCGGGGTTCGTGTTCGAGCGGCGCCGCGAGCAGCGGAATTCGCGCCTCCTGGTGGTCGATGATTCGGTGGTGATGCGCGCCTCCCTGTCCGGGTTCCTGCGCACCTGCGGATTCGCCGTGGTGGAGGCCGCGAGCGGCGACGCGGCGCTCGAGGAGCTGCGCGCGCAGCCGGGGCGGTTCGACGGCGTGGTGACCGACCTGGAGATGGCAGGCCTCGATGGTCTCGGCCTCGTCTCCGTGCTCAAGCGCGAAAAGCCGGAATTGCCGACTTTCGTGTGGACCTACCTCGACGACCCCGCGATCGCCCCGCGCGTGCTGGCCGCCGGCGCGCGCGCCTGCGTCCACAAGCTGCGGCGTGAAGAGCTCGTCTCGGCGCTCCAGGACAGCGGCCTCGGCGGCGGCCGCCGCCAGACTGACACAGGCAGGGCGGGATGACCGGGATGTCCGGGATGTCCGGGATGTCTGGGTTCGGCCACTGGGCCTGCTTCCATCTGGGCGACGAGCTGTTCGCGCTGCCGGTCGAGGATGTGCAACGGGTCATCTGGCAGCTCGCGTTCACGCCCGTGCCCCTGGCCCCCGTCCATGTCGCCGGCATGGTCAACCTGCGTGGGCAGATCGTCGTGTCCATCGATCTGCGCCGCTTGCTCGACTACCCGGAGCGACCCTCGCAGCAGGCTGGGGCGCTGCTCGTGCTGCGAAATCAGGGCGAGCTGATCGGCCTCTTGGTCGACGAGGTCGGGGACGTCATCGCGCTGCCGCGCGATGACTGGTGCTCGCCGCCCGACACGCTGGCCGAGCGCCACCGCGGGCTGGTGTTCGGGATCTGTCCGGTCGGCGAGCGCCTGGTCCTCGGGCTGCGCGCGGCCACGCTGTGCAAGTCGGTGCCCACCGGCACGCAGGCCTCGTCGCCGTGAGCACCCGTGCCGGGAGCGCGCCGCTGCCGAGCCCGGAGGATCTGGCCCGGCTGGTGTCGAAGGTGACCGAGCAGATGTGCAGCCTGCCCTTTTCCCTGGCGGCGCCCGAGGCCAGCGCTGCGCTGGAGGCCCTGCGCGCGCCGACCGCGAGGGCTTCGAAGATCTGGATCGAGGGCCCGCGCGCCCTGGCGGTGGCCATCGTGCTCGACCTCAAGAGCGCGAAGACCGCCGCCTCCGCCGCGTTCGCCTTGCCGGCCGAGGAGGTCGATGGCGACATGATCGACGACCTGCTCCGGGAGTTCGTCAACATCATCGCCGGGCAGATCAACATCCTGCTCAAGCTCGATCACTCCCTGGGCCTGCCGAGCGCGGTGGAGCCCCGCGAGATCCTGGACCCCTCGCAATGGCACGGCACCCTGCTGCAAAACGAAGGCGAAAGCCTGATACTCTGGGTCGCTGTCGGCGCCACATCGCCAGGCGGTTCGCCAGAAAGAGACTGCAAGCGTGGCTAAGGTTCTCATCGTCGACGACAGCCGAGCGATCCGCTTGATCGTCAGAAGAGAGATCGAAGCGCTCGGCCTCGAAGCGGAAGAGGCCGAAGACGGGGCGCGCGCGCTCGTGTACATGGCCGAGCACAAGGTCGACCTGGTGGTGCTCGATCTGACCATGCCGGTCCAGGGCGGACCCGAGACGCTGGCCAAGATCCGGGCGCACGGCCTGACGACGCCCGTCATCGTCCTGACCGCGGAGTCGAAGCGGTCCACGCTCAGCGAGCTCATGAAGGCCAAGATCGACGACTACATCCTCAAGCCGTTCAAGCCCGAAGAGCTCCGCACCAAGGTCTCGAAGGTGCTCAAGCTCGCGCCGAGGGCGCAGCCTGTGGTCAACCCAGCGGCGGCCGTATCCCCCGCGAGCGCAACGTCCAAGCCGGCTTCCGAGTCGGAATCCTATACAAAGGGAGAAGACATGCAGCAGAGCGATGTGCTTGTGGTGGATGATCTGGAAAACGTCTTCAAGAAGCTGCGCAGCCTGGTGCCCGAAAAGCTCACGATGGAGCTCGCGCAGACCGGCGCGGCGGCGATCACGGTGGCCCGCCAGCGCACCTTCCGGATCGTCCTCATCGACCTCGAGATCCCGGGCACGGACAGCAAGGCGCTCTTGCGCGAGCTCAAGACGATCCAGAAGGATGCGACCTACCTGGCGCTGTGCATGCGCGCGGGCAGCGCCGATCCCGAGAAGGACATGAAGGCGCTGGGCTTCGATGGCTACCTGTACAAGCCATTCGAGGCCGACCGGGTCACGGCTCTGCTCGCCCAGGCGTCCGGCGGCGGCGAGGCGCTCGCGGTGGTCCAGGATGACGTGTTGCGGATCGCGGCCTTTGCCGGCTGGGAGACCAGCATGGAGCGCTACCTGCCCAAGCTGTCGACGCTGATCGACAAGAGCCTGAACGAGATGGCGGCCGCCTGTTTCGATCAGGTGATCTTCGACATGACCAGCTTTCCGCCGCGAGCCGACCGCACGCCCAGGCTGGTGCTCGAGGTGCTCGGCAAGACCGGCAAGGTGGGCCTCACGCTCAAGGTGGTCGGCCTTCCCGAGACGAAGAAGATGCTGGATCTCTACGTCGACACCAAGACGATTCCATTCTTCGAGTCGGTCGAAGCGGCGCGGCGCTAGACTAGGGGGCGGACATGGACGTGTCCCGGCTGGCGCAGCGGTTCGAGGGCATCGCGCTCAGCCATGTCGAGGACGGCAGCCTGGTGGCAGCCCCGCTGCCCGACGTGGCCACGAGCTGCCTGCACCGGCTCGAGGCGGTCGGCACGTCGGAGTCGGACCTCGCGACCCTGGTCGGGCGGGACCCCATGTTGACGCTGGCGGTGCTCAAGGCCGTCAGCAAGCAGCCTGCACCGGAGGAGTCGGCTGCCCCTCGGACCGTGCTCGAGGCCGTGACCCGGCTCGGGGCCGAAGGCACGGTCTCGGTCCTGCGCGAGCTGTGCGGCAGCCCGCTGCCGCAGTCCATCGACCGCGAAATCAACCATCATTGCAAGATGCTGGTCCTGCACTCGATGGCCGTCGCAACGCTGGCCAAGGAGCTCGGTGACCAGATGGAGAGCCAGGATGGAGCGGCCGCGCACCTGGTGGGGTTGGTGCACGACGCCGGCAAGCTGGCGCTGGCGAGCCTCTTGCTCCACACGGAAAAGATGATGGCTGGCGCCCGGTGGCTCGAGGCGAGCGCGTGGCTCGAGGTGGTGCAGACGCACCGCAAGATCGGGCTGGCCCTGGCCAAGAAGTGGTGCCTGCCTCCGGAGGTGTCTGCCACCATCGCGGGCAGCGACGACTATGATGCCGGCAATCGCACCGGCGCCGCCAACGTCGTTCGTTTCGCCAACGCGCTCGCGAAGGTGCACGGCGTCGCCTCCGGGCCGGTGAACCTCGGGGACGCGGAGACCCTCGTGATGATCGGGGGCTCGCTGGTCGGCGTCGACGCGGAGCGCGTGGACGAGCTGACGAAGAACCTGAGAAAGCGCATCGAGCAGCAGCTGGAGTGATCCCGATCATCTGGTCAGCGCCCGTCATCGCTTGAGGCTGGTCAGCTCCTGCAGCATCTCGTCGGCGGTCGAGACGGTCTTGGAGCTGGCCTGGAAGGCGCGCTGGTACTGGATCAGCGTCACCAGCTCGAGGCCGAGATCGACGTTCGACGACTCGGTGGTGCCGGCCGCAATGGAGCCCCGGCTGCCGGTGCTCGCCGCGGCCAGGACGGCGGCGCCCGAGGCGGTGCTGGTGCCGAAGAGCTGGTTGCCCACGCGGCGCAGGCCTTCTTCGCCCGCGAAGGTGGCGAGCGCGACCCGCGCGACCGACCTCGACTGCCCGTTCGAGAAGTGCCCCGTGATGATGCCGTCCTGGCCGAC
This sequence comes from Myxococcales bacterium, assembly GCA_023248855.1. Classification (GTDB taxonomy): domain Bacteria; phylum Myxococcota_A; class Polyangia; order JAHFDS01; family JAHFDS01; genus JAHFDS01. The sequence goes on from JAHFDS010000255.1 coordinate 8,499, forward strand.
CGACACCTCGAGCAGGTCGCCCGCGGAGAACCCGTCCTGGGTGACGTCCTTGACCCGCGACTCGCCGGAGAACTGCGTCACGCCCTTGAGGCCGGTCCCGCCTGCGGTGGCGAGGTCGTCGCCGAAGCTGAACCGCACGGGCTGGGCCTGCGCTGCCCCGGCGAAGTTGAGGTTCTGCGTGCCGGCCGGCAACTGCGTGTTGAGCGCACCGCCGTTGGTGAAGTTGAGCGTCCCGGTCGCGACCTCGGTGGGCGTGCCGGCGGCCCCACCCGTCAGCTGGCCGCCGTCGACCAGCGCGTGCCAGGCCCAGGCGCCTGCGCCGGTCTTGACGAAGTAGGTGTCGATGCGGTGCTCCACACCGAGCGAGTCGAAGACGTTCGTCGAGGTGGAGAAGTTGGAGGTCTGGACGGCGTTGGCCGCTGCAAACGGCTGCACCGCGGGCGTCGCCGCGGAGGCGTCGAGGTTCGCGATGAGGCTCACCTGGGTGCTGGCCCTGGGCTGACTCTGCGCTTGCACGTTGAGGTCGCCGGTCGAGGGGGAGACGCCGCCGGAGGGGTCGATCGTGTAGCCCTGCACTCGCAACCCCTCCTGGTTCACGAGCAGCCCGTCCTTGCCGATGTTGAAGCGGCCGTCGCGCGAGAAGTAGGTCCCTGGGAGGCCATCGTGGCTGCCCTTGACGGCGAAGAAGCCCTTGCCGCGGATCGCCAGATCCAGGTTGCGGCCGGTCTCCTGCAAGCTGCCCTGGGAGAAGTTCGTTTGCGTCCCCCCCATTGCGACGCCCGTGCCCAGCCGCTGGCCGTTGGAGCTGGCGCCCCCCAGGATGTCCTCGAAGCCGGCGCGCGAGGACTGAAAGCCGACGGTCGAGATGTTGGCGATGTTGTCGCCCACCACCCCGATGGCCTCGCCGTGTGCGGCAATGCCGCTCGATCCCGTGAAAAGTGTGGTCCAAATCGACATGAATCCTCCTGCTTTCTGGTTCTGACCCGCGCGCTAGAGCTGTCCGGTCGCGATGGACGCATTGCGATACCCGGCCGGAATGGTCCCCGGGCGCGCGCCGGCCGGGTCAGGCATTCCGATGGAGATGATGTCCTCGGGCGAGATGGTGAGCTCGCCGACGTGGAAGTGCGTGCTGCCGTTCTGGAAGTCGATCGAGTCGATGAGGCCCCGAATGCGCGTGGAGCTCGTCACCGGCTTGCCGTCGGCCCCGGTCGCCTTGATCTCGATGGCGTAGCGGCCTGGGGGCACGGGGCTGCCGTTCGCGTTCTTGCCGTCCCAGGGCACCACGGCGTCCCCGGCGCCGTGCGCGCCCAGATCGAGCGTGCGCACGACCTTGCCGCTCGCGTCGCGGAGCACCACCGAGACCTCGGTGGCCGCCTGATCGAGGTGCGCGAGCACCGCCGGTGGCGTCGCACCTTCCGAGACGGTGACGGCGTTCGCGCGCGCCGTGACGGTCTTGCCCACGAGCCCGGACAGCGTGGCGCGTGACGAGGCCGCCTGCCCCGCTTCCATCGTGGTCAGGTGGGTGTTCACCTGGGCCGTCTGCTCGATCTGCGCGATCTGCGCGAGCTGCGTGACGAACTCGCTGCTCTTCTGGGGATCCAGCGGATTCTGGTTCTGCAGCTGCGCCATCAAAAGGCGCATGAACTGATCGGTGGCGCCCGGCGGGGGCTTGGGCGTCGGCGCGCCGCCGATGGTGGCGCCCGGGCTCGGTGTGGCAGCGGTCGAGCTTTCGATCCCCATCGTCTTCTCCTACCTAGAGGACCGCGCGCACCCCGGCCCGGAGCCGTGCGGTCTGCGGTGCGTCCGGCTCAGCCGCGGCAGCGGTCGAGTCCTGCGGGGGCTCCTGGGGCTGCCGCTGCTCGCGCGGCGCGCCTCCCCCTTCGCGATGCGAGCTCGTCTGCAGATCCCCGAGCGCCAGCCCGTGGCGACCCAGCGCCTCGCCGAGCTCCGGGCGGGCTTCTCGTACGGCCGAGGCCAGGTCGGCCGAGGCGCTCTGGACCTCCACGCGCACGTGGTTGCCGCGCGTCGACACCGCCACCGACACGGCGTCCGGGCCCTGTCCGAGGTGGACCTCGGCGCGGTTCGTGGCCACGAATCCGCGGCTCGCCTCCGCCTCGGGCAGCCGCGCCCGCGGTGCCTCGGCGGGCGCCACCGTCGCCTCGGTCCGGCTGGCGGGAGCCGCCTGCTGGCCCTCCAGGGCTGGCGACGGCATCCCGACGTCGGTCGCTTGGCCGCGCTCTGCCGGGTCATGCCGGTCGCGTACGAGCGGCTCCGGCGTGACCTCGTTGGTGAGCCGCGCCACCTCTGCGTCACCGGCGTGCAGGTGCAAGGCCGGCGGTGGCGAGCCCGGGGGCTCGGGGCTCGAGATCCGTTCGCGTGCTGGGGGCGCCTCCGCGGTGGCTCCTGGTGCCCCAGAGGGGTGCGGCGTGCCCGCGGGGACGCTGGCGAGGGAACGTGGCTCGGGGCCCGGACCCGCGGCCGCCTGGGCACGGTCGCCCGGGCGCGAGACGTCTCCCTGGATGCGCGCGGCCAGGGCCGGATCCAGCCGGTGCGTCCCTCGTGGAAGGTCCTTGGCAGGCGCATGCGCGTCCCTTGGCTGCGCCTCGAGCCCGACGGCGCCCGGTGGCGACCAAGCGGGCGGTGACTCCGCGCGGTCCTTGGGCGCGGGTCCGCGCGGCAAGTCGGCTGGGGTCGTGGCGGAGGAGGTGGTGGCGGTGACGGCCGTGGTGGGCAGCCACGCGGGAGGCGACTCGGCACGGCCCTTGGGCGCAAGCTCGCGCGGCAAGACCGCCGCGTCCGCTGCCGGGGCTTCCACGGGCGCACGCCACGTCCACGCGACGACCGGATCCACCGCCTGGATCACCACTGGCGGATTCGCCGACGGTCCCGGCGGCGTGTCGTCCTGTTCTCGCCCTGGCAGGGCCGGCCCCGCCTCGGCCGACCCGGACGGCGACGGGCTGGTCGGGGCCATCGTCGGCGCCGCATCCCCACTCCCAACGACGACCGCCGGGGCTGGTGCCAGCGCACGGGCCGGATCGGTGGAGACGATCTGGCCCGAAGAAGAAGAAGGCGTGCCCGAAGGGGTCCCTCGGCTCGATGGCTGCGGCGCGGTAGGCATCGCGGCTTGCCACGCGAGGCCCTGTGGCGGAGGGTCCGGCACACGATCGCTCGAGGCAGCGCCATCTCCGAGGGCGCGCCGAGCCG
>JAHFDS010000256.1 GCA_023248855.1 Myxococcales bacterium
GCGTATGGTGGCTCGCGCTGCCGGCGCTTGGCGGGGGCACCCCGTGAGCCCGGCCCTGCTCGACCGCCTGCTGCGAGCGCCGGGGCAGCTCGCGCGCGCCTGCGCCGCCGACGACGCGCCCACCATCGCCGCCACGTGCCTTCTGGCGATGGCCCTCGGCGGCGCGGTCTTCGGCGCGGTCGCTGGGAGCCTGCGCGGCGGCCCGCAGATCGCATTTGCAGCCGTCAAGCTGCCGCTCGCGCTCTTGGGCGCGCTCGCGCTCTGCGCACCTGCGTTCACCGCGCTCGCGGCCGCCTTCGGCAAGCCGCTGCCGTTTCGCGCGGTGCTCTCGCTGGTGCTCGTGGCCGGAGCGCGCGCCTCCCTGGTCCTCGTCGCTGCCGCGCCGCCGCTGTGGCTCACCATCGATCTCGGCGCGCCGTATCACGCCGTCAAGCTGGCTGCGACGCTCGCATACGCGCTGGCGGGTCTCGCCGGGCTCAAGGCCCTGCTCTCGGGCCTCGGTGAGGGACCCGGCCGACGCGACATGGTGGCCGCGTTCGTCGTCCTGTTCGCGGCGGTGGGCGGCCAGACGGCGTGGGTGCTGCGACCTTACCTCGGCGATCCGCGCGACCGTGACGTGACGTTCCTGGTCGATCGCCAGGAGGGGGGTCTTCCGCATCAGCTCGGCCGGAGCGTGCGCGCGGTGCTCGGGGTGCCCGGCCAGTGACCGCCGCCGACGCGCTCACGCTCCACGTGCTCATCGGGCTCGGCTTCGGCATCGCGATCTTGCGGCGCGCCCGCTGGACGGGCGTCGGCGCGCTCGCGTCGGCGCTCGTGGCCGTGCCCCTCTGGCCGCTGTGGGCGCCGTTCTCGCTCAGGGTGCGAAGGGGGCGCGGAAGCCGTCGCCGTCCACGTCGACATAGAGCGGGTTCGTGATCGCCATCGCGGGCACGCCGGTGCCCCGCAGCGCGGCGTCGAGCTCGGCAGCCGTGCCGCCGATGAGGACGGCCTGGTTGGCCGCTGTGACCACGGCATTCGGGATCTCGGGCCAGAGCGCGTCCTGGCCGCTGACGCGCACGAGGATCCAGAAGTCGTTGCTGGTGCCGCCCTGACGATGCGGCACCGCGCTCACCGGCAGGGACACGTCGAGCTCGGCGCTCCGCTTGCCGGGCGCTAGGACGAGCGCCAGGGGTCGCACGCCGCCGAAGGCCTGCGAGCACGCGTCGCCCGGGCGTCGCCCGGTGCGCGCCGAGTAGCACAGCAGAGGCACGTGCGCGGTCTCGCTCGCCCCCACCTCGGCCCCGACCTTGTCGAAGGTCGCGTTCGCGAAGACCTCGACGGTGTCGACGTGTACCCAGTCGACCGCCTGTACGGCGACGTGCAGGGACACGGCGTCGCCCTGCAGGCGCACCGTCGAGCCGATGCCGCTCTGGGCGTCTCCATATGCGGCTATGCGAATAAATGGGCCGTTCGACACGAAGCCGTCCTTGGGCACGCCCTCGCCCCGCAGCGTGCGGTAGACGGCCTCGGCGATCGAGCCGTCTGCGAGGGCGCGCGCGGAATCATCGGGCACGCGCACGTAGCTGCGCGGCATGCCGGCCGGATCGTGCAGCGCGGTGTGCGAGTCCGAGTTGCCGACCACGAACGGCCGGAAGCCGAACGCGAGGAAGTTGGCGAAGTCGCGCAGGAGCAGATCCACGCGCTGGTCCTCGCGCACGCCATCGCCGTCGGCGTCGCCGGGGCGAAAGCCGTTCCACAGCTCGAACGTGTCGAAGCGATCGGAGAACAGCAGCTTGTCCGCCGGCAGGCGCAGATCGACGTTCGGGAACGGCTGCACCATCGCGTCGCCGCCGAAGCTCCGCCGTGCGAAGTCGAAGCGCAGTCCTGCGCGATCCCACGCGGCCTGGAAGTCGCGACCGCCGGGCACGACGCGTGGGTGGTTGACCTGCACGATCCGCGCGCCGCGCTGCCGCGACGCCTCGAACAGCTCGCCGGGCATCAGGCCGTCGAGCGCGCGCCCGCCGCGCCAGTCGACCGCGCCGCCCGAGGCCTTGCTCGCGTCGCGCTGCAGGGGGAAGGCGCCGAAGTGGCCGTAGTCGAAGGGCGTCGCCTCGACGCCGACGACGGTCGCGACGAGCCCCTCGGCGCGCAGCGCGGCGATGTAGGGCTGGAAGTCGGTGAGCACGTCGTGATCGCTCGAGGCGAAGAAGTCGATGCCCTCGGCGAGGTACGTACGTACGCGACGGTCGTTCTCGACCCAGGCGTCGGGCGAGCCCTCCTGGTGCTGGTGGAAGTCGGTCGCGACGTAGCCCGTGGAATCGACCACGTGGCGGAGCGCAAACGACAGCGTGTGCGCGCCGGCCCCGAGCGCCGGCAGCACCTCGTGCGCGTTCGTCCACTCGGGGCCGCGGCTCGCGACGACGCGGTAGCTGCGTCCTGCGACCACGCGGAGCGGGGCATCCGTGCCGTCGGCGTCGGGGCGCGAGACGCTGGTGCCAAAGCGCGTGTGCTCGGTGGCCGCGATGAGCGTGGCGCGATCGTAGGGATCACCGCGACGCTTGTCGCCGAGCTCCGGCGCGTCACCGATGACCGTGATCCGCGCGGGGATGAGGCGGCCGGTGTCGGCGTCGGTCACCACGTAGTCGAGCACGGCCACGGCCGGCAGCGTCAGGTCCGCGGACGCCTCGGCGCCGAGGCGCACGGTCGCCGGCACGGCGGGTCCCGGCAGCTCGCGGCGGGTCTGCGCGAAGACGTGGTAATCGCCCGGGACGGTCACGAAGCGGTAGCGGCCGTCCGCCGCGGTGGTCGCGAACGTGCGCACCTTGCTCGCGGCCACGGCAGGATCGCCCGTGAATAGCATCACGCGCACGCCGGCGGCAGGCTGCCCCTCGGCGTCGGTGACGCGCCCGGACAGCACCCCGGTGGCCTCACCGCGCAGCGCCCGGGCCCGCTCCTCGATCGCCGCCCCATCCTTGCCGACCACGAACGCGACCTCGAAGGTCGCGCCCTCGCCGGGCGCGAGCGCAAGCGGCATGGGCTTGTCGGTGTCGAGCAGGTCGAGGAAGCTCGTGATGCCGAACAGCACGATCGAGACGCCGAGGAACGCATACGAGCTCGAGGCCCGTACGGCGCCGTCCGGTCCCGGCGGAAGGAGCGGCACGATGCCGTAGGCGATCTGGGTGCCGTCGATGGCCTGGTAAGGCACCGGGTTCTCGAGCGCGCTCGTGATCTTGCTGAGGTCGACGCTGCCGAAGCCGTCACCCGGCGCAAACGTCGAGACCACGGCGCCCGAGTCGCTGAGGGTTCCGATCGGCTGGTCGACGCGCGCGTGGGTCGGATTGTAGAGGGTGTAGAGCACCCGCACGTGATCCGCACCCGGCTCGAGCACGTAGGTCACGGCGCCCACGAGGCCGAGGTCGAGATCGGCCGAGCGCTGGCTCGGGATCGGCACGAGGCCCGCGCCCGAGAGGTGGATGAAGTCGTTCGGGGCGTCCCGGCCGCGGATGCGGATCGCGGCCACTCCGCCGCGCGCGCCGTCGGCGAGGATCTCGGCGTCGCTGGTGAGATCGAGCGTCCGCCCCGAGGTGTAGACCAGGCTCAGCTCGCCGAAGCGATCGCCGCGCGCCTCTCCGACCAGGTCGGCGTCGACGATGTTGCCGCCGTAGGGGCTCGGGCCGATGTCACGGTCGCCCTCGCGCTGGATGACGACGCGTATCCGGTCGTTGCGCAGGAAGAGGTCGCCGGCGTGGCCCACCGACGCCGACCCCGGGATGACCTCGGTTGGCGCATTGTCCTCGGTGATGCGGCCCGCGAAGGCCCGCTGCCCCTCGCCGGTCGGCGCGGGAACCGATGGCAGGAACGCAGCGAGGCCAGGACCGACCGCCCCAGCGCCGCCGTCCTCCCGTGCGCCGCCGTCCCCCCCGACGCCGCCGGCGCCGCCGGTGGTGCCGGGCGCGGAGCGCAGGCGATCGTCACAGCCGCCGACGAGAGCCGTCACGCACAAGAGACCCGCCCGGATACGTGACATCCGGCCATGCTAGCCGAATCGCGCCCAGCGCGGTCCATCTGTGGCCGGCCGTGATCTCCGGTGTGGAGGCTCTCGCCTCCAGGGTGGCAGCTCCGGGACGTGCGGCAGGATCTGCGCGGGTGGCCGCCGGGCCGTCAAACTTTTCGCGTGCGCGCCAGGCTGGATGACCGGCCGCGAAGCGGAGACATGTCTCGCTGCGTGGACGTGGACGTGATCCTGGACGTGGACGGCTCTTCCCCGGGTCCGGGCCCACGGCTACGTCCACGTTCACGATGTCTCCGAATGGCGACCGGCACGCCACGGAAACCGAGCGCAGGCGCGCGGTCGGCACGCGCCAAATCACCGCGCAAACGCCCGCACGGGTACGGTCGGGAACCGGAGGTTACCCACGGGTAACCTCGGCGAGCCGGCGAAGGGCGCAAGCGTACCGAGATCCTCGTGGCATGGGCATTGATACTCCCAGGAGAATGGCGTCCGTGATCCTTGTCGGCGTCTCGGGACCGCTCGAGCGATGGCTCTCGGGTGAGCTCGAACGACGCGGGTGCATCGTGCGTGCCTTCCCCACACCGGCCGAGGCGCCAGCCGCCGGCGACGACGACCTTTTCCTGGTCGAACGGGGGCGCGGCGGCAGCCTTCCCCCGGCGGGATCGCGGGTGCTGCAGGTCGACTGGTCGGCCAGCCCCGACGCGCTCATCGAGGTGGCGGGCAATCCCGGCGAGAGCGTCCGGCAGCCCCCCAGCGCGCGCGTGCTGGTCGTGGACGACGACGAGACGCTGCGCGATCTCCTGCGCCTCGAGCTCGAGGCGGACGGCTACGCGGTGTCGGAGGCAGACGACGGCAAGGTGGCTCTGGCGCGGATCGGCGACTTCGCGCCCGACGTGGTCCTGCTCGACCTGGCGATGCCCCGCTTCGACGGCTGCGTGGTGCTGTCCGCGCTCGGCGACCGCTCCGTCCCCAGGCCCGCGGTGATCCTCCACTCGGCCTACGTCGGCAACGTGCGTGTACCGATCCCGGTGGCCGCGGTGCTCACCAAGCCGGTCCGGCTCGCGACCCTGCGCGCGACCCTGCGCCGTGTGCTCGCCTCGCGCACGCTGGCCTAGCAGTGCGGAAGCAGCGCTAGATCCAGGCCGATCTGGGGACTGTCCCTCGTTCGGTACCAGCAGATCGAAGTCTGGTGCCGCCCGCAGGCTGTGCCGAGGACGGCACGGGGCCCCACGAAGCGCGGAGCGCGGAGTGGGGGGCAGCACAGCTCAGCTGCGAGTTGCTCGAGGTGCGCATCGAAGCACCGCCGGATCCGCGTATCGATGGGGGTTCGGACTTCACTCCTCGCGTTCCTCCTCGTGCTGCACGCCGTCGGTGAAGTCCCGGTCCAGGATCGCGTGTGACTTCAGCTTCTCCCACAGGCCCTTTCTCGAGATCCCGAGCAGCGCCGCCGCGCGGACGCGGCTGCCCAGCGTGTGGCGCAGCGCCCAGATCAGGTACTCGCGCTCGAACTCGCGGACGGCCTCGCCCAGCGGCCGCAGCTTGCCGGCCGCCTGCGGCGTGATCACCGTGCGTCCGCGCAGGTCCGGCGGCAGGTGCACGACGTCGATCTCCCCGTCGCCCGCGAGCACCCGTGCGTGCTCGAGCGCGTGCTTGAGCTCGCGCACGTTGCCCGGCCAGGGGTAGCCGCGCAGGACCGCCCACGCCGGCGGCGAGATCGGCGGCGGCTCGACGCCGTCTCCCGCCAGCTGGTGCATGATCTCGTCGACCAGGAGCGGCAGATCCGGACGTCGCTCGCGCAAGGGCGGCAGCTGCACCTCGAGCACCTTGATCCGGTAGTAGAGGTCCTCGCGAAAGCGTCCCTCGGTGATCGCCTTCTTGAGGTCCTGGGTGGTGGCCGAGATCAGGCGCACGTCGACCTTGATCGACTGATCGCTGCCGATCGGCTCGAACATGCCGTCCTGCAGGACGCGCAGGAGCTTGGCCTGCGCCGAAAGCGTCATCTCCCCGATCTCGTCGAGGAACAGCGTCCCTTCGTGGGCCGCGCGCAGGCGCCCCTCCCGGTCACCCAGCGCCCCGGAGCCCTGATGGTGCCCGAACAGCTCCGCCTCGAGCAGCGCGTCGGGAAAGGCGGCGCAGTTGACGGCCACGAAGGGCTTGTCGCGCCGCCGGCTGGTCTCGTGGATGGCGTGCGCCGCCAGGTCCTTGCCGGTGCCGCTCTCGCCGGTCAGAAGGACCGCCGAGTCGTGCCTCGCGACGAGCTGGATGAGCTCCTGCGCGCGCACGATCGCGGGGCTGCGCCCGATCAGGCGCGGCGCGCTGCTCAAGGCACGCAGCTGGTTGCGCGTGGCCTCGAGCTCCGCGATCAGCCGCCGCCTTTCGGCCAGCCGCGCCACCAGCATCACCAGGGCATCGGGCTCGAAGGGCTTGGCCAGGTAGTCGAACGCCTGCTCCTTCATCGCCGCCACGGCGTCCGAGATCGACCCGAACGCCGTGATGAAGACGATGTCCGTGGAGGGCGAGTCGCTGCGCACACGCCGCAGGATGGTCCAGCCATCCACCTTGGGTAGGCGTACGTCGGTGATGACGACGTCGAACACGCGCCCGTGCAAGAGCGCCAGCGCCTCGGCACCATCGCTGGCCAGGGACACCTGGTGCCCCTTGGCGCGCAGCGCGCCGCCGACGGGCTGCCGGATGGCTGAATCGTCGTCGATGAGGAGGATTTCGCTCATGCGCGGCTCACGTTCTCCCTCGGCACGGCGTTCGGCTCGCTTGTCGGCTGTATTGCACGAATGGACACCTATCAAGCAAGATTGGCGCCACCCTTGACCGAATCCCTGCCCAGCCTCCTGATCGTGGATGACGACGCAGATCTTCGCGAGAGCATTGAATCGGCCGTACCCGAAGGGACCTGCAGGATCTTCCACGCGCAGGACGGCGTCGTAGCGCTCGAACGCCTGCGCACGCCCCCGCCCGTGGACCTCGTCCTGCTCGACCTCCGCATGCCCAGGATGAATGGCCTCGAGCTACTCGCAGCCCTGTCCGCCGATCCCACGCTGCCACGCCTGCCCATCTGGCTGATGTCGCACGAGGGTGACCTCGCCTGCCGCACCAGTGCCTACCCCATCGCCGGGATCCTGGACAAGCCGCTGCGGCTCCAGACGCTGCTGGCGGTCCTCGCGACCCTGCCCCGCGGCTGACGCGTCCGCCACGTGCCTCACTCTTGCAAGGACACGGGAGCACATGTCGAGCACCGGAGATGAGATCGCGTTGCTGGCCGTCCTCGAGGGCGCATTGCACGACCTGCGCGAGCCCGCGACGCACCTGCAGTCCTTCACCGAGGAGCTGCGCGCGACCCCGGGCCGATCCGGGGCGCTGGACGCGACCCGTCTCGAGCGCGCGCACCGCGCCGCCTCGCGCATCACCGGCCTCGTGGAGGCGATCCGGCCGTTCGTCCGCCTGCAGCGCACCGCGCCGGTCATCGCGCGCGTCAGCGCCGAAGAAGCCTTCCAGGAAGTGCTCCTACGCCTGTCGGTGTTGATCGAGGACACCGGCGCCAGCATCCATCACGACGTGTTGCCCGACCTCGACACCGATCGCCCGCGCCTCGTGCTGGTGCTGCAGGAGCTGCTCGCCAATGCGATCCGGTTCAGGGGCGAGCACCCGAGCGTCGTCTCCGTGACCGCGACCCGGCACGGCGGCGACGTGGCCTTCGAGGTGGCCGACAACGGCATCGGCATCGAGGCCGCCTACCTCGACCGCGTGTTCGCGCCCTTCGAACGCCTGCACTCCCGCCAGAGCTACCCGGGTCACGGCCTCGGCCTCGCGCTGTGCCGGCAAGCCCTCGGGGACCTGGGGGGGCGCATCTGGGCCGAGCCGCGAGCGGGCGGTGGAACCCACATGAGGTTCGTGTTGCCGTCCCCCCGCACCGCCTATCCCGCGTAGACGATGTACTCGCGGAGCACGCTGGTCTCGGTCTCCACCTCCTGCATGCGGTGCTTGACCACGTCGCCGATGCTGATGATCCCGCGCAACCGACCCTCCTCCACGACCGGCAGGTGGCGGGTGCGACGGTTCGTCATGAGCGCCAGGAGCTGCTCCAGCGGATCGCTGGACACACACGTCACCGGGGCCTGCATCACCTCGTACGCGGGCAGATCCAGCGCCGCCGCGCCGTGCTCGGTGATGGCCAGGACGACGTCGCGCTCGGAGACCACGCCGAGCACGGAGCCGTCGCGGGCCTGCACGACGACCGCCCCGATGCCGCGCCTGCCGAGCACGCGGATCACCTCGGCGAGCGAGGCCTCCGGGTTCGCCGTGACCACGTCCGTTCCTTTGACCTGCAAGATGGCTCGAGCCGTCATCACAGCCTCCTTCTCGGTCGCCCCGAGGAGCAGCCGGTCAAGGTTCTTGATGCAACGTTGGATCCAGGCGACGTACTGCTACTAATACGTAACGCCGTCATCACTTGATGCACTCCATGACACATTAACCAAATGCATTTCGATGAATCTATCCGGCGAGCTCGGCGGCACGGCAATTGAATCGCTGGCGGATGGCGCCCTGCAGGGGACAATGAAGTCACCCTCTCGACACACTATTCATGGGCACCGAGGCTCGAAAGGGGGATAGATTCGAAGACGGGGTGGAGGTGCGATCATGACGAGCAAGCCCCGCGTACTCCTGGTGGATGTCGCGCACGCGATCGCGGGCGACCTGCGCGACGACCTCGTGTCCCTCGGCTGCGAGTGCGAGCAGGTGCAAGGCACCTCCGCCGCGGTGGCACGCGCGCGCGAGGTGCCCACGGCCGTGGTTCTGGTCGGAGACGAGGCGGAGGGGATGGAGGTGGCGGGGACCCTGCACGAGCTCGGCCTCGATGCAGCGGTGGTCGGCATGGCCGGACCCGCGGCGCCAGACGCGATCGCGCACCTGGCCCAGGGACGGACGAGCACGCCGGTGCCGACGTGCGAGCGGCCCACGCGCGTGCTCGTGGTCGACGACGACGAGGACGTTCGGTGGCTGCTCGACGTCGAGCTCCGCGACGCCGGCTTCGAGGTGACGCTGGCCGCCGACGGCGACGAGGCCGTGGCACGAATGCACGACGGCCCGGTCCCGGACGCGGTCGTGCTCGACATCATGATGCCGAACATGTCAGGCCAGCAGCTGCTCCAGCGCCTCTCGCGCCTGAACCCGGCGCCACGTGCGGTGGTCTACTCGGCCTACGCGATGGAAGCCGATCGGCTGCACCCCTGCGTGTCGGCCGTGCTGCGCAAGCCAGCCACCGTGGCCGAGGTCGTGGCGGCGATCGGCGCCGCGAGCCACTGATCGTGCGACTCCGATCTACATCTTGAGCGCGCCGAAGCCGGGCGGGGGGGACCGGCGCGCGGCGTTGGGGTCGGCGTCGCCGTGCGCGTCGAGGGCGAACGGGCTCGCCTCGGACGGCCGCTGGCCGACGGGCAGGGACTTCGCCAGCTTCGCGAGCGTCGGGTCGTAGGCAGCCACGGCCGCCACGTCGAGGCCCTCGGCAGCGGCGGCCTCGAGCAGCACGCGCGCCGCATCGGCCTTGCCTCGGCGCAGCGCGATGGCCGCGAGATCCACCGCCGCCCGCGCCCGCGTGCGCCACTCCTTGCGTGACGTCGCGGTCTTGCGCGCGCGCTCGAGCTCCCCCTCGGCGGCGTTGAGATCGCCAGCGCCGAGGTGCGCGTAGCCGAGGCGCAACAGCGTCTCCGGGCGAACGGGCGGCCGGGCCGCCACGCGCGCGAGCGTCGCAATGGCGTCTTTCCAGCGGCCCGCGTCGATGTAGCGCGAGCCGAGCTCCACGGCAGCGTCGCGGCTGTCGGCGTCGAGCGCGACCGCGCGCCTGGCCTCGTCGATCGCCTCGTCCTTCTTGCCGAGGTGCGAGAGCACGTGGCTCATCTGGCCGAGCACGTAGGCGCTCTCGGGGTTGATCTCGCGGTAGGCGCGCCACGCGTCGAGCGCCGCCGGGTACTGCCGGATGGTGGTCAGGTGCTGCGCCAGGTAGCCGCGCGCGAGCAGGAAGCCCGGCAGGCGATCGATCGCGCTGCGCAGCACCCGGGTCCCGGCGTCGTTCGACTGGTAGCGCACGACCAGCCAGTACCGCGCCAGCCAGTACAGCGGCACGTAGCCCGCGGTCGCGGGCACCTTGCCGAGCGCCTCGATCGCGCGCGCGTCCTCACCGGCGACGGTGCGCACGAGGCCCAGGGCCGCCCACGCCTCGGCGTAGCCGGGATCGTCCTTGACCGCTTCCTCGCACGCCCGGGCAGCATCGTCGAGCTGTTTCTTCGACAGCACGATCGCCTTGCCGATGCGGAAGGGCTGTTCGATCACGTGCGCGTAGCAGCGCGCGAAGGCGCGCGTGGCGTCGTGTGACTCGGTCGCGAGCGCACGAACGCGCAGGCTCGGCGGCACGGGCAGGCCGTCGGCGCGGAAGACCATCTCCGCGAGCGCGAGGCCCCCCTCGGCGACCAGGCGGGAGAAGTCGCCCGGCAAGGTGATCGACGCGCGGCGAAAGTCCTTGAGCGACCGCCGCGTGGTCGCGCGCAACGTCCAGCCGCCCCAGGCCCCGTCGCCGCCGTTCGGCACGAGGATCGCGTGCACGACCCGGCTCGCGCCCAGGCGCCGGCCCGCGTGGAGGGCATGCTCGGGCTCGTCGAGCGCACCGAGCGGGATGCCGTCGCGCTCGGCCATGCTGGTGATCATCTTGATGTGCACGTCGTGGTAGGCGCCGCTCTCGACCAGGAGCGCCGAGGCGCGGGCCTGCACGAGCAGCGCGAGCTGGCGCGCGTCTTCGTTCTCGGTGACGGGCGGCAGGATCGCGACGACGCGCCGGCCGTCCCGCCGTGGGGGTTGCAGCCCGAGATCTGCGCCGCGCGCGGGGCCAGGGCCGGACAGCGCGACGAGCGCAACGAGCGCAGAGAGCCACCGCATTCGCGGACGATCCCACGAGCCGCCGCGCCACCGCAACCCTGCGGGGGTCTCGGGGTCTCGGACCCGGGCTAGCGTTGCCAGACGGTGCGCCCGGCCGGAGCGAGGACGATGAAGGGATAGTGCCGGCGCACCACGCCGACGAGGTCGGAGAGCTGCGCGAAGCGCGCGTCCCCCGGAACCTCGAGCACCGCCACCTTCCGGTCAGGATCGTGCTCCCGAAACGACCCCAGAAAACCATCGAGGCCGCGCGCGGTCGACGCCTGAGCGAAGTCGGTGATCGACCATCGCGCCGCCAAGAGGGGATTCACGTCGGCGCGGTAGCCACCCTGCGCGAGCACCTCGACGCGCAGGCGGAGGGCATCCGGCGGCGTCGGCACGCGCGTCTCGGGGGCTGGCAGGACCGCCCACCAGCCGAGCCCCTCCTTGCCCGACACCAGCAGGCCCACCTCGGCGCCCGCACCCGTCGCGGCGCGCCGGCCGGCCGCCACGGCGTGGAGCACTCGTCCGGCGGGCGCTCGCCGATCGGCCGCGATGAGGACCCGCGGGGCACCCCCGGCCGCCACGTGCGCCGCCAGGGCGCTCGCGACCTTCCCGGGCAGGCCCACGGCGTCGGTGACGGTGTCCCAGACCTGGTAGCGACCTGCCTCCACTTGCACCAGCACGCCGGAGGCGAGCGTGTCCGCCTGGGCTGCGGCCGGCAGTGCCGCGAGACCGAGGCCGTGCTCC
>JAHFDS010000257.1 GCA_023248855.1 Myxococcales bacterium
ACCACCACCCTCTCGGCGGCGCAGCTCGCGGCGGCCGCGAACGTGCCGGTCCTGGTGCGCAGCGGCGCGGGCAATGACTCGCCGGCGCTGACGTTTGCGGTGCAGAACCCGCAGCCGACCGTCACCACGGTCTCGCCCGCTTCGTCGAGCGTCGGTGCGGCCAACTTCAACCTCACGATCAACGGAACCAACTTCGTCGCCGGCGTGCAGGTCGACTTCGGCACCTCGACCGGGCTCGTTCCGACCAGCCAGACCGCGACCCAGCTGGTCGTCCCGATCACCACCGCGATGCTGGGCACGTTGCCCGGGACGCCGGCCGTGACCGTCCGAAACCCGAGCCCGAGCGTGGGCAGCGCGACGACTTCCTACACCGTGAACCCCGGCACGCCGACGCTCGCGTCGATCTCGCCCACTTTCTCGGCACTGAACGGCGCAGCGTTCACGCTCACGGCCACGGGCACGCGCTTCTACTCGGGCTCCACGGTGGTTTTCGATGGCACGAACCTCGCCACGACCTTCGTGTCGGACACACAGGTCACCGCCAGTGTGCCCGCCGCGCAGCTCACGACCGCGCGGACGCTCAACGTCACCGTCTCGAACGGCAGCTTCGGAGCCTCTGGCGCACAGGCGTTCACGGTCCAGAACGGCGCGACCACGGTGACGAGCTTGACGCCGTCCTCCGCGAGCGTCGGTGCGGGCAGCATCACGATGACCATCAACGGCACCGGGTTCGCCAGCGGTGCGCTGGTGGACTTCGGGACCACCACCGGCATCGTCCCGGGCAGCATCACCCCGACGGTCATCCAGGTCATCATCCCGGGCGCCGCGATCGGCAACACGCCCGGTCCCGTCACCGTGGTGGCCAGGAACCCGGCTCCGAACGGGGGCAATGGCTCGCAGACCTTCACGGTCAACCCGGGCGTGCCGGTCCTGACGTCGATCTCGCCCACGCACACCGCCGTCGGTAGCGGCGCCACGGTCCTGACGCTCACCGGCTCGCGCTTCTACTCGGGTTCGCAGGTGTCGTTTGGCGGCACCAATCTCACGCCCGTGACCTTCGACAGCGACACGCAGCTGCGGGTCACCATCCCGGCGACACCGCAGCTCGCGACAGCCGGCAACGTCAACGTGACGGTGTCGAACCAGACCTTCGGCACCTCGGGTGCGCAGACGTTCGCGGTCGAGAACCCGGCGCCCACCATCACGACGTTCACACCGTCCACCGCGTCGTGCACCACCACGAGCGGCGTGACCATCACCATCAATGGCACCTTCGTCACGCCCGTCGGCGTGACGCTCAATGGCCAGACGCTCACCATTGCCAATCAGTCGGCCACACGCATCGTCGCCACTGTGGTGACGCCCGGGCAGAATCCGACGGCGGGCGGCACGCAGCCACTCGTCGTCTCGAACGCGGCGCCCGCGGTCGGCACCGCGTCGGTGAGCTTCCTGTGGACCAACCCGCGGCCGATCCTCGCGTACCCCGCGACCGACATGATCGAGCCGATCACGGGCGGCACCCTCGGCAATCGCGCTCTCATCAATGCTGGTGCGCAGAACATCACGGTGCACGGGAGTGGATTCGTCTCGACGAGCCAGATCCTGCAGGACGGCGTGGGGCTCACGACCAATTACGTGAGCGCGTCCTCGCTGACGGCGACCTTGCCGAGCAGCACCACGCCCAGAGTGCGTACGATCACCGTGACGAACCCGCCCGCGTCGACCGGGGACGGAGGCACCAGTGACCCAGCCTACTTTGGCTGGGCCGGCTGGCAGCAGGTGACGACCACCGGCGTGGCCAATGCGCCGCAGTCGGGACTGACCGGTGCGGCCGTGGTCTACGGCAACGGCGTCCTCTACATCTACGGTGGCCTGACCGACGCCATCTCGGTGGCGACGGCGACGCGGACCCTCTATCGCTACAACGTGCTAGCTGGGACGTGGAGCGCGCCGGTCGATCAATTCGGCGGGCGCCCGCGCTATGGCGCGGCCGGAGCCTACGATCCTTTGAACCAGCGGGTCGTCTTCTATGGCGGCACGACCTGGGACGTCATCGACAGCGCTCAGACCGTGAACGACGCCACGATCGTCTGCGACTCGGCCGGCACCTGCACCTTCACGAACGGCTCCCCCCCGGCGACCCGCACCTTCGCCCAGATGGCATACGACAGTGCCCGAAGGCGCATCCTGATGGTGAGTGGCGAAAACGGCTCGCGGGACACCAGCACCTGGGGCTGGAACGGCACGAGCTGGATGCAGGTCAGCAGCGCGGCGGTTGAATCCCACACGCGCCTGGCGTGCGACGGCGACGCGGCGGAGTGCTACACGCACGCTGGTGTTCCCTACATGAGCGACTCGAACACCTACGTCCATGCCGGGATCGGCGCCTGGAGTCTGCTCAACCTCACGCCGGTCCCCACGAACACCCGTGGCGATCACGCCTTCTGGGTCGACAGCACCCGCGGCGCGCAGGCGACGTTCGGCGGGGAGTCGTACATCTCGGGAAGCGCGTCGACGGTCTGGAACGACCTCTGGCATCGCCTTGCCGGCGGCTGGGCGCAGGAGAGCAACCTGGCCAACCCCTCTGCGCGTCGCTACATGGGCGCAGCCGAGGTCCCCGACCTGACAGGAGGCGTGTTCGCGATGTTCGGTGGCCACGGGCCACCGAATACGGTGACGCCGGTCTACAACGACCTCTACCTCATGGTGCCCGACGCGTACTGGCCGTGCACCACGACGCGGACCCGGGGGCTCCGGGCGACCGTGACCGTGCCGTTCTCGAGCACCCTCACGACCGGCTGGGTCACGCCGACGAACGCGGGTGTGCCCGTCGTGCTCGAGGCGTGTGATCGCTTCACGGTGACGGTCACGAACCCGGGCACCTTGATGTCATCCTGCAATGGCACCGTCGGCCCGGCGGGCCTGCCGGGCAGTGGCGGCAACTGCCCGGACCACTTCGGCTACGAAGGCGCACTGGTCGGCATGGTCGCCAGCAGCGCGCCCACCGGCGGCGCCATGGGGCAGAACCACTTCCTGCCGGGCGCCAGCGCGGTCACCCGTACGGCGCGGCGCGCGGGCGGTCTCTTCTTTTCGATCGACCAGCCGGGCGGCCAGACGGGCACCGGCTGGAACGTACAGGTCGACTACTGACGCTCCGGCCGTCGGGGGATGGCCGAACCCACGGAGTCCGGGCCGCAAGGCCCGGTGGAGGAAACATGCAGCTCTCGCGCAGCATCGGGATCGCGCTGGTCGCGGCGATGGTGGCCTTGTCGGCGTGCAGTGACGACACGCAGCCGATGGGGGGCGATGCGGGTCACGGCGGCGGCGCCGGACGGGGAGGGGGTCGCGGCGGCATGGGCGGCGCGGACGGCCCGGTGCAGGACGGAGGCCCTGATGCGCCGCCGGCGACGCTGGTCGGCACCGTGCAGGACCTCGACGGCGATCCGCTGCCCGATGTGACGCTGGCGATCGGCGGTGCGATGGCGGCATCGCTCGCGCCAGCGGGCGACTTCGCCGTGGCTGGCGCGCGCGCGGGCAGCGACGAGCTCACCATCGACGCGCGCATGGCCAGCGTACGCGGCCGGAGCTTCTCGCGCATCGTCGAGCGCCTGCGGCCGACGCTCGCACCCACCGAGCGGCGCGTGCTGCCAAGGCCGATCTACCTCACGCCGCTCTCGCCGCCGATCGACCTGTCCGGTCAGGTGAGCCCGATGGGCCCCGAGGCGACCATCGAGAGCCCGGCCGGCCCGGGCCTGTCGATCGAGTTCCCGACCGGCACCACGGTCTCGTTCCCGCAGGGCGCGCCACCGAGCATCTCCGTCACCGGCATCCCGTTCGACCGCACGCCGATCCCGCTCGACGGCTATGGCGCACCGCTGGTCGTCGTGCTCGAGCCGAGTGGCCTCACGGTCTCGCTGCCGGTGCCGGTGCACTTCCCGAACAGCAGTCGCATCCCGCTCGGCACGCGCCTCGAGGTGTGGTCGCTCGATCATACGAGCGGCACGCTCGGCCGCATTGGCACGGGGGACCACGGCGACGCGGAGGTGGTGCCGCTGCACGGCCGGAGCGGCAAGTCCGCCCTCGGCGGCGCCCAGCTGCCCGGCGACACCGAGATCCGCACCGACGAGGGCGCGGGCATCCGCGGCTTCTCGCTCAAGATCCCGGTGTGCCGCGCGACCACCGTGCGCGGCCGCGTCGTCGACCCCGCCGGCCTGCCGCTTCCCGGCGTGGACGTGAGCGTGAAGACACCGTCGGTCGTCGATCCTGCCACCGACGCGCGCGCCGAGGGCGAGGTCCCGGGCGCGAGCACGCTCTCCGGCGCCGACGGCACCTTCGCGATCGCCGGCGTGCGTGCCTGCCAGCTGCGCGTCGAGGCGCTGCTCATGCGCACCGGTGACGTCGCCGGTGGCCGCACCGAGGAGCTCGGCACGCACGGACCCGCCGACACCGACGTCGGCGACGTCGTGATGGACACGGCGACGCCGCTCGTCAAGACCGATGTCGCCGTGCACGCGCAGAGCGCGGTCGGAACGCCGCTGCCGGGCCTGCCCGTGCAGCTCTCGCCTTGCTATGGCGCCTGCGCCTCGCGAACCAACGGCGGTGGCGAGGCGGCGATGCGGGACGTCTACCTGCCGCAGGGGGGCCAGGTGACCGCCGAGGCGATCGGCGGCTGCCTCGAGCCCGCGCGTGGCATGGCGCCGAGGCAGCCGGGCGGGATGCTCCTGCTGTCGTTCTCGGACATGCGCCAGGCGACGCCCGCGATCGGCGCGCTCAAGCCCTTCTCCGCCGTGGTCGGCGGCGGCGCGCAGCCGATCGCCATCGTCGGTGACGGCCTGTTCCCGAGCTCGAAGATCCGCTTCGGCCAGACCACGCTCGAGGCCACGCTCGTCACCTGCAACACGCTCGTCGCGACGGTGCCGCAGGGTGCCCTTGGCACGCCGGGCAACGTCGAGGTGCGGGTCGAGAACCCGACCGGCCTCGTGAGCGCGCCCGCGCAGTTCGAGGTCGTGGGGCTGGCCGGTCAGGTGAGCGTCATCAGTCAGATGATGCCCGACCACGGGCCTCCTGGCACGCTCATCACCCTCACGGGGAGCGCCTTTGGCACCGGCCAGGGCCACGGCAGCGTGACCTTCGCGGGCGCCATGGCCCCGCGCGTGATGAGCTGGGGCGAGACGTCGATCCAGGTCGAGGTGCCCCCCACCGCGCAGACCGGCCTCGTGCAGCTGGCGACGCCGGGGGGCCTGGCCGAGAGCCCCAACGTCTTCCGCGTCGAATCGAACCCGCGGCCGATCGTCTCGTCGATCGAGCCGTCCGAGGTCGCCTCCGGCTCGCCCGATCTCGCGGTGCGCCTGCGCGGCGCCGGCTTCCTGGCAGCCACCACCGTGTCCGTCTCGGGCACGCAGGTGGCCGTGCGCATGACCTCCTCGCAGCTGCTCGACATCACGGTGCCGGCGAGCCTCCTCGGCTCCGCCGGACCGCTCGCCATCGTGGCCACGAACCCCGCCCCAGGCGGCGGTGCGTCGAGCCCGGCCACGCTCAACGTCGTCACGGCCAACCCGCGGCCCGTGCTCACCGCGCTCTCGCCGACGTCGATCCCGGCGGGCGCGGCGTCCGTGATCCTCCACGTGACCGGCACCGGGTTCGTCGATGGCGCCTCCCTGCGCTTCGGCTCCACCACCGTGTGGACCGTGCTGACCGACGCGAGCCACCTCGTCGCCGAGGTGCCGGGGGCGCTGCTGGCCACGCCCGGCGCGGTGCAGGTGACGGTCGAGAACCCCGCTCCGGGCGGTGGCGCGTCGAACGCGCTGCCTTTCTCGGTGGGCCAGCCGCTGCCGGTCGTGTCCGCGATCGCCCCCGCCAGCGCACGCGCCGGCGGCCCCGATCTCGTCCTTCAGATCATGGGCCAGAGCTTCGCGCCGGGGGCGGTGGTGCGCTTTGCCGGCACCGCGCTGCCGACGACGTTCGGCGACGCCACGCGCCTTGACGCGACGCTGCCGGCCGCGCTCACCGCGACACCCGGCGTGTTCGATCTCGTCGTCGCCGTGCCTGGTGTGGGCGAGTCCGCGCCGACGCCGTTCGTGGTCGGAGATCCGGTGCCGACCATCACCACGCTCTTGCCCAGCCGTGCCACCAGCGAGGGCCCCGCGTTCTCGCTCACCGTCACCGGCACCGGGTTCGTGCCCTCGGCCGTGGTGCGCTTCGGCGCCGCAGCGCTTGCCACCACCCGCTCGAGCGACACGCAGCTCGTCGCGATGGTGCCAGCCGGAGAGCTCTCGGCCGCGCGCACGGTGCAGGTCACGGTCGCCAACGCCACCGACAACGTATCCGCGCCGAGCGCGTTTTCGATCGCCGATCCGACGCCGAGCATCGCGACCCTGACGCCCGCCTCGGCGGCGGTCGAGAGCCCGGCCACGGCGCTCACGGTCAACGGCGCTGGCTTCTTCAGCCACTCGGTCGTGCAGGCGGGTGGCATGGTGCTGCCCACCACGGTCGTCTCGACGACGCGCCTTGCCACGAGCATCCCGGCGACGCAGCTCCAGACCGCGGGCCCGCTCGCCATCACGGTGTCGAACGGCATCGGCAACGTCAGCATGCCGATCAGCTTCCAGGTCACCCTGCCCGTGCCCACGCTCACGAACCTGTCGCGCACGAGCGCGGTGGCTGGCTCGGCGGGCTTCTCGCTGACGCTCACGGGAGGCAACTTCCTGCAGCGCACGGTCGTGCACTTCGGTGCGACCACGCTGACACCCACCACGCGCACCGCGACCTCGCTCGTGGTGGCCGTTCCGACGAGCGCGCTCGCCACGGCCGGCACGCAGCAGGTGGTCGCCTCGAACGGCACCGGTGCGGACTCGAATGCCGTCGGCTTCGACGTGCAGAATGCGCAACCGACGATCACGGCGCTGACCCCGAGCACGCTGCCCGCCGGCTCGGCGATGGCCACGCTCAACGTCGGCGGCACCGGATTCGTCAGCGGCGCGACCGTCCAGTTCGGCACCATGGCGGCCGCGACCACCTTCCGGAGCGCCACGCAGCTCGACGCGACGCTGACGCCTGCGATGCTCGCGAACGCGGGCACCGTCACCGTGACCGCGACGAACCCTTCCCCTTCGGCCGGTCCCTCGGCGGGCGCGACCTTTTCGATCACGAACCCGGTGCCGACGGTCTCCGACCTTGCGCCGCGCTCAGCCCCGGCGGCTGCGGCGGCGATGGTCACGCTCACCGGCGGAGGCCTGAACGCGCAGAGCGTGGTCGTGGAGCTCACCACCAACACGCGCCTTGCGACCACGCTGCTCTCGCCCATGCAGGTACGCGCGACCGTGACGGCCGCGCTCATGGCCAACGTCGGCGAGCTGCGGCTCCAGGTTCAGAACCCCGCGCCCGGGGGCGGGAGCTCTGCCGCGGTGCGCTTCTCGGTCTCCGGCTGGCAGCGCCTGGCGCCCGGCGGCACGAGCCCTCCGCCGGGCCTCTCCGGCGCGGCCGTGGCCGCCACGGGCGGCGGCCGCGTCTACATCTTCGGCGGCCGCACGAACCCCGCGGATCCCACCACCGCCCAGCGGACGATGTATGCATTCGATTCGAAGACCAACGCGTGGATGGGCAGCGTCCCGCAGCCGCCCGCGACCATGGACCCGCGCTGGAAGTCCGGGATGGCGTGGGATGCTTTTCACCAGAGCATGTTCGTGTACGGCGGCGAGGCCACGAGTCCCAATGGCGCCTATTATGTCGGCGACCAATGGTCATTCGACGAGCGCAGCTGGGCCTTCGTGACGCAATCGATGACCGCGCCCGGGCCCTGGCCGCGCCGCTCGCCGAACGTGGCCTACGACGCCGCGCGCCGCGTGATCGTCGTGCACTCGGGCGACAGCTCCGACGGCCCCATTGCCGAGGCGTTCTCGTGGCACTGGAACGGCACGCGCTGGGCGCAGGTCGGCAATGCCAATCAGGGCTACGTCACCGGCGGCCTCGCGGGGGGCACGATCTCCTGCGACGATCGGCGCGCCAGCTGCGTCCTGTTCGGCGGCAACACGCGCATCACGACCGTGCTGACGAACAACAGCTACGATTACGACGGTCAGATCGGCTGGAAGGGCCCGACCACCACGCCGGCCTTCGCGCCGACCAATCCGCCGGGCGCGCGCTGGCAGCTGTGCGGCATGGGCGACACCACGCGCAACGTCCACACCGTCTTCGGCGGCGCCGACGCGATGGGCACGTTGCTCGCGGAGACCTGGACGCTCGACTGGCAGAGCTGGATGCGCGAGGGCGTCGCGTCCCCGTCCCCCCGCGGCTGGGCGGGCTGCAGCTTCGACGCCGGGCTGCGCGGCGGAACCGGCGTGCTCTACGGCGGCCAGACCGGCGCCACCGCGACGTCGAACGAGCTGTGGGCCCACGTCCCCGCCGACACCGACGAGTGCCTGCTGCCGACCTCCCTCGGCCGTAGCGTCTCAGTGACCGTCGACGCGCGGCTTTCGGGCTCCACGAGCTTCATCGACTCGGGGATCACGCTCGGCGCCTGTCACGCCTACCGCGTCCGCGTCACCGGCGGGCAAACCGTGGGGGCGTGCTCTGGCACTGGCTGCCCCGGCGCTGCGAGCGCCGACGGCCTGCCGCAGGACCTCCGGCAATTCACCTGCCAGCCCTACTCGATGTGGTGCGGTGCGCTCATCGGCACCGTCTCGGCCGCCAACCCGGGCGTCCGCGCCCCGGTGCCTGGGATGTTCGTCAATGGCACCGACCGCTCGTCCACCACCCTCGCGGCCGGCAACCTCTGGTTCAAGGTCGACGACATCGACGGGGGTGAGAACACGGGCGCATACACCCTGACCATCGACTACTGATCGCGCTCGCTTAGACTCTTTGGCGCGATGCGCCCGTTCGCGTCCATCATCCTCGTCCTCGGCCTCGGCTGCGCCACCGCGCGCCCCGCCATCGCCCCGACCGGAGGCGACAACCACGTGCTGCTCGTCAACCACGGCGGCTTCGCCGAGACGTCGCTCGGCGTCGAGTCGTTCGCGTCGGGTCCCTTCACCGTGGCGCTGTGGATGGCGGTGCAGCATCCGCGCGGTCCGTGGGCCTGGGCGCTCGGCGAGGGCGATCGCGGGACGTTCGTCGTCGGCAAGACCGAGGGCGCGCCGCGCGTGCACGCCAACGTCGGCGGCGTCGCGCTCGAGAGCCCCGATCTGCTCGAGGCGGGGCGCTTCGCCCACGTGGCGCTCGTCGGCACCGCAGGCGAGCTCCTCCTCTACGTGGATGGCCGCGAGGTCGCGCGAAAGCCGCGCCTAGCCCCGCGCACGCCGCCCGAGGGCCCGCTCCGCCTCGGACACCGCCGCGACGCCTATGCGATCGAGTCCTTCATCGGGGCGCTCGACGAGCTCTGGGTCTTCTCCACCGCG
This sequence comes from Myxococcales bacterium, assembly GCA_023248855.1. GTDB lineage: Bacteria > Myxococcota_A > Polyangia > JAHFDS01 > JAHFDS01 > JAHFDS01. The sequence goes on from JAHFDS010000257.1 coordinate 9,396, forward strand.
CTCGATCCGGCCGACCTCGCCGCGCTCGCCCACGGCACCGCGCCGACGGCGCGACCGCTCGCGCACCTCGACTTCGAGCTCGATGACCCCGCGCTCGAGCTGCGCGGGGAGGCCCGTCGCGCGCCCGCAGACCTCTCCGCGCCCGCGCCAAGCCTTCGCCCGAACCACACGACGGCGCTGTCGATCCCCTTCGACGGCGAGTGGCTCGTCATCCAGGGCTTCGAGGGCCCCGGCACGCACGAGGGCTACGCGGCGTTCGCGCTCGACCTGCAGCCGGCCGCCGAGTCCGGCGCCCTGTTCTCGGGCGATGGCAAGCGGAACCAGGACTGGTTCTGCTTCGATCGCGCGATCCTCGCGCCCGCCGACGGCGTGGTGGTGCGCATCGACGACCACGTGGTCGACGCGCCGCCCGGCCCCATCACGAGCTCCGCCGCCAATCGCGTGATCCTGGAGCACGCTCCCGGCGAGTGGAGCGAGCTCGTCCACCTGCGCCACGGCTCGATCGTCGTCGCGGTCGGCCAGCGGGTCGCGCGCGGCCAGCCCATCGCCCGCTGCGGCAACGCCGGCGCGGGCGCGCCGCACCTGCACTACGCCCTGCTCGGCTCGATCGAGCCCATCCTCACCCGTCCGTTCCGCTTCAGTGGCGCCGAGGTGCGCGCCGAAGGCGCCGCCGGGCGCACGCCGCTCGAGGTGCCGCCGATCGCGAGGGATCGCGTCCGCGCAAGGCCTGCCGTTCACTGACGTTCGTCAGCCTGCAGGCGGCCTCCGTCACGATCGCGTCGCGTCAGGCTTGCGTTCCTGCCTCCAACTCCGGAAAATTCCCGAGCTCGCATGGCAGACTGGCAAGACATCGGGGCGGTCGCGGAGCTGAGCGGACGGAGCGTCCAGCCGGTGCGCGTCGGGGGCGTCAAGCTCGCGCTCGTCCGCAAGGACGGCGAGTGGAGCGCCATCCACGGCGCATGCAACCACGTCGGCGGGCCGCTCGGCGAGGGCACCCTCGACGGCGACTACGTCACTTGCCCGTGGCACTACTGGAAGTTCCACCGCACAACCGGCGAGGGCGAGCCGGGCTTCGAGGCCGACAAGGTGCCCGCCTACGCCGTCAAGGTCGAGGGCGGCCGCGTCCTGGTCGACCTGGCGAGCGCGACCAAGCGGCAGAAGAAGCCGCACGCGCCGCATCCGCTCGCGCGGCCCGTCCTGCGCCAGGCCGGCCCCGTCCGCGTCGTGGGCATCTCCACCACGGTCATGACGGCGGGCCACCCGCGTTACAGCACGTCCGACGCGCTCCTCGTGAGCGCGCTCGAGCACGCCAAAGCGGGGGCCTGCGAGACCCAGGTCATCCGGCTCGGCGAGCTCGCGTTCCGGCACTGCGAGGGCTACTACTCCAAGGCTGCGCACGCCTGCACCTGGCCGTGCTCGATCACGCAGATGGATCCCAGCGACCAGCTAGACCGTGTGTACGAGGCGTTCGTGCACTGGGCCGACGTGATCCTCGTGGCCACGCCCATCCGGTGGGGCAACGCGAGCTCCCTCTACTACAAGATGGTCGAGCGGATGAACTGCATCCAGAACCAGGAGACCATCGCGAACCGGCTCCTCCTGAAGAACAAGGTGGCCGCATTCATCGTCACCGGCGGGCAAGACAACATCCAGGGCGTGGTCGGGCAATTGATGGCGTTCTTCGGTGAGGTCGGCTGCCAGTTCCCGCAGTTTCCCTTCATCGCGCACTCGCGGGGATGGACCGCCGAGGACATGGAGAACAACGTGCGCCACGTTCGGAACAGCAAGGACCTCCACGAGGGCGCGCGCGCGCTGATCGACCGCTCGGTCGAGATGGCGAACCTCGTCGTGGGCGGCCAGCTGGCCCCGAGCCCACCGCCACGTGGCGGTCGCAAAGCGCAGCGCCTCGATGCCGAGAAGGCGGAGCGGTAGGCCCCTACGGGCGGGTCGCAGCGCCCCTCGAGGCCACCGTTCACTGACGTTCGTCAGCCTGCAAGCGGCACCTCCGTCACGATCGCGTCGCGTCACGCTTGCGTTCCTGCCTCCAACTCCGGCAAATTCCCGGACATGACGCGGCTTGGCAACGGCATCGTCCTCCTCCTGACGCTTGGCGTCGCACCGCTCGCCTGCGGTCCCAACAGCGCCGGAGGAGGCGCCGGCTCCGGGGGCGGTGGTGGCAGCGCCGGCAGCGGTGCCCACACCGGCGGTGGCGGCG
>JAHFDS010000674.1 GCA_023248855.1 Myxococcales bacterium
GGCGCGGGCCTCGTGGCCGCGGGAACCGGAGTCGGCGCCGCCGGTGTCGGCGTCGGCAGCCCCGTCTTGGTGAGGCCGAGACGGGCTTTGAGATCGCTGATGTCTCGAGTCGGCTTCTTCGGGTTCTCCAAGTCCATCTCCCGCGAGTGCGTCGGGGCACAGCCCCGGTGAGGGCGCGATTCTACGATGCGCGATTCGTGTGTCAACGCCGACACGCCGGTCACTCTTCAGAAAACGCCTCGGGTGGCCCGGTCTCGTGTAGGTCGGTGTCAGGTTCTGTCCGGTCTCGACCCTGACCGGCCCGGTGTCCACAGTGGGGTCCGCGGAAAGTTCCCGGAATCCATCGGGTTGCGTTCCCAAAACGTAACGCGGAGCGCAGGAATTGATCGCCGATTCTCCACAAACCGGGGCAAGTGCCCGGACTGTAGAGGGAAATGCAGGCTCGTTGGAAATGACGCAAGGCTACGTGATCGAGGCCGCGTGTGCCGAACGTGACTCACAGGACGTACACAGGGCTGTGGACAAGTTGTGGTCGACACTGGATGAGCAGCGGCACCAACAGGCTAGGATGCAGAGATGCGACCCCTCATCTGGGCCGGTGCTTCGCTCGACCGGGCCGCCATCCGCATCATGGAGCGTGTCATGAGCCGTGGCGGCAAGCGCCTGCCCGCCGATGACCCGGCCGCCGCGCTGGCCGAGGCGACCGCCCACTACCGGCGACCGGACGTGCGGGCGCGCTACTTCGCGGCGCCGGCGCGGGTGCAGTTCCGCGAGCACCGCACCGCCCAGCGCCTCGGGCCGCTCGAGGTGGTCGACCTTTCGTGGCAGAGCGGCTACCAGCCGACGCACGAGGGCTACCGCTGGAGGTACCTCGCGTACCGCGAGAACCAGACAGCCATTGCGCGTCACTACCGCCTGCCCGATCACGGGCGCGCACCCGACGGCTCGGACCGCGCGCGACGCCGGCCCACGATCCTGTGTCTTCACGGCTGGGGCGGCGGCAGCTTCCGCCTCGAGCACCTCGCGTTCGGCGTACCCTTCCTGGCGCGGCTCGGGCTCGACGTGGTGCTCGTGCAGCTGCCATTTCACGGCCAGCGCTCCCCTCGTGGCATCCCGAGCGGGCTCAAGTTTCCGAGCACGCACGTGGTGCGGATGAACGAGGCGTTCGGCCACGCCCTCGCGGACCTGCGCTCGCTGGTCGCGTGGCTGCGTGAGCGCGGCGCACCCGAGGTCGGCGTGATGGGCATGAGCCTCGGCGGCTATACCGCCGCGCTGCTCGCGTCGGCGGAGCCGCTCGACTTCGCGGTGCCGATGATCCCCGTGGCGTCGTTTGCGGAGGTGATGTGGTCGCACGGCGAGGGGCGCCCGGCGCGCGCGCGCGCGGAGGCGGCGGGCATTTCTGGGCAGGCGCTGCGCGCGGCGTTCGAGATCCACGCACCGCTCGAGAGGCCGTGCCTGGTGCGCCACGACCGGCGGTTCATCATCGCCGGCCTCGGCGACCGGATCGCGCCGCCCGAGCAAGCCGAGTGGCTGGCCAGGCACTGGGGTCACCCGCGCATGCACTGGTATCCGGGCGGCCACCTCGCGCAGTTCGGGCGCCGCGAGACCTTCGGCGAGCTCGCGTCCTTCCTCGCAGAGGCGGGCGTCATCGCCCAAAAGCCGAGAAAGCGGGCGGCGTGAGCGCCAGCCCCCAGGCGCAACCGCGGGCGAACGAGGCGAACGCGCGCGCGGTCGTGGCGGAGGTCCTCGGCCGGCACGCCGACGTCTCCCCTTTCGTGGAGCGGCTGCTCGCCGATGGACGGCGCGAGGCCGTGCAGGCCGTGATCTTCTATGGCTCGAAGCTGAGCGAGGTGACGCGCGGGCCGGGCAGCTTCAACGACTTCTACGTGGTCGTAGACTCGTACCGCGCGTACTTCCCGCGCTGGAAGGACCGCACGGTCGCGAGGCTCCTCCCGCCGAACGTCTACTATCGCAACTGGGAGTCCGGCGCCCTGCCGCCTTCGGCCGGCGCCGAGCGGCACCGCTGCAAGTACTGCGTGATCTCCGAGGCCGACCTGCGGCGCGAGACGTCCGTGCGAGCCCGCGACACGCATCACCTCGGTCGCTTCTCGAAGCGCCTCGCCCTGCCCTACGCACGGGACGCGGCGGCACGGGAGACCGTGATCGACGTGGCCCTCGGGGCGACCGCGACCCTGCTCCCGATGGCGCTCGGCCTGTGCGGGCCGCAGAGCGCCGCGGCGCCCGACGACGCCCTCATCAAGGCGGTGCTCTCGATCTCCTACCTCGGTGAGCAGCGCGTGAGCGAGGGCAGCAAGGTGGACGCGCTCTTTGCCGCCGAGGCCGACTACTACCGGCGCCTGTTCGCCGTGCTCGCCGACGGGGCCGCCTCACCCGCGGCGCCCCAGGTGCTCGCGCGCTTGCTGGCGCGCAGCCGGCGGCGCAGCGTCGCGCGCTGGCCGAAGTACATGATCACCTTCGGCGAGAGCTGGCTCGACTACGTGCTCGACAAGGTCGAACGCAACTACGGCGTCCGGATCGAGCTGTCACCGCTCGAGCGCAGGTTCCCGCTCATCTTCGGCTGGCCCAAGTTCTTCGCGCTGCGCAGAAAGGGCGTCGTCAAGTAGGGTCTCGCCGACCTCAGAGCACGTTCGCGGCGAGCTCGGCGAGCGGGCTGCGCTCGCCCTTGGAGAGCGAGACGTGACCGGCGATGGACTCGCCCTTGAACCGTTCGACCGTGGTGGTCAGGCCATTGGACGAAGCGTCCACGTAGGGGTTGTCGATCTGGTAGGGATCACCGGTCAGGACGATCTTCGTCCCCTCGCCAACGCGCGTGATGATCGTCTTGACCTCGTGCGGCGTGAGGTTCTGCGCCTCATCCACGATCATGAACTGGTTCGGGATCGACCGGCCCCGGATGTACGTGAG
>JAHFDS010000675.1 GCA_023248855.1 Myxococcales bacterium
GCGCCCCGAGCGCCCGCGCCCCGAGCGCCCTGCGCCGCCCTCGCGCGAGCCGCCCGAGAAGGCCGAAAAGCCGGGGAAGCCGGCGCGCGTCGAGCAGCCGGCGCCCGCCCAGAAGCCAGACAGGCCCGAAAAGGCGGAGCCGGACAGGCCCGAGAAGGCGCCGGTCGAGCCGCCGCCGCGCCCCCCGCGCGAGCCAGCACCCGCGCGCGCAAGCCGGGCGGGCACCGAGGACGTGTTGGAGGTCTTTCGCAAGCATGATGGTGCGATCAAGCAGTGCGTCGAGCGGGCGCTCGCCGATGACGACAGCATCATGCGGGGCCGGGTCATGCTCAAGGTCGTGATCTCGGACGACGGATCCCTGCGCCGCGTGAGCCTGCCATCGCCCCTCGATCAGTCCAAGCTCGGCCTCTGCCTGTCCGGGCAGATGCGTCGCTGGGAGTTCCCCGCGCAAGGCAGGACCTACACGGCCGAGATCCCCCTCGTGATCGGCGACTGACACAGGCTGTCGGTTGGCTACAGCGGCGGTGAGCGAGAACAACAGCTTCGGAGTCTACGTCCACTTCCCGTGGTGCCTCTCGGCCTGTCCGTACTGCGACTTCGCGTTCGAGGTCGCGCGCCGTGGCCGCGGCATCCCGCATGCCGCCTACGCCGACGCGGTGCTCGCGGAGCTCGCCGAGCTCACCCCGAAGGTTGCGGGCCGCCGCCTGCGCTCGGTGTACTTCGGCGGTGGAACGCCTGGCCTGTGGGCTCCCGCCGAGCTCGCACGCGCCCTCGGCGCGATCGTCGGGGCGTTCCCCGCGGACGCGCCGCTCGAGGTGACCGTCGAGGTCAACCCGGCCGACGAGACCTTGCAGCACGGACGCCTCGACGAGCTGCGAGCCGCCGGGGTGACCCGCCTGTCGATCGGTGCGCAGTCGCTCGACGCGCGCCTGCTGCGCAAGCTCGGCCGCCTGCACCGGGCACCGGACACCGCCGCCACGGTCGCCGCGGCGCGCTCGGCCGGCATCCCGCGCCTGTCGATCGACCTCATGCTCGGCGTGCCGGGGCAGTCGGCCGGCGACGCGGAGGCCGACGTCGATAGCGTCCTCGCGCTCGCTCCCGATCACCTCTCGGTGTATGGCCTTTCGGTCGAGGCTGGCACAGTGTTCGGCCGTCGCGCCGCCCGCGGGACCCTCGGCGCGGCCAAGGACGACGACCTCGCGGATCGCCTGCTCGCCACGCGCAAGCGCCTGCAGGCTGCCGGGTTCGAGCACTACGAGATCTCCAGCTATGCGCGTCCGGGCGCTCGCTCGGTGCACAACGAGCTCTACTGGACCGGCGGAGAATGGCTCGGGCTCGGGGCCTCGGCGTGGTCGAGCCGCCACCAGCCGGGCGGCGGCGTCGAGCGCTGGCGCAACGATCCCACACCGGCCGGCTACCTCGCGCGCCCGCGGGACGCAGTCGTCACGCGCGAGACCCTGACCCCAGCCGAGGCCAGGCGCGAGGCCGTCTGGCTGGGCCTGCGCCGCCTGCTCGACGGCGTTCCCCATGCCGCCGCCGACGCCACGATCTCCCAGCCGCTGCTGGATCAGGGCCTGCTCGAGCACGGCGGTCTCGGGCTTCGCTTGACCGAGCGCGGCTTCCTGCTGGCCGACGAGGTCGGACGGAGGTTCTTGTAGCAGGCGCGGGGCTTCCGTGACGCCGGAGGTCCGGGCTGCTAGAATGCAGGGTACGTCCTCGCAGCACCATGACGGACATCGGCCACCGCGCACGCAAGATCCTCCACGCCATCGTTTCCGAGTACATGAACACGGGCGAGGCGGTCGGATCGCGCACCGTCACGAAGCGTCACGGCATCGATCTGTCACCGACGACCGTGCGTAACGTGATGGCGGACCTCGAGGATCTGGGGCTGCTCAAGCAACCCCACACCTCCGCCGGGCGCGTGCCCACCGAGCGCGGCATGCGCTACTTCGTCGACTCGCTCCTGCGCGTGCGGGGGTTGTCGCCGCGCGAGCGCGAAGAGGCGGCCGCCAAGCTGGGGCCGCTCGGGGTCGCCGCGACGCTCGACGTCGACGACGTCATCCGGGAGATGGTGCGCGGCCTGGCCGACCTGTCCTCGTACGCGGCCATCGTGGTCTCGCCCAAGCCCAACGCCGATCGCTTCGAGCACATCGAGCTCTTGCGCCTGCGCGACGGTGAGATCCTGGTGGTGCTGGTCACGCAGGCGGGGGCCATCGAGAACAAGATCGTGCGCCTCGACGCGCCCCTCGAGTCTGCCGATCTCGAGCGGATGGGCAACTACTTGAACGAGCTGCTGCTCGGCCTGACGCTCGAGGAGGTGCGCGAACGCGTCCTCGGCGAGCTGGCCGCCGACAAGAGCAAATATGACCAGCTGGCCGCGCGGGCGCTCTCCATCGGCGCCGCGGCGCTGGCCAGCGCGGGCGAGCCCGAGGTGATCGTCGAGGGCCAGGCCAAGCTGGTCGAGTCGGCGGTCGATCTCGACTCGATGCGGGCGCTCCTGCACACCCTCGAGGAGAAGTCGCGCCTGCTCAAGCTGCTCGATCGGACGATGGAAGCCAGCGGCATCCAGGTCTTCATCGGCGCCGAGCTGGCCGAGACGGGCCTTTGCGACATGTCCGTGGTGGCGGTGCCCTACGGTCCGGGGGAGCGTCCCCTGGGTCTGCTCGGTGTCATCGGGCCCCAGCGCATGAACTACTCACGCGTCATTCCCCTGGTCGACTTCACCGCGCAGCACCTCTCGAGCCTCCTCGTTCGTCGCTGACGCGGGGCCGAGGGGCAAGAAAATTCTCCGCAGACGGAGCTCTGCAGGGCCGGCGTCGCATGCTACCGTGCTGCGGTTGGCCGCATGAGCAACGAAGCCGAATCCCCGAGCGAAATCCCCACGCCCCCGGTCGCTTCGGCGACGTCCGAACCCGCGCCCA
>JAHFDS010000258.1 GCA_023248855.1 Myxococcales bacterium
CGCGCGTGCGCGCACGCCTTTCGGGTGCGCGCGTGCTCCTTGTCGACGACGTGATCACGACCGGCGCCACCGCCGCCGAGTGCGCGCGTACGCTGCGTACGGCCGGCGCGCGGGGCGTGATCACGCTGGCGCTGGCCCTTTCCGAGCCGCGCTGAGCGAGGCGCGCAAATCGGTCCCTCCGTTGTGGCGTGGATCCCGCGGCGTTCCTCCTGTATAAACCGCTGCCTTGGGGCATGGCCAAGCAGAAGACGGGTGCAGCCAAGGGGAAGAAGCGGAATGACTCGCCGGAGCGGCGGGTTCTCGCCAGGAATCGCCGCGCACGCCACGACTATGCATTCGAAGACTCCTACGAGGCGGGGCTCGCGCTGCAGGGCAGCGAGGTCAAGTCGCTGCGCGAGGGCAGGTCGAGCATCGACGACGCCTACTGCGAGTGGCGGCGCGGCGAGGTGTTCCTCGTGAATGCGAGCATCCAGGCCTACGCCTACGCCCACGCGCGGAACCACGAGCCAATGCGCGCGCGGAAGTTGCTCCTGCACCGGCAGGAGATCGATCGTCTCGGCACCAAGATGCGCGAGCGCGGCTTCTCGCTGATCCCGCTCGAGCTCTACTTCAAGGGCGCGCGCGTCAAGGTCGAGCTCGGGCTCGGCAAGGGCCGCAAGGAACACGAGAAGCGCGACGCCAAGCGCGAGGCCGAGGCCGAGCGCGAGGTGCGCGAGGCCATGCGCGGACACAAGCGCTGAACAAGAACCTGTGGCGTGTTCCGGCCCGAGGCCGGCCACCAGGAAGAATCGAGAGAATACGCATGCTGACGACGTCCATCTTCGCCCTGCTCCTGGCCGCACCGGCGGCGCCGGCCGCCAAGCCCGTCAAGGGCGGCGTCGAGATCACGTGGTACGGCCACAGCGCCTTCCTGGTGAAGTCGCCCAAGGGCAAGACCGTGTTCCTCGATCCCTACCCGCCGATGGTGATCGGCTATCCGGCGATCCCGAAGATGAAGGTCGACGCGGTCGCCAGCTCCATCCAGTACAAGCACCACACCTACCGCGACTTCGCCCTGGGCAAGCCCAGGGTGATGAGCGCGCTCACGACCGAGAAGCCGTGGGTGTGGAAGGACCTCAACGAGACCATCGGTGACATCAAGGTGCGCAGCGTGCCGGGCACGCAGACGTGCGAGGAGCCGCCGTGTGTTTCGGGTCCGAACGGCATCCTGGTGCTCGACGTCGCCGGCATCAAGGTGGTGCACCTCGGCAGCCTCAACCAGGCGCTGCCCGAGGAGGTGGTCAAGGCGATCGGCCCGGTCGACGTGCTGCTCATCCCGGTCGGCGGCAAGTTCACCATCGCCGGCCCCAAGGCCTACAAGGTCAAGCAGCAGCTCGAGCCGAAGATCGCCACCATCCCGATGCAGTGGAAGACGGACGTGGTCACGCTGCCGCTGCTCAACGACTACAACGACTTCATCGCGGGGCGGAGCGGCGTCGTGCGCCCGAACAGCAACAGGTACGTGATCGACCCCAAGCACAAGCCCGAGAAGCCGGAGATCGTGGTGCTCGACTGGCACTGGCCGGAGATGAAGGCGAAGATCCGCGCCCTGTCCGAGCAGGGCAAGCTGGTGGTCCCCACCAAGGACAAGGACGCGCCCAAGGGCGATGCGCCCAAGGGCGATGCCAAGAAGCCCGCGCCGTAGCGCAAGGTTTTAGACCCCGATGAACAGACGGTTGCCGAAGTTGCGCTCGAGCGTGCTCGCGAAGATCTTCTGCGCCGCGCGCTCGATGTCGTACTCGACGCGCCTGAACTCGAAACGGCGACGGTCACTGTCGTAGATCACGTAGCTTGCGCGGTTGTCATAGTCGCGCGGCTGGCCGACCGAGCCGACGCTGATGATGTACTTGTAGCCGGCGCGTAGCTCGAACTCGGTGGCCACGACCTCGAACACCTCACCTCCGCCCGGTTGCCCGAGCGTGTCGCCCGCGAGCGCGAAGGCCTTGCACAGGTGCGAGTGGCCGATGAGCGTCAGCGGCGCCAGGCCCTCCCAGATCGCGAAGCACGCCTGCGCCTGCTCGGGCGCGAAGATGTACTCGAAGTCCTCGAGGTTGATGGGGGAGCCGTGACAGAAGGTGACCGCGTGCTCGGGGACACGCACCTCGTAGGGCAGGGCCTTGAGCCACTCCATGTTCGAGGCCGAGATCTGGCGCGAGTGCAGATCGAGCGCGTGCCTGGCGGCGTCGTAGTAGAACGAGTAGTCCATGCGCCCTGCGACCGCGGCGTCGTGGTTGCCGAGGATGGTGTGCTTGACCATCGCGCGCACCGCGTCGCACACCTCGTTCGGGCTCGCGCCATAGCCGACCACGTCGCCGAGGCAGACGCACTCGTCGATCTGGTCGCCCTCGAGCGCGCGGGCCACCGCCTGCAACGCCTCGAGGTTGGCATGCACGTCCGAGAAGATGCCGAAGCGTGGCACCCGGCCACAGTAGCAACGGTGGCTCGGCGCGTCACGCATATATTGCGTGTAACCCTGTAATTCCACATACATTTCCCCCGCTCATCGCCAGGGCGCTCACTCGCAGAGGTCCTGGCTCGGTCGGAGGGGGGTGCTATGGTCAGACAGATGCCGATCGACCATGAAGCCAGCCTCACCCTGGTCAAGGAGATCCTCAAGGACGACTACGTCCACCTCGACGTGGAGCGCCTCGAGGTGGCCGAGGATCTGGCCGCGGGCAAGAGCACGGTTCGCCTGTGGCTGCGCGACACGGCGAGCGCAGAGAGGCCTCTCGAGGGCCAGGGCGTCGGGCTCGTCGATGCCGTCTTCGCCTCGCTGGTCTCGCGGCTGCGCGTCGAGTACCCCTCGCTGCAGACCATCACGTTCGTTCGCTTCCAGGTGAACGGAAAGCTGGAAGCGAGCGCACGCGGCGGCGCGGACAGCCCGGGCGAGGTGCACCTCGCGGTGAAGAACCGGGCCGGCAGGCAGTTCGACTTCTCGGTGGAATCGCGCTCCCTCACCGCGGGCGCCGTGCGCGCGGTCTCCGCGTGTGTCGAGTTCTTCGTGAACTCCGAGCGGGCCTACGTGGTGACCCGCCGGGCGCTCAAGGACGCCGAGGAACGCCGGCGAGAGGACCTGGTCCAGTCCTACACGGAACGGCTGGTCGAGCTCGTCAAGAACACGTCCTACGCGGACATCGCGGAGCGCGAGTCCAAGCGGTAGGTCCCCCCCTGGCAGCGGACGAGGCCTCCGGTCAACCGATGCCGAGGTAGTGCTTCTTGACGTCGTCGCTCTGGGCCAGCGTCCTGGCGTCCCCCGAGGTCGCGATCTCGCCCGTCTCGAGCACATAGGCGCGCCGGGCCACGCCGAGGGCCATGTGCGCGTTCTGCTCCACGAGCAGGATGGTCGTGCCCGCGGCGTTGATCTCGCGGAGGATCCTGAAGATGGTCTGCGTGACCTGGGGCGCGAGGCCGAGCGACGGCTCGTCGAGCAGGAGCAGCTTCGGACGCGCCATCAGGGCACGGCCGATCGCGAGCATCTGCTGCTCACCCCCCGAGAGCGTCCCGGCCGACTGTCCGATGCGCTCGCCGAGGATGGGGAAGAGCTCGAGCACACGCGCGCGGTCCGTCGCGATCTCGGCATCGCGGCGCTGGAAGGCGCCGAGCGCGAGGTTTTCCGCGACCGTCAGGTTCGCGAAGATGCCGCGCCCCTCGGGCGCGTGGACCAGGCCCAGCGCCACGAGCTCGTCGGGGCGCAGACCGCCGAGCGGGCGCCCCGCAAACCGGATCGAGCCGGAGAACGACACCATCCCCGAGATCGCGCGCAGCGTGGTCGATTTGCCCGCGCCGTTGGCTCCGATGAGCGTCACGACCTCCCCCTCGTCCACCTCGAGCGAGATGCCGTGTAGCGCGCGGATGGCGCCGTAGGAGACCTCGAGGTTCTCGATCTCGAGCAGGCGGGTCACGCGCTCGCCCCCGCTGTGACCGTGTCGGGCTCGCCGAGGTAAGCCTCGATCACCCTGGGATCCGACTGGATGCGCTCGGGCGCACCCGCCGCGATGGTCACGCCGTGGTCGAGCACGGTGATGTGCTCGCAGATCTCCATGACGAGGCCCATGTCGTGCTCGATGAGCAGGACCGACAGCGCGAAGTCCTGGCGCAGCTTCGCGATGAGCTTTCGGAGCTCGACCTTCTCGCTCGAGTTCATGCCCGCAGCGGGCTCGTCGAGCAAGAGCACCTGCGGATCGGTCGCAAGCGCCCGCGCGATCTCGAGGCGACGCTGATCGCCGTAGGGCAGGCTCGCGGAACGCTCGTGGGCGCGCGGCAGGAGCTCGAAGATCGCGAGCAGGCGCTCGGCCTTTTTCCGCATCGCCGCTTCCTCGGTGCGCATCCCCGGCGTCCGGAGGATGGCCGCGAAGAGGCCCGTCCTCGCCCGCACGTGGCACGCGGTGAGCACGTTGTCGATCACCGACATCTCGGAGAACAGGCGGATGTTCTGGAAGGTGCGCGACACGCCAGCGGCCGCGATCTCGCTCGGGCGCAGGCCGAGCAGCGAGCGGCCCGAGAGCGCGATCGCCCCTTCGCTCGGCGCGTAGACGCCGGTGAGCAGGTTGAACGCCGTGGTCTTGCCCGCGCCGTTCGGGCCGATGAGGCCGTGCAGACCGCCTCTCGGCAAGGACAGCGCCAGGCCCTGGACTGCCCGCAGCCCTCCGAAGGAGATGCCGAGGTTCTCGGTGACGAGCATGGGCTCGGCAGGGCTCACGCGCCGCCCCGCTTGCGCGCAAACGCGGTCCAGATCTCGCCGGAGCCGAACAGCCCCCTCGGGCGCACGAGCATGAGCACGATGAGCGCCACCGAGTAGAGCACCATGCGGTACTCGCCCGTGCCGAACGTGCCCTGCAGCGCGCGCAGCCCTTCAGGTAGGAACGTCAGCAAGATGGCCGCGAGGATCGCCCCCGAGATGCTGCCCATGCCGCCGAGCACGACCATGATGACGATCTCGAAGGAGCGCATGAACCCGTAGTCCTTCGGGTCGATGGCACCGACCAGGTGGGCGCCAAGGCCCCCCGCGATGCCCGCAAAGAAGGCACCGAGCACGAATGCCCGCACCTTGTAGCGCGTGGTGTCGATGCCGATCGCCTCGGCCGCGACCTCGTTTTCACGCACGGACAGGAACGCGCGCCCGTGTGTCGAGTGGAGCAGCCGCACCGCGACGCCGACGGTCACCAGCACGAACAGGTAGACCCAGAAAAAGGTCGTGTAGAGCGGCACGTTGGAAAAGCCCAGCGAGCCGCCGAGGTGTCCGAACCACGAGACCGTGGAGAGGCCGCGGATCTCGCCGGCCGACAGCTGTCCCCCGGTGTTCTGCACGATCACGCGGAAGATCTCGCCGAAGCCGAGCGTGACGATCGCCAGGTAATCGCCGCGCAGGCGCAGCGACGGGAGGCCCACCACGTAGCCGAAGACGGCGGCGAGCAGGCCCCCGCCGAGGAGCGCCAGCGCGAACAGCGGCACGACCATCGGATCGGGCGGCACGATGGACATCTGGTGCGAGAGCAGGAAGTAGTGCGTGACCGCGCTCGAGGCGTACGCGCCGACGGCCATGAAGCCGGCGTGGCCGATCGAGAACTGCCCGGTGAAGCCATTGACGACGGTCAGGCTCACGGCGGCGATGACGTTGATCCCGATGTCGAGCAGGACCTTCTGCACGTAGCCGCCGAGGACCTGCTGCGCCAAGAGGTCGAGGCCGAGGAGCACGGCCGCGCCCACGACCAGGGGTCCGATCGCGGTCCACAGGCTCCGCACGCTAGACCTTCTCCTGCAGCGCCCGGCCGAACAGGCCTGCCGGGCGGAAGAGGAGGATGAGGATGAGGAGCGCGAACGCGATGGCATCGCGATAGCTCGACGCGAGGTAGCCCGCGACGAGCTCCTCGGAGAGGCCGAGCAAGAGGCCCCCGGCCATCGCGCCCGGGATGTTGCCGATGCCGCCGACCACCGCGGCGACGAAGGCCTTGAGGCCGAACATGACGCCCATGAGCGGCTCCACGCGGTGGTAGGTCTGGCCGATGATGAGGCCCGCGGCCCCCGCGAGGGCGGAGCCGATGAGGAACGTGAAGCTGATGACGCGGTCGACGTGGATGCCCATGAGCGCCGCGTTCGTGGTCGAGAAGCTCACCGCGCGCATCGCCATGCCGAGCCGGGTCCGGTAGACGATCCACTGCAGAACGGCCATGAGCGCGAGCGAGACGCCGAGGCCCAGCGCCTGGAGGTTCGTGACGGCCAGACCGCCCACGGCGATGAGCGGCGCCTCGACGATGAGGTCGGGCGGCGCCTGTGGTGCGGCGCCGAACACGAGCTGGCCACCGTTCTCGAGCAGGAGCGAGACGCCGATCGCGGTGATGAGCACCGTCAGCCGCGGCGAGCGGCGGAGCGGCCTGTACGCGATGCGCTCGATCAGAAAGCCCACGAGGGCGCTCGAGGCCATCGCGAGCAAGAGCACGAGCAGGATGCCGACGAGGCCGACCCCCGCCTTGCCCTGAGCCGGCGAGAGGAACGCGCGCCCGAGCGGCACGGTGACGCCGAGCGCCACGGCGCCGAGGCCGACGTTGGCGATCGACTGGAACCGCGCGGGTACCCTGCGATCGATGAGCCGGGCACCACCGGCGACGAGCCCGGCTGCGAGGGCCACGAGCAAGACGGGGCCGTACGCGGGCATGCGCGCGTCCGAGGCGCCGAAGCCGAGCCAGCGTGAGAAGTAGGTCGCGAAGAAGGCGCCCAGCATGAAGACGTCGCTGTGGGCGAAGTTGATGAACTGCAGGATGCCGTAGACCATCGTGTAGCCGAGGGCCAGGAGGGCATAGAGGCTGCCGAGCGCGACCCCCTGGACCAGGTGCTGGAGGAGCTCGGACATGAGCTAGCGGACGGCCAGCAGCTGACGGTCGACAGCCGGAGGCGGGAAAGGGGGCAGGCAGAGGGGATGCGTCATGAGCATCGGCGCGAGAGCTTTGCGGGTTCCGGCCTTCGACCGGACGTCAATCGGCGGCGATGGTCTCCTGGTACTTGAACCCCGTCGCCTGGATCTTGAGGACGACCGCCGACTTCTTGGCGTTTCGGTTCTCGTCGATCGTGATCAACCCGGTGACGCCCCGAAAGCCCTTGGTGGCCGCGAGCGCGTCGCGGACCTTCCGGGAATCGTCGGAGCCGGCGCGCTTGATGGCGTCCGCCAGGATCATCATCGCGTCGTAGCCGAGCGCCGCCAGCCCATCGGGCTTGGCCTTGTACGCCGCATCGTAGGCGGCGATGAACTTCTGCACGTGAGGCTCCTGGTTCTCGACCGAGTAGTGGTTCGAGAAGTACGAGCCGTCGATGGCGTCGCCCCCGATCTCCGTCAGCTTCGAGGAATCCCAGCCGTCCCCGCCGAGTAGCGGGACCTTGAGGCCGACCGCCTTGGCCTGGCGCGCGATGAGGCCGACCTCGGTGTAGTAGCCGGGCACGAAGATGGCCTCGGGGCTCGCGCCGCGGATGTTCGTGAGCTGCGACTTGAAGTCGTTGTCGCCGGCCGAGTAGGCCTGCTGCGCCACCACCTTGCCGCCGAGCTTGGTGAACGTCTTTTCGAAGAACTCGGCCAGGCCCACCGAGTAGGCGTTCGCCTGATCCTTGAAGATCGCGACCTTCTTGGCCTTGAGCGTGTTCCAGGCGAACTTCGCCATCACCTCGCCCTGGAACGGGTCGAGGAAGCACACGCGAAAGATCATGTCCCCGACCTCGGTGACCTTCGGATTCGTGGACGACGGCGAGATCATCGGCACGCCGTGGCGCTGCGCGATCGGCCCCGCCGCGAGCGACAGGGAGCTCGCGACCTCACCGAGGACCGCCATCACCTTGTCCTGCGTGATGAGCTTGGTCACCGCGGTGGCGGCCTCCTGTTGCTTGCCCTGATCGTCGTAGACGATCACCTCGAGCTGCTTGCCGAGAACGCCACCCGCGGCGTTGAGCTCCTTGCGCGCCAGCTCGACGCCGTCACGGGTCGAGACCCCGAAGGTCGCCGTCGCCCCGGTCAAGGAGCCGTACTCACCCACCTTGATGGTCGCGGCCGAGGGCGCAGGCCCCGCGGAGCCGCCGTTGCCCTTCTCGCCCGGCTTGCTGGGGCACCCCCCGACCAGCAGAAGCGCTGCGATCCCGATCCACCGACGGTCCCCATGCATCATGGCCCGGCGACGTATCATATACTCCGGGCCCGTGTCGATAGGAGTAGCCGCCGACCGCCGACCGCCGACCGCCGACCACCGGCGCCGCATCGCGCGGCTGGTGGGCCTTGCGATCCTGGGCGTCGCGGGGTCTGCGGGGGCGCGCGACGTCGCGATCTCGGAGGTCGAGGGGCTGCGCGCCGCCATCGCCGCGGCGGCTCCCGGGGACGTGCTCCTGCTCGCGCCGGGAAGCTACGAGATCGATCGCACCCTCGACTGCACGCGGGCCGGCCAGGCCACCGCGCCCATCGTCGTGCGATCCTCGACGCCCCTCGGCGCCGTCCTGCGCGTGAGCGTGCAGGAGGGCTTCCGGGTGCAGGCCGCGTACTGGCGCTTCGAGGGGCTCGAGGTCATCGGCACCTGCGCCAGCGACGACGTGTGCGAGCACGCCTTCCACCTCTCGGGGGACGCCGACGGCGTGGTTCTGCGCGGAAACCGCCTGCGCAACTTCAACGCCCAGGTCAAGTCGAACGGCGATCCGACCGGTGTCGGGGGGCGCTATCCCGATGATGTGGTGATCGAGGGCAACGAGCTCTACGACGACGCGGCACGCAGGACGTCGAACCCCGTGACCAAGGTCGATGTCGTCGGTGGGCGGCGCTGGGTGGTGCGCGCGAACTACCTCCACGACTTCGAGAAGGCGGGCGGCGACGGCATCAGCTACGGGGCCTTCCTCAAGGGGCACTCCGCGGCGGGCCTGTTCGAGCGCAACCTGGTCTCGTGCGAGACGCGCGGCGCGCGGACTGGCACGCGTGTCGGACTCTCGCTCGGCGGGGGCGGCTCGGCCCCCGACACGATCTGCGAACAGGGCTCCTGCTCGCCCGAGCACGACGGTGGCACGCTGCGCAACAACCTCATCTTGCGCTGCAGCGACGTCGGGATCTACATCAACAAGGGCGCCGGCTCGCGGATCCTCGCCAACACCCTCTACCTCACGACCGGCATCGACGTGCGCTTCTCGGAGACCTCGGCGGAGGTGCGGAGCAACGTCACCGATGGTCGCATCCGCACGCGCGACGGCGCCGGGCTGGTGACCGGCCTCAACCTCGAGGACGTCACCGACGGGTACCTTGAAGGCGCGTTCCGGGCCCCGCAGAACGGCGACTTCTTCCCGGTGGGGGACCTCTCGATGATGCTCGACCGCGGCGAGGCGCTGGCCGACGTGACGGAGGACTACTGTGGCCACCCGCGCACGAGCGCCACGAACCACGTGCCTGACCTCGGCGCGCTGGAGCTCTTGCCGGGGCCCGTTTGCGACACGCGGCGTCCACCTCTCGCCGGCGGAGCGGGTGCTGGCGGAGCGGGCGCCGGCGGAAACCCTGGTCCCGGCGACGGCGGCGCTGCTGGCGCTCCGGATGCCTCGCCGCCGATGGGGAACTTCCCGGGCGGCTCGGGCACGCTGCCGGTGGACGAGAAGCGAGGCGGCTGCAGCGTGACCGGTGCGGCGAGCGGCGTGCCGTGGTGCCTGACCGCGCTGGCCCTGCTGCGGCGCCGGCGCCGATGATCCGCCTCTTGGCCCTCGACATCGACGGGACGCTGTTGCGTCGCGACGGCACCCTCGACCCCCGGGACCGCGAGGCCATCGCGCGCGCCCGCGGGGCGGGCCTGGCGGTCACGCTGTGCACGGGCCGCATCTGGTCGGGGACGGCCGCGCTGGCCGCTGCGCTCGGCATCGAGCTCGAGGTGGTGTGCGCCGATGGCTCGAGCGTGGTGTGCGCGCGAAGGGCGGTCGAGATCGAATCGCACACGCTCGACGCGCACGAGCTCGAGGACCTGCTCGGCCAGTGCGCTGCCGTGCCCGGGCTCGCCCCGTTCTTGCTCTCGAACCACGAGGTCCGCCACGATCTGCGGGGAGCGCCGTACCTGCCCTACGTGCGCGGTTGGAGCCCGGAGCTAAAGGCCCTGCCCGAGGTCGCGCCCGGGCCCGACGTCCTCATGGGCGTCGCGCTCGGCGATCGCGATCTCGTCGAGGTGGCCGCGGAGTTCATGCAGTCGCGACACGGCGAGCGCCTGCAGGTGATCAAGTTTCCGTCTCGTCGTGGCACGGGCACGTGGGCGTTGTTGCTCCGCCGCGCGGGCCAGACCAAGGGCAGCGCCATGATCGCGCTCGGCGCGCGCCTCGGCCACGCCCCGGACGAGCTCGCGGCCGTGGGTGACTGGTGGAACGATCTCAGCTTGTTCCGCGCCGTCGGCCGCTCGTTCGCCATGGGACAGGCCCCCGCAGACGTCGCGGCTGCCGCGGACCAGCGCCTGGCCGCCACCGACGAGGCGGGCGGTGGGGTGGCCGAGGCGATCGCGCGGATCCTGGAGGAGCGCAAGGGTTGCGGGCTTTGACTTGCGCCCGCGAGCAGGGACGGCGACCATCGGGGCGAACGTGAAGGAGCGCAGGGTTTCTCGACGCGTGCGCGTGGAGCTCCACCTTGGCGATGAGCTGGAGGTCGGCTTCACGACGGCGCTGTGGGACGCAGGATTTGCCCTCGAGACTCGTCGCGTGGCCACGGTGGGGACTGCCGCAAGGGGGCAAGTCCTGATTCCCGGCACGCAGTCGGGCGGAAGCGCGCGCGTCTCCTTCGAGGGCACCGTCACCGCGATCGTGGCCGGGGATCCCAGCACCGCGCGCCCCCCGCAGCTCGAGGTGACGTTCGCGGGCGCGGCCGAGGTGCGGTGGAGGTCGTTCGTGCTCCGGACGAGCGGCATGCCTGGCGCGGTGTCCGACGCCGGCGAATCCGGGCGTGTCACGGTGCCGGCTCCGATCGCCTCCGACGAGCAGCAGACCACGCGCAGCAGCACCCTCCGACGGGCCGGGGGGCGCCGGGAAGCGCGCAAGCACGTCCGCTACGACTGCAAGCTCGAGGGCCGCTACGAGTTCTTCGTGGGCCCCGTGGCTGAAAGAAACCGCATCACCGAGGTGCTGGACGTCAGCCACGGCGGCTGCCGGCTGAGCACGGGGGATCGCAAGGAGACCCCATTTTCCCGGGCGTTCATCCACCTCAAGCTGCCCTCGGGGGACAAGCTCCGCCTGCTCGCCGTCGTGCGCTGGTCGGTCGGGCCGGCCGACGGGCGCCCGGGCACGATGGGCGTGCAGTTCGAGGCCGGCCAGCACCTGCCCGCCACCTACGAGAGCTACCTCGCACAGCTCGCGGCCGCGGGTGCGCAGCGGCTTTCCCGGGAGCCGAACGTCCCCCCGCCGAGCGCGGCGCCGCCCGCCACGGCCTCTCGCCGGCAACCGACGCTGAGCCTTCGCGAGTCTCCGGAGGCGGTCGCAGCCATGCGTCGGTCGCGTGCGCCGACGTC
>JAHFDS010000259.1 GCA_023248855.1 Myxococcales bacterium
CGCGGGCAGTGGTGGCGCGGGCAGCAGCGGCGCGGGGGGTGCGGGCGCAGGCGCTGGGGGCGCGGGCGCAGGCACCCTGCAGCTCACGGTCCGCTTTCCCGGCGCGGGGACGGGCAGCATCTCCGTCAGCCCGGGCGGGCAGGTCTGCTCGAGCGAGCCGTGCGTCGTGCAGATCTCCCGCGGCGACGAGATCAACATCGAGGCCACTGCCGACCGCACCTCGGCCCTGCTGGCTTTTTGGGGCGCGTGCCGGGGCACGATGTGTCGCATCATCAACGCGCAGACGGACTATGTCGTCGACGTAGGCTTCGTGCGCGGCGCCGGAACCTGCAGCGATCCCCTCAGGCTCGGCTCGTTCTCCGGCGGGTTCACGGGCCAGATGACGGGCGCGGTCAGCGCCACACAAGGAACCTGCGGCGGCACGGGCATCGACCGCGTCTACGCGTACACGGCGCCGCGCACGGGAACCCTCCGCGTCGACCTCGACGTGGTCACCTTTCACCCGGTCTTCCTGTACGTGCTCGACGGCCTGGCCTGTAGCAGCCAGGAGACCACCTGCCGCTCCAGCAACGAGATGCTGCCCATGCTCTCCGTGGACGTGCCCGTCCTTGCGGGTCGCACCTACGCGATCGTGGTGGACTCGACGTACGCGGGCACGGCCACGCTCGGCTGGGCGATGATACTGACGGCCCCCTGAGGAGGGCCTCAGGCGGCTTCGCGCGCGCGCTCGAGGTCGTCCCTGGCTTGCTGGAGCAACCGGTCGAAGGCCGAGGCCATCCGCGGCCCCATCACGCGCTCGAGCACGCTCCCCACGATCGGGATCGTGATCCGGAACCGAGACCGCCATTCGACGTAGGTGCTGCCGCCTTGCTCGGAGAGCTCGAGCCAGCCAAGCTCGTGCTGCATGGGCAGCCTCCGCCGGCCGCGGGTCACCGAGCGGACGATGTAGTCGAAGCGCCGCGGGCGCTCGAAGCGAACGACTTCCTCCACGAAGTGATTGCCTGCGACGTCGATCTCGCGCACGGCGCCGAGCCCGTTCCGGTCGTCCTTGCCGGGCCGCGTCACCTGACAGCGGGTGACGCCGTGGCCTCGGAAGAAGCGCTCGTGATCGCTGATCGCGTCGAAGACGCGCCCTGGGGGAGCCTGGATGCCGATGCGGACGCGGATCTCGTACATGCGGCCGATGCTACCCCAAGCTGCGACCTGTGCGACGTGCGATGCTGGAGCGTGCTCGCCGCCGCGATCTTCGACCTGGACGGCCTGCTGATCGACAGCGAGCCCCTGTGGCGGCGCGCCGAGATCGAGCTCTTTTCGGCCGTCGGCGTCGCGCTGTCCGACGCCGATTGCGCCGAGACGACCGGGCTCCGCATCGACGAGGTGGTCGCCTGGCGCCATCGGCGGTCGCCGTGGACGGGCCTTCCGCCCGCGGCGCTGGCGGAGCGCATCGTCGACCGCGTGTGCGAGCTGATCGCGGCCGAGGGCGCTGGCAAGCCCGGCGCCGCCGCCGCGGTCGCGCGCTGCGCCGGCGCGGGTCTGCGACTCGCGGTGGCCTCGTCCTCCCCGGAGCGCCTGATCCACGTGGCGCTTTTTCGCCTCGGCCTCGCGAGCGCGTTCGGGCACGTCGTCAGCGCGGAGCACGAGCGCTACGGCAAGCCACACCCTGCGGTCCTGCTGTCCACCGCCGCGCGGCTCGGCGTGCCTCCGGAGGGGTGTCTCGTGCTCGAGGACTCGCTAAACGGCGTGATCGCGGCCAAGGCCGCGCGCATGCGCTGCATCGCCGTGCCCGAGGTGGACGACCCGCGCTTCGCCCTGGCCGACGTGCGACTCTCCTCGCTGCTCGCCCTCGACGCCGCCACCCTCGCGGCGGTCGGCGCGTAGCGGCCTTGCGGCACCGCGCCTGGACGAGCCGGCCGGCAGGGGGCACAATCAACAGGTTGTCGGGCGGCCCGTACCAGGTCTATGTCTGCCGCGGTCCGTACTGCGGCAAGCAGTGTGGAAGCGCCACCCTCGAGGACGAGCTCTTGCGCCTGGTCAAGGCCCACGGCCTGTCCGCCGAGGTCACGGTGCACACCCAGGCCTGCTTCGGCCGCTGCTCGCGCGGCCCGAACCTGCTCGTGCGGCCGCGCCGGATCGGCCCTGCACCGCTCGTCGCCGAGTCGCTGCCGCTGGTGGGCCGCGGCGTGGGCTTTTACAACGTCGTGCAGCCGGTGGAGCTCGAGCGCATCGTGCGCGAGCACCTGGTCGAGGGCACACCCTGCCGGGATCTCATGAACCGCGAGCCCTACGTGCTGCGACCGGCAGGACTGCCCGATCCTCCGTGACATCGTGCTAGGATAACGCGACGCGGCGGCCGTGCCGCCCACGATCATGTCAGCAGCTAGACGCATCCGCGAGCTGGCCGACCTCGTCCGCAAGGAGCCGGGCAATCTGGTGGCTCGGCTCAAGCTCGCAGCCGCGCTGCGCGAGGCAGGCCGCAAGGACGACGCCATCGAGATGTATCGCGGGGTCGCCATCGCCTACGCCTCCGACGGCCGCTTCGCGCAGGCGATCGCGGTGTGCAAAGGCATTCTCGAGATCGATCCACAGCACCAGAAGACGCTCGAGCTGTGCGCCGACATCGCGTCGCGCACAGGGGACGCCACCTCGCAGAGCGTACGCGTGCTGTCGATCAGTGGCCGCTGGGTGGCCGTGCCCGCGGGCGCGATCGACCCGATGGCCGCGGCCGGCGCCACCAACTCCCAGTCGGAGGTGGACCACCTGACGGACGTCGGAACCGTCGACAGCACCCAGGTGGACGCGCCGCCGTACCTGCCGGTCACGGGGCTCGAGCGTCCCCGGCCCCCGGAGCCGTCTGGCCCCGAGGCGGGCCTGGGTGTCGTCCCTGGTGACGAGCCCGACCTCGACGACGACGCGATCCTGGCGTCCTTGCCCGCGCCTCCCGTGCCCGAGGGTGCGGGGGGCAGACCCAGGCCCGGCGGCAGCTCGCTCATGCCGTCGTGCCCGCTCTTCTACGACCTGCCGCGCGCCGCCTTCGTCGACCTCTTGCAGAAGATCACGGTGCGACGCGAAGAGGCTGGCACCGCCATCGTGCGCGAGGGAGAGCCCGGAGATGCGTTCTACGTGATCTCGGACGGCGCGGTGCGCGTGTACAAGAAGGCCGCCGACGGCCAGCAGATCGATCTCGCGCGGCTCGGGCCCGGATCGTTCTTCGGTGAGTTCGCGCTGTTCGGCGACCGGCGCCGCCACGCGTCCGTCGAGGCGACCGAATCGGTGGAGCTACTCGAGATCTCGCGCCAGGTGCTGGCGGACCTGACCGAGGCGCACCCCGGCGTCGAGCAGACGCTGCGCCGCTTCTATCGCGAGCGGCTGCTCGAGACGCTCATGCAGACGGCGCCGTTCTTCCGGCCGCTCGGCCCCGACGTGCGGGCGCGGCTGGCCGCGCGATTCCGCGCCAAGCGAGTCGTGCCGGGCGAGACCGTGCTGGTCGAGGGCGCTCCGGGCGGGGGCCTTTACCTCGTGCTGCTCGGACGCGTGGAGATCACGCGCCGAGGGGACGACGGCCGACCGATTCGCCTCGGCGAGCTCGGCGAGGGGAGCTACTTCGGCGAGATGTCGCTCCTGCGCGGCGGCGCGGCGTCGGCGACCGTGGCGGCCTGCGTGCCCACCGAGGTCGCGGAGCTGGCCGCCAAGGACTTCTATCAGATCCTGTCGCAGCACCCGGCGCTGTGGACGGAGATCCGGCAAGAGGCGAAGCGCCGCGAGGAGCAGAACGAGCGCATGCTGGTCGGCCGCGCGGACCTCTGAGCGCACGTTCGACCCGATGCTGGACGTCCGACGTCCGCGTCCGCTTGCGCCCCAGGGCCCCTTCGGCTACGCCTACGCGCAACAGGAGGCCTTCGCATGCGTGACGTCTTCATCCTCGATGCGGTCCGGACCCCGCGCGGCCGCGGCAAGGCAGGCAAGGGCGCCCTGTCGGGCGTGCACCCCCAGGAGCTGGTGGCGCAGACCCTCGGGCAGCTCGCCAGGCGCACGGGCATCGAGAGAAAGGACGTCGACGACGTCGTTCTCGGCGTGGTGACGCAGTTCGGCGAGCAGGGCGCGAACGTCGCCCGAAACGCCGTGCTCGCCGCGGAGTGGCCCGAGGAGGTCACGGGCACGACGCTCAACCGATTCTGCGGCTCGGGCCTGCAGGCCGTGAACTTCGCGGCCTACGGCGTGGCGAGCGGCGATCAGCGGCTGGTGGTCTGCGGCGGCGTCGAGTCGATGTCGCGCGTCGCCATGGGTGCCGACGGTGCCATGCTCGACGGCCTGAACACCCACCTGCGCAAGAAGGTGGCGATGGTGCCGCAGGGGATCTCGGCGGACCTCATCGCGACCATCGAGGGTTTCTCCCGCAAGGACGTCGACGCGTTCGCGCTGCGGAGCCAGAAGCACGCGGCCCGCGCGATCGAGGAGGGGCGCTTTTCCAAGAGCCTGTTCGCCGTGGTCGATCCCGACAGCGGCAAGGTGCTGCTCGAAAAGGACGAGTACCCGCGCCCCGACACCACGCTCGAGACGCTCGGCCAGCTCGGCGCGGCGTTCGTGCAGATGGGCGCGGTGCCCGCGGGCCCGGGCGGTGAGACCCTCGATCAGCTGGCGCTCAAGCGGTACCCGAAGGTCGCGAAGATCGAGCACGTGCACACGGCCGGCAACTCGAGCGGCATCGTGGACGGTGCGGGCCTGGTGCTGCTCGCGGGCGCCGAATACGTCAAGGCGCATGGATTGAAGCCGCGCGGGCGCATCCGCGCGACCGCGACCGCAGGCGCCGAGCCGGTCATCATGCTGACCGCGCCGACGCCGGCCTCGCAGAAAGCCCTCAAGCTCGCCGGCATGTCCGCCAAGGACATCGACCTCTGGGAGATCAACGAGGCGTTTGCGACCGTGCCCCTGCAGACCATCAGGAACCTCGGCATCGACGCCGACCGGGTCAACGTCAATGGCGGCGCGATCGCGCTCGGCCACCCGCTCGGCGCGACCGGCGCGATCCTGCTCGGGACCGCGCTCGACGAGCTCGAGCGCAGCAACAAGGCGACCGCCCTCCTCACCCTCTGCATCGGCGGCGGCATGGGCATCGCCACGATCATCGAGCGCGTGTAGAGGCCCTCCCGGGCTCTCTTTGATCACCAGTCGCCTGGCCCCGACCCCCTCCGGACAGCTCCACCTCGGCAATGCGCTCGCGTTCGGCGCGGCGTGGCTCTCCGCGCGCAATGTCGGGGGGCGCGTGCTCCTGCGCATCGAGGATCTCGATCGGGGCCGGGCGCGTCACGAGATCGCCCAGAGACAGCGTGAGGAGTTGCAATGGCTGGGCCTCGACTGGGACGCCGAGACGCCCGCGCAATCGACGCGCCAGTACTCGACCGAGGGTGTCCCGACCTACCGTTGCACTTGCAACCGCAAGACGCGCCTCGCGGGCGCGTGCGCGTGCCGCGATGCGGGATTGACGGCCGGCGCCGTTCGCTTCCGCTGTCCGCCGGGCGAGGTGTGCTTCGGGGATCGCGCGCGTGGGCCGCAGGTGCTCGCACCGGGCGACGACCCCGTGCTGGTCTCCGCGGACGGTGATCCCGCGTACCCGCTCGCGGTGGTGCTCGACGACGCGCGGGACGGCGTGACCGAGGTAGTGCGCGGCGCCGACCTGCTCGACGCCACGCCCGCGCAGATCCGCCTGCACGAGGCGCTCTCCCTGCCCGTGCCCACCTACCTGCACGTCCCGCTCCTGCTCGGCCCCGATGGGAGAAAGCTCTCGAAGTCGCACGGCTCGACCGAGCTCGGTGCGCTGCGCGCCGCCGGCTGGTCCCCCGACGACGTCTGGACAACGCTCCTGCCGCTGCTCGGCCTGCCGGCCGGCGGCCTGCGGGACGCTCGCCTCGAGCCTTCCCGGGTCCCTTGCGGTCCCTTTGTGATCGACGCGAACGCCGTGGTGCAGCCGTGAAGATCAGCCAGATGCTGGCACACGAGATGCCTCCTGCTGGACGCATGCCGAGAACTGATCCCCTTGAAACGGATCCCGGTCGCCCATTCGGCGTCGGCGGCCCCCTCGCCGCCTTCGCGGACGGGGGGGGTGCGCTATCGTTTCCAGAGCATGCCGTGCCGCTGGGTCTGCCGGCCCAGGTCTTCGACGGCGCGGTGTTACACCGGGCGCACCTGCTGCATGGACAGGATCGCCTGATCCATGCGACCAGCCCGGCCGCGTTACCGCTCGGTGCCTTCGTCGAGCTGCGCCTGACCGGCGATTGGGTCGTCGTTTGCGCGGTGCAGCGGATTGACCAGGGCCCGTGTTACTGGCTCGAGCCCATCGAGCCGCTGCACCGGGTGTCCCTGGCCTGACCGGCATCGCCATTTTCGTGTCGGTCAATGAAAGAGGCGCCGCCAGAGGGACCTGCGCGCACCCGCGCGAGCGAGGATCGCTCGCATTCCGGGATCGTGGTCGGCGCGGCTGGCGATGTCACCGAGTGAGATCAACCCGACCACACGGTGATCGTCATCGACCACGGGCACCCAGCGCAGGCCGTGTCGCTGCATCAGCACGATGAGGTCATCGATCGCGTCGTCCGCGCGCACGTGATGGGGATGCAGCGTCATCACGTCCATCGCGGTGATCCCCGTCGTGGGCTTCTCCAGGTCGTGGCCGCGCAGGACGACGTCGTGCTCGGTCACGATGCCGCAGAGGCGCTGATCCCGGTCGACCACCGGCACTGCGCCGCGGCGTTCCCCGCGAACGAGCTGGATCAACTCGGCCAGCGACGTGCTCTCGTGGGCCGTTCGCGGCACCTCGCTCACCAGGTCGGCGGCCAAGGTGAGCGGCTGCCACTCGATCGGATGATCGGGTAACGTCGCCGCGTATTGTGACGGCTCGGGCGAGGGCCGCTCCGGCGGCGCCCCGGACAGGCGAGCTGCGTCGGGTCCGCCAGCGTCGGCATTGGTTTCCTTGGTGAATAGAGGCATCGGTCCCTCCTTCCATCGGGCGGATCTGCCCATCGACGACGAATGCAGCTTGGCCTACGGCCCCGCTACCGGCTGCCAGTGCCCGCGGACCAGGTACCAGCTGCCGTCGGGCGCCTGCAACCAGTGCGTCGGCACCCATTGATGCGCGGGGACCTCCGGCACCCAATGCCCCTCCACCCAGTACCAGCTCCGACCGGCGCGGGTCCAGTAGCCCGGCTGCCAAGCGTATCCCGGCATCGGCGGAGGTGGGGCATAGACCACAAGAGGAGGGGGTGGAGGCTCGGCGCTCACGATGGCCGCCGTGACCACGGCCGTGGCGGCCATGAGACCCAGAGCCTGCCCGGGTCCGCGCGGCAGACAGCCACCCGCCGGCGCGAGCAGACACGCGATCAAGAGGAGCGCGAGGAGTCGCGGTCCGGACACGACGCCTACCCGTTCTCCTGGTCCACCGACGTGCTCGAGCCGGGCTCGAGACGTGTGGCGCTCCTGGCCAGCCGTCGATAGCGCTGCAACAGGTGCTCGAGCTCGCCCTCGGAGAGGTCTTCGACATCGATCAGGCGGTTCGACGCGCCCTTCATCGCGGCCACGAGCTCGTTGAGCTTGAGCTGAACCGCATGCATCTCACGGTTCTGCGCGTGCTGGATGATGAACACCATCAGGAACGTGACGATGGTCGTGCTGGTGTTGATGACGAGCTGCCAGGCGTCGGAGAATCCGAACAGCGGCCCCGTCACGGCCCACGCGCCAATGACGAGGAGCGCGCCCGAGAACGCCCACACGCTCCCGGTGGCGCGGCTGGCGAATGCCGCCAGCCGTGCAAAGGCATCCTCGGCGAGCGGCGTGAGCCGGGGCGCCCGGCCGCGCTGCCCCTGATCCCCAGCAGGCAAGGCCGCCCGCTGCCGAGCCAGGTCCGGCGGCAGCTCCTCGTCGGCACGCAGCTCGGCCAGCCCGAGCCCGTCTTCACCCGGCAGCACCGTGCCTCGCGGAGGATGCTTCGGACCCTGCGGCGACAGCTCCGCCGCCACGCCAAAGCCCTCACACAGCCCGCGCTCGAGCGCCTCGCGATCGACCCGATCTTGGTCGGGGCTCTGGATGGATGGGCCCAGCATGTGCCTTCGTCGCAAGGAAGCAGCCCTCGTGCCATCCAATTCGCCGTCCGTGCGTGCGTGGATCGCGCCACGAAATGGCGCACGCGCCAATGGATGGCGATGGCATTGCCAGATCCTGTCGGCCATGCGCAATTCCGCGGTCCAGCCCGGGGGGCCGGGAACGACCTTTGCACCTTTCGGGCTCAAGGGTTTCCTTTCCGGCTCAAGGAGATGACGCCATGACGATGACCACCCAGCCACGAATCCGGCTCCTCTCTGTCCTCCTGGGCTTCGTCCTCCTGCCCCGGGTGGCAACGGCGGAGCACCACCCCGGGGGCGCAGCCCTGCTGCTCGGGGGCGGCGTGACGCAGGGGGCCACGGGCGAGATGCGGGACGTCGCCGACGCCGGATTCCTCTGGTCGGTGCGCCTGACCTCGAACACCAACCGGGTCCTCGCCACCGAGCTCCATTACACCGGCTCGACCCAGGCGCTGCACGCGTCCGGGCTCGACGGCAATGCCAAGCTGCTCGGAACCCAGCTCGGGGGTAACCTCCGCCTCAACCTGCCGCTCTTCGTCGGCAATGGACTGCTCGAGCCATTCGCCTTCGGCGGGGCCGGCTGGGGCCGATACGACCTCTACGACGCCATGGTCAACTCTTCGGGCATCCGCACGAGCGACAGCATCGCCGTGTTCCCGTTCGGATTCGGCCTCGCGATCGCGAGCGGCGGAGGTTGGATGGTCGATGCGCGGGTCAGCTATCGAGCGACCCTCAATGACGATCTGATGCGGGCGGCGAATGGTCGCCCGGAGAGCCTGGCATCCTGGTCGGCCGAGCTCGCCCTGGGCACCGAGCTTCGCTGATCGCCATTCGCCCCGTTCACTGCAGGAAGTACTTGAGCGTGCTCATCACCGCGTGGGTGTCCTCCTGCTCGGGCAGGAGCTCCTCCTCGATCAGGCGGCGCGACTCGAGGTCCAGCTCGCCGAGGTGGTCGCGCACGGTCCGTAGGACGTGGTCCTCACCTTCTTCCAGCGCCGCGATGGCCGCCCGGTCGCCACCGAACAGCTTCGCGCCGCCCTGGATGAGCTTGGCGTAGGCGCCCCACGCGCCGCCGCCGGTGGCGGGGGCGCCGCCCAGGTTCGCGATGCGGTCTCGCAGCACCGCCACGTGCTTCTCGTGCGTGTGCTCGCACCGCTCCAGGGCCTCGCGATGGCCCAGGTCCTGGATCTTGTCGAGCGCCTGACGATAGGTCTCCACGGCCGAGATCTCTCCACGCAGGATGTCGTTGAGCGCCCGGACGCATTCTGTCTGCCTTTCCATCTCTGCCTCCTGTCTGCCACTTTCCAATGGCACTCTTCGGGGCCATGCAACTTGGCGGCCGCCTCGGGATCGCGACCCGGTGCGGGTCGGACCGGAATCCCGGGCCGCACGCGGCGGCACGCGACGCCGGCGCTGTCAGATCCTGGCGGTGGCGCCAGCCGCTGTCACGACCGCGCGGACGCACCTCGTGCTATGAAGCGCCGTGCGCCGGCTCATCGAGCTTCCGTATTCGCCCTGGTCGGAGAAGGCCCGCTGGGCGCTCGACCACCACAAGCTGCCCTACGAGCGGGTGACCTACACGCCCCTGGTCGGCGAGCTGGGGCTGCGGTGGAGCACGCGCAACTACGCCCAACGCGCCACCGTGCCCGCGCTGATCGACGATGAGGGCGAAGTGTACGCGGACTCGCTGCTGATCGCGCAGCACGCCGATCACATCGGCCAGGGTTCGCGGCTGTTCCCGCGCCACCTCATGAGCGACATCGAGCGCTGGAGCACCGAGGGCGAGTGGGCCCTCGCGGCCGGCCGGGGCCTGGTGCTCGCCGCGGTTCGGGCCGACGACGAGGCGCAACGCGAGCTGGTGCCGAGCGTGGTGCCCGGCCCCCTGCGCGGGCTCCTGCAGCCGCTGGCCCTCCTGGGCGTGGCGTTCCTGTCCTGGAAGTACGGCCTCGATGAGACCGCGACGCCGACGGTGCTCACCGAGCGCCTCGAGAAGATGCTCGCGGCGCTGCGGCGGCAGCTCGGCGCCAGGCCCTTCGTGCTCGGTGAGTTCACCTACGCCGACATCGCGATGGCGACCGCGCTGCACTTCGTTTCGCCGCCCTCGGACGAGTGGATCCGGCTCGGTCCTGGCACGCGCCGGACCTTCACTCGCCCCGAGCTCGCGGAGCGCTACCGCGATCTCCTGGAATGGCGCGACAAGCTGTACGCCGAGCGTCGCACGGGGCCGCGCGCGTGATCCGCTCCAGCTACTTCGGGTCGAGGCGCACGATGCGGCCGCCGAGCTCGACGACGTAGAGCTCCCCGTCCCGATCCTCGCCGAAGGACACCGGAGCGCCGAGCATCAGGCCCGGCGCATCCTTCTCGTCGGTGGCCGCGCCGTTCTGCAGCTTGATGCTGCGGACGAAGCCCGAGCACAAGTCGCTGTAGAAGTAGCGGCCGACCAGGTCGGGCATCTTGCAGCCGCGGTAGACGTACCCGCCGTCGATGCTGCAGGCGCCGGTCGAGTGGCTCACGGTGGCGACGGGCATCGTGAGCCCCGTGCGGTTGCAGCCGTCCGACGGCTCGTGGCACTCGCCGCCCTCCAGCGTGTCCCAGCCGAAGTTCACGCCGGGAGAATTCGCGGGCAGGTAATCGACCTCCTCGATGGCGCCCTGGCCGACGTCGCCGATCCACAGGTCGCCGGTCGCGCGGTCGAAGGAGAACCGCCAGGGATTGCGCATGCCGCGGTGCAGGATCTCCCGGCGGCTGCCCGCGCCGAGATCGGGATTCCCGGGCGGGATGCCGTACGGCAGCCCGCCGCCGGGGTGATCGACGTCGATGCGCACGATCTTACCGAGCAGCGTCGAGGTCTTCTGGCCATTGCCCATCGGATCGTCCGCGTCGCCGCCGTCCCCGAGGCCGAGGTAGAACAGGCCGTCGGGTCCGAACACGATCTGCCCGCCATTGTGATTGGCGAAGGGCTGATCGTGCGACAGGAGCTTGATCTCGCTGTTCGGATCGCCCTTGTCCGCATCGCCGGCCAGGAGGCGGAACTCCGAGACCTGCGTGTTGCCATCCGGCACGTCCGAGTAATGCACGAAGAACCGCCCATTGCTGGCGAACTGCGGATGAAATGCCAGGCCGAGCAGGCCCTGCTCCCCCTGGCCGCCCGAGGACGTCACGCGACCCGAGAGGTCCATGAACCTCGTCTTCTGCCCGCCCCGCAGGAAGAAGATGACGCCGTTCTTCTGGAAGACGAAGTTGCGCGCGTCCCCCGGCGGCGCGACGAAGCCCACGGGTTGATCGAAGTCCGCGGCCACCTCGGTGAGCTTGAGGCCGGTG
>JAHFDS010000260.1 GCA_023248855.1 Myxococcales bacterium
CTGGCGCACCAGCGCCTCGTGCGTCTCCACCTGCCAGGTCACGTTGCGACAGACCAGCAGCGCATCGCAGCCCGCGCGCACCGCGCGAACGCCCGCCTCCGGCACGCCGTAGTGGTCCGCGATCGCCTTCATCTCGAGGTCGTCCGAGACGCACACGCCCGAAAAGCCCAGCTCGCTGCGAAGGAGCTCTCCCACGACCCGCGGGGACAGCGTCGCCGGCACGCCCGGGTCGAGCGCGTCGAAGATGACGTGCGCGGTCATGACCAGCGACGCGCCCGCCGAGATGGCGGCCGAAAACGGCGCCAGCTCGACCGCATGCATTCGCTCGAGCGAATGTGTGACCCGCGGCAGCGCCAGGTGCGAGTCGGTGTCCGTGTCCCCATGACCGGGGAAGTGCTTGGCGCAGCCGAGCACACCCGTCGACTCGAGGCCGCGCAGAAAGGCCCCCCCCAGCCGCGCGACGGCCCCGGGCGTCGTGGAGAAGGCGCGGTCGCCGATGACCGGGTTCTTCGGGTTCGTGTGCACGTCGAGCACCGGCGCGAAGTCGACGTTGAAGCCGAGCGTGCCGAGCTCGGTGCCGAGCGCCCGCCCCACCGCCTGGGCCAGCTCAGCGTCGTCGAGCTCGCCGAGCCGGGCCATCGGCGGCAGCGCCAGGAAGGGCGGCTTGAGCCGCTGCACCCTTCCGCCCTCCTGGTCCACCGCGAGGACGAGCGGCAGCTCTCCGGCGGCATCCTGGAGCGCGCGGCAGAGCGCCGCCGTCTCCTCGAGCCGTCCGGTCAGGTTGCGCCCGAACAGCACCACCCCGCCGACGGCTCCAGCCGAGATACGCCGCGCGAGCTCCTCGGGCACCGTCCGACCGTCGAATCCCACCCAGAGCAGCTGCCCTGCATCCGCTGCAAGGCTCATTCGAGGGTCTCCTCCCAGCGCCGGATGCGCGTCGCGAGCTCCTCCTCGCTCCAGCCCGCCAGATCGCGCACCGCGTCGTAGAGCGCCCGCGCGTCGAGAAAATACAGGCGCTCTTTCACGAAGAGGGCGACGAACGCGCCGGGCGCTCTTGGCGCTCGCAGCTTCTTGGCCCTCAGGTGGTAGGTCAGCCGCGGCAACACCGTGCCCGAAAGCCAGTCGAGATCCCCCTCGGCGCCGGCCAGCACCTCGAACACCACGGCCCTGCCGTGGACGGCCTCCTGGGCAGCGCGCTCGGCGCAGATGGCCGCGTTGGCCCGATGCGCGTCGACGCTGGAGGACGCGAGCGCCAGCACGGCCTCGAGCGCTGGCACCGGCTGCGGCATGCTGCTTGGTTATAGCCCCTGCCTGATCCGTGGCAAGAAATCGCCAGGGCACGCAGGCTGGCATCCCGCTCCCACTTGCACTAAGGTCGCGCCCCGATGTCTCGACGGAATGCGACGCGTGGAATCGCGCCGACCCCAGCGCGCGTGGCCGCGCCCGCAGCAGCGTTCGCCCTCGCGGCGCTGGCCATGCTCGCCCCCGCGGAAGCCCTGGCGCAGCCGATGGGCGGCCCTGGCGGCCGGCCCGGTGGGATGCGCCCGGGCGGCGGCTTTGGCCCGAGTGATTCCAAATCGACCGAGGAAGGCCCGGCCGAGCAGGCGCCGGAGGCGCCCGAGCGGCGCGGCGCCGTGCGCACCGACAAGGAATACCCCGGACAGCAGGAGCGGCGCGTGAGCTTCCTCCAGCTGGGCGGCTACCTGCGCGTGCGCAGCGACTACTTCCACAACTTCAACCTCGACCTGCCTGCCTCGACGGGCGTCAGGCCGCCGTTTCCGCTGTCGCTCGAGTGCAACCGGGTTGCGGGCGACCAGGCCTTCGCGCCATGCCAGGAGAACCTGTCCTCGACCAACATGCGGCTCAGGCTCGAGCCGGTGGTCAACGTCAGCGAGGACATCAAGATCAAGGCGCAGCTCGACGTCTTCGACAACCTGGTGTTCGGCTCGACACCGGACGGGTACTTCATCGGGACCAACGGCGTCCCAGGCGCGATGGGAGTGCCCTCGAACCCGCAGTACGCGCCGCTGTCAGCGTTCGCTCGGACGCAGGTCCCGCCGCAGGCGGGGCGGAACTCGCTGACCGACTCGATCCAGGCCAAGCGTGCCTGGGCCGAGGTCAAGACGCCGTTCGGACAGGTGTCGTTCGGCCGCATGGCCTCGCACTGGGGCGCGGGCATGCTGGTCAACGACGGCAACTGCCTCGACTGCAACTACGGCGTCACGAATGACCGCATCATGTTCGCGAGCCGCCCGGGCGGCCCCGAGTCGCCGTACGTGGCCTTTGCCGGCATGGACTGGGCGTCGACGGGTCCGAACAGCGCGACGCTCGACATCGGGCTCAACCAGTACCAGGGCCAGCCCTGGAACGCGACCAAGCGCGACGACGTCAACCAGTTCATCTTCGGCGGCGGCCGCCTGCAGAAGCCCGAGGAGCTGGAGTCCACGCTGGCGGAGCAAGGTCAGGCGCTCAATTACGGCATCTACCTGGCGTACCGCAGCCAGGAGGCCGAGATCATCAATTACCACCTCGGCCAGAACGCGGCAGACGCCGCGAACGAGAGCCAGCTCGTCAACCGCCAGGCCTGGGCCCTCATCCCGGACCTCTGGCTCAAGCTGGCCCTGCGCAAGTTCCGCTTCGAGGCCGAGGTGGCGGGCATCGGTGGCCGCATCGGCAGCACCCAGGAGCTGACCAGCTCGAAGCGCGATGTGCGCCTCCTGCAGCTGGGCGCGGTCGGCAAGGCCGAGTTCCGCTTCCTCAACGACAGCCTGCGGCTGGGGCTCGAGATGGGCCTGGCGACTGGCGATCAGGCGGAGCCGGGCGATGGCTCGATCAACCAGCGCTTCGGCAGCCTGGCCATCCAGCCCGAGGGCGACCGCACCGTCACGAACTTCCGCTTCGATCCCGACTACCGGGTCGACCTCATCTTCTGGCGCGAGATCATGGGGCAGGTCACGAACGCCATCTACTGGAAGCCCTGGGTGGCGTACGATTTCGTCCCGCGCTTTGGCTTCCGCGCGGATCTCATCCACTCGATGGCACAGATCCCGGTGTCGACCCCGGGCAACGCACGAAACTACGGCCTCGAGATGGACTTCTCGCTCGGCTACAAGAATCAGGACGAGGGCTTCTTCGCGGGCTTCCAGTACGGATTCTTCGTACCGATGGGCGCCCTCGATCACCCGCACGATCTGTTCAAGCTGCCCAGCTACACGCCCACCGGTACCGCGCAGGTGCTGCGAATGTCGCTCGCAGTGAAATTCTAGGATGCCACGAATCGCGGTCGGTCTTTCTTGGGAAAGAAGCCGTAGCCTGTAGCCTCCGAGGAGGAGCCGATGGCGGACTTGGTCTTCACGATCGAGCAGGCGCGTGCAGTGGCGATCGCGGCGCAGGGGCTCGATCGCTCGCTAGGCGGTGTGGGTGGCGTGCTCGAGCAGGCGGGGCTCGTGCGCACGCTCGGCGGGATCGAAGCCTACCTGGCGCTCTGCGCGCGAGACGCGGAGATCACACCGGGTGCCGTGCATGCGGCGGTGGAGAGCCGCGCCGCGTGTGTGGTGCCGGCGGCGCGCGGGTGCATGTATCTCGTCCCCGCGCGCGACGTGGCGGCGTGCCTGGTGCTCGCGGACTCGCTGTCGTCGGGGCGCGCCGCGCGAGAGCACGAGCGAGCCGGAATCCAGCCCGGCGAAGTCGAGGCGCTCGGGGCACGCGTGGCCCAGGCCCTTGCTGCGAGCCCGCTGACCACGGACGAGCTCAGAAAGGCGCTGCCAGAAGGCAGCGTGCGCAGCCTGGGCGAGCAAGGCCGCAAGATCGGCATCTCGTCCCCGCTGCCAGCGGCGCTGCGGCGACTCGAGATGGACGGACGGATCGAGCGCTCGCCAGAGCAACACCGCCTCGACAACGAGCGCTATCGCTGGCGACTCATCGGCGCCCGCGCGATCGAAAAGCCCAGCGTGGAGCAGGCCCTGCGCCGGCTGGCCGAGGGGTATTTCCGCGCGGCCGGGCTCGGCACGGTCCGAAACTTCGCCGACTGGGCGGGCGTCTCGCTTCGGGACGCCCAGCTGGCTGTCGACCACCTCGACACCGTGGCCGTCCGCGTGGAGGGCCTCGCGGCCGTGCACCACGCGCTGCGCGACGTCGATGCCCTGGTCGAGCGCGAGACCGGGATGCAACGCACCGTGGCGCTGCTCGGCTTCGAGGACAACTTGCTGGCCCTGCACGGACGACCCGCGGCCCTGGTGGCTCCGCAGTTCCACGGAATGGAGGTGCCGTCGTGGGGCTCGAACACGCGCTCGCGCCTGGGCGAAGCCAGGCACCTGTCGCACCGACCGGTGGTCGCCGAGGGGCGGGTGGTCGGCTTCTGGGAGCACGATCCGGACACACAATCGGTGGTCGTGGGCTTCTTCGAGCGCGTGTCGATGGCCTCTCGAGAGCGGGTCCGGGAGCACGCGGCGACCATCGAGGGGCTCGTGCGCGAGCTCGGCCATGCGCACAGCTTCTCGCTGGACACAGACGAGGACATGCGAAAGCGCGCCGCCTGGGTGCGCGAGCTGGCCCCCGGCTAGGGCCGCTCGGCAAGAATGCTGACGATCTCGGCCCAGCAGAAAAAGAGCTGACGCCGATGGCCGCGGCACTCGCGAGCGCGGAGCGCGAGCCAACGAAACACCTAGTGCTGCCCGAGCTTCCCCTGAGCCCTCGGAGCTCGCCGAGCGGCACTAGGTGCTTGTCTTGCGCACGCTTCGCGTGCGCGAGTGCTGCGCCTCCTGTTTTTCACTCGGGCCAGAGTGGTCCAACTATTCTCCAATTCTGCCGGGCAGCACTAGCGTCAGAGCTTCTCGGCACGACGCAGGGCCTCGGCGCGGGCCCTCCAGGCGGGCTCGGACCCGACCTGCATCCACCAGCGACCGAGCAACGCTTGTGCGCGCGCGGCCACGAGCGGCGGCAGAAACCCGGCCGTCTGGCTCCCTGACAGCAGATCGAGCGCCTCGCCGAGCAGCTCGCACGCCTCCCGCTCGGCGCGCATGTCCACCAGTGCCTGCAGAAGGTGCAGGACGCCGCTGAAGCGATCGAGCATCGGCAGGCCCGCATCGGTCAAGGCGTTCTTGCATGACCGCACCACCGACAACACGGGATCGATGCTGCCGCCGGCTTCCATCACGAGCGTTTGCGCACCCTGGCGCCGGCTCGGGGGTGGAGCCACGGCTGCGGTCTGCGTCGCGTCAGAGCCAAACTCGTCGCTCGCCTTCACGCGCTGGGTGGCCGTCGCCGGCTCCTTGGGCAGCGGGATCCCCTCCTCGCTCGTGATCGTCCCGCGCGTTCGCACCCAGATCACCCGCACCGTGAATTCGTCGCGGCCGATGCGAAACCAGTCGCCGGTCTTGAGGCACACGGGCTTCGCCACGCGCTGCCCGTTGAGCCACGTGCCGTTCTGGCTGCCGAGATCCTCGAGCCAGACCCCCTCCGGCTCGACCTTGAGCGTGAGGTGGCGGCGCGACGCCGCGGGGTCGTTGACGACGACGTCACAATCGGACTGGCGCCCGATGACGACGACGCGATCCTCGGGCAGCCTGATGTCCGTGCCGTGGTATCGGAGAAGATACGTCGGCATCCTGCCCCCATCGTAACGCGGCTCGCACGGGGCCACACGAAAGCCGCATCGAGCCGCCCTGTGTCATGCTCCATCGGTGATCCACCTGCCGCACCTTGCCTTCGGGACACCCCGCCAGCTGCCGGGCCCCGAGACGCTCCCGGGGCGCGTGGTGGTGCTCGACATCGCCTTCGCGGCGGACGGGATGGGGACGCCGTTCGAGGAGGTGACCGGCCCCTTCATCCGCGGCCTGGGCGGGCGCCTCGCCGCCTGGGTCGACCACCACGATCACGACCGCCACCGCCAGTTCGCCGACGACCCGCGCTTCGTGCTCGCCACCAAGGCCCAGCACGGCGCGTGCCCCGAGATGGTGACGCCCGACCTGGTCGAGCGCACCGGCCCGATCGACGCCATCTTCGCGCACGTCGATCTCGACGGCCTGTACGCCACCGCCAAGTGGATCCGCGGCGGCACCGAGCCCTACCGGGGAGCCGACGACGACGCGCGCGCCGTCGACACGCGCACCGGCGCGCCCGGGCCCACCGGCGACCTCATCGACCGCGCGCTACGGGCCCGTTTCCGCGACGACGCGCTCAAGCACGCGGTGGTGCGCTACCTGGCCGGCGGCTGTCGCGACGAGGTCGTGCATGAGGCGATCGATCGCGCCGCACGTCAGTTCGACCAGATGTCCGCCGAGACACGCCGCCTGGCCGGTCGCTACGAGCTCCGCGGTCGTGTCGCGTTCGTCGACGCCGGCGAGCGCAAGCAGGCCTACGACAAGACCGAGCTGCTCCTGGCCGGACAACGGCTGGCGCCGGTGTCGGTGGTGCGCGACTCGGGCATGATCACCATCGCCTCGCAGTTCGACAGCGGCCTCGACTTCGTGGCGCTGCTCGGACTCGGAGGCGGCATGCCCACGCGCGTCTCGATCCCGGAGTCTCGCCTCGGCGAGGCGCTCGACAAGCTCAACGCTCGCCTGGGCGTCGCTCTCTGAATCTATTTCAGGGGCTCATCCTGGCGACGTACGCGATCACCGAGTGCTTCTTCTCGATCGCGACCTTGGCATCGAGCGCAGCCTTCTCGCTCGCGAACACGCCCGCGCGCACGCGCCACCACGTGCCCTTGCCCGGCAAGCTGACCGACGCGATCGACACCTTCATTCCCGACCCGTCGAACTTCCTGGCAAAGACCTCGGCCTCCGCCTTCTCCGGGAAGGAGGAGAGCTGCAGCGTGTACTTGCCCTTTCCGTCCTTGCCAGGGGCCTTGTCGCCCGCGTCCGCCTTGTCCGCCTTCTCGGCCTTGAGCTCATTCGCCTTGGCAGATACGATGGCCGGCTCCGCCTTCTTCTCCAGTGGCCTCGGCGCCTCGATCGCCTTTGGCGCCGTCCCGGCCTGGGGCGCTTCCGCCTTCCCCTCCGGTCTCGCCGCAGCCGGGACCATCGCAGGTACGGGCGCCGCCTCCGGCTTGGGCGGCCGCGGGGCCTCGGGCTTCGCCGGCCCGGCCGGCTTGCCTTCGACCTTGGGTGGCTCCGCAGGCTTGACCTCCGCCGCCTTGGCCGCCGGCTGGGCCTTCCCGCCCTTGCCGGCGCCCGGCCCCGACAGCTCCTCCTTGCGCGACGGCAACGCGCCCTTGTCGGCGCCGTCGTCCGCCGCTTCGTCGAGCTGGTCGAGCAAGGCCAGCGGATCGGCCTTGGCCGCCGCCGCCTCCGCTCGCGTGCGCGCCTCGAGCCGCTGCCCGACCATCACGCCGAGCACGAACACGAGACACAGCGCCAGCGCGCTGCCGAAGAACAGGAAGAAGATCTGCCGGCCATCGAGCGACAGCTCGACCTTGTCCCGCCACCGATCGATGTCGCGTGAGAGTCGCTCGTCCATCATCGGCACCTGTCCTTGTTCCCACTGCTGTCGCGCGGCCGTCTCGAGGTCCCGCCGACGTTCACGTCTCCTCGGGGATCCCTTCGGTGCTCGCCGGCGGATCCATCCGGTCCGGCGCGCTGATCCCCACGATCGCGAGCGCATTCGCCAGCGTCATGCGAATCGCCTCGACCCATTGCAGCCGCGCCAGCGTCTTGTCCCAGTCCCAGCTCGCCCGCCAGTCTCCCGTGCGATGGCGCTCCTGCGGCAGGATGGTGTCGCCGTGCACCTTCTGCAGGCGCGTGAAGTAGCTCTGGAACGACTGCGCCAGCTCGTACGCGAAGAAGACCATCCGGTGCGGTTCGAGCGCCCGCGCGGCGTCCGCGACGTCCTCGGGAAAGTCGGCCATACGGCGCACGATCGCGAGCTCGTCCTCTAGCGCGAGCCTCGAGAGATCGGCCGGTCCGGCCATGCGCCCCTCGAGCGACGGCTCGAGCTGGAACGCGCGGCGGAGGATCGCACAGCATCGCGCGTGCCCGTACTGCACGTAGTAGACGGGGTTGTCGAAGGTCTGCTTCTTCGCGAGCTCGAGGTCGAAGTCGATCGACGCGTCGTGGCGACGAGACAGGAAAAACCAGCGCGTGGCGTCCTTGCCCACCTCGTCGAGGATCTCGTCGAGCGTGATGAGCTGCCCCGCTCGCTTCGACATCTTGATCTCCTCGCCGTCGCGCAGGAGCTTGACCATCTGCACGAGCAGCACCTCGAACCCCGCGGGGTCCCGCCCGGCGGCGCGCAGGCCCGCGCGGATCCCGGGGATGTGACCGTGGTGGTCCGCGCCCCAGATGTCGATGACGCGCCCGAACCCACGCTCGAGCTTGTCGAGGTGATAGGCGATGTCGGCCAGGACGTAGGGCAAGGTGCCGTCGCTCTTCTCGATCACGCGATCGCGCTCGTCACCCGCGAGCTCGATCGCCTTGAGCCAGCGCGCGCCATCCTTCTCGTAGGTGTGCCCACCGGCGATGAGCGCGGCCAGCAGCTCCCGCACCTTGCCCGAATGATGCAGCTCCGCCTCCGACCTGAACTGGTCGAAGCGCACCTCGAACCGCGCGAGCGTGGCCTTGATCCACGCGAGGAACCGCGAGAGCGCCCAGTCGCGGATCTCGTCGAGGTTCTCGGGCTCGAGAGCCGCCTCGTACCTGGCGCCGACCTCCTCGGCCAGCGCCTTGCCGGCGTCTCGGATGTAGTCGCCGTGGTAGCCGTCCTCGGGGAACGGCACGCTCTGGCCGCGTGCCTCCATGTAGCGCGCCCACATCGAGCGCGCCAGGTTCCGGGTCTGGTTGCCCCAGTCGTTGACGTAGAACTCGCGCTCGAGATCGTAGCCCGCGAACGCGAGCAGCCGCGCGAGCGCGTCCCCGAGCGCCGCGTGGCGGCCGTGCGCGAGGTGCACGGGGCCGGTTGGATTCGCCGACACGAACTCGAGCAGGATGCGCGGGCCCCCCTGGGGCGCGCCGCGGCCGTATTCGCGCCCTGCCCTGCGGATCTGCGAGACCAACCCCACCAGCTCGGCGGGCGCGATGCGGAGGTTCAAGAAGCCCGGACCCGCGATCTCGACGCCCGTGAGCAGCTTCGAGGCGGAGAGCGCCCGGGCCAGCGCCTCGGCGACCGCGCGGGGCGGCTTGCCGGCGCGCTTGGACAGCGTGAGCGCCACGTTGGTGGCCAGGTCGCCGTGCTCGGGGCGCCTGGGCCGCTCGAGCGCGACCTCCGGCAGCTCCCCCGAGAACAGACCCTCGGCCCGGCACGCCTCGAGGGCGGCGGCGAGCTCGGTCCGCACACGGTCGCGCAGGGACATCGGTCCTTGAGTGTTCCTCATGTGATCGGTGGGTTCAACTTTCCGGCGGCGCCGCGCGCGGCGGCCGGCGGCTACTGCACGAGGAAGCTCTGATTGGGCTGGAGCGTCAGCGCATCGAAGACGATGACCTGACCGCGCAGGTAGGGCGTCCCACCCACCTCGTTGTTGCCGGCATCCACCACGAACACGCTGCCATCGAGGGTGCTCATCGCCGCCGGAATGGCGACATTGGTCGTGCCGATGAGGGGGCTGTACCCGCCGCTGACGGTGAAGGAGATCTCGAACGGCGGCTCGAAAGGCTGGTCAAGGCCGGTCAGCTTGAAGCGGGCCACCAGGTTCTCGAACAGCGTCGGGTCGGTCGCGCTGCCGCTCAGGCACGGCACTCCGGGGGGCGACCCGGCGCACGGCTTGAGGTCGGCGAGCACGATCCGGCTCTCGAGGAGGCGCTGGCTCTGGGGATCGAGCTGGTCGTCCTTGACGCACTGCCTCGTCCCGTCGCGCTTCTCGATGACGCGATGGAGGTACCTGCCGTTCTCCTGCCGGAACACGAGGCTGCCGCCCGAAAACAGCCGATAGAACGTCAGCGTGGCGAAGCACTCGCTGAGATCGATCTCCGGCAACCGCGTGCTCACGCACGTGCCGCCCGCGATCGTGGAGTCGCACACGAAGCGATTGCCCGCGCCCGTCCTGTCCGTGCGATCAGGACAATCGCTGTCCGCGTCACATCTCTTCACACACAGGCTCTTCTCTTCGTAGCCGGGAACGCCCTTCCTGCACACGTAGTGATCGGGTTGGTTCTCGATCTGCGTGAGCAGCACCTTGGCATTCGGCGGAACCTGGCAATCGGCGTCGGTGTCGCAGCCACCGCCGCGGGGCAGGATCTGCGGCAACGGAACCGCGAGCAGGCGATCGCCGTACGCGCTCGTGATGACGAACCGGCGATCGGCCCCGAGCAGGCCCAGGCACTGGGTCGGCATCGGCACGCCCTTGGGCCGGCAGATGCCCGGGTGGGTGTCGCCCGCGGTCGGCGAGAGCTCGCACACCTCGCCGGGCCCGCAGCCCGCATCGTTGGCGCAAGCGCCGATCGAGATCACGTCCCCGGGCTGCAGGCCAAGCGAGCAGAAGTAGACCGTGGAGTCCTCGATCTTGACCGCGGGGCGCGGGCTCGCAGCCTCGGTCGTACCGCCCGAGACGACCGCGGTCGTTCGTCCGCTGCCCGGGATCTCGTCCTCGTAGCGGATGTGCCAGCGCGCCGCGCGCGACTCGTACTCATCCGGGAAGGTGACCCCGAAGTCCTTGAGCTCGCTCCCGCTCGCTGGCGGCTGGTAGCTCAGGATCGGTCCCGGGTCCGCCGCTGTCATCGCCACCGGACCTTGCAGCAGACCGTTGTTGCTGAACCGGATCGGCTCGGCGTCGACGTGCGCCGGACCGGCGCTCGGGTCCGTTGCCCCGCCGCCCGTGAGGATGGGGACGTTCCGGTTGCCGATGATGTGCGACACCTGAAGGGTCGCGGCGTCGAGACTGCCGCCGACCTGGAGGTTGATGACGACCAGCTGGCGCAGGGAGGTGATGAGGTACGCAAACGTGCCCACCAGGTTCTTGCCAGGGACATAGGCGTTCGCGCTGGCGTTGGTGGAGAACGCCACGTCGATCGGGATGCCGTTGCCGAGCCCGATCTCGATGCCCGGCGTCGCGGCGCTCGCGCGGCGCGGCAGCTTGGAGTGGCCGATCTGCACGCAGTGTCGGTCGACGTCGGTCGGGAAGTCCGCGGTGTGAAATGGGTGGTACTGTCCGTCGCGATCGACGCTGCCGCGAAGCGACGGGTTGGTCTCGCACTCACGCTTCCCGGCGGGGTCGACCACGCGAACCGTGCGATCCTGGGCGATCGCGTAGAGGAACGGGCGGCCGTCGATCGGCGGAGACATGCGCAGCCGCGAGACGCCGCAGGCGTCGTCGAGCTCGATGGGCTCCAGGGGCTTCCAGGCTGCCGGATCGCCGTCCTTGCGGCACGGGTCCACCTGTACCCGAAAGATGCGAGAAGCGCCTGCTCCACCGATGTAGAGCACGCTCTGGGCGGCGTCGTAGTGGATGGACGTGGGCGTCGGATCGTCGGGCTCCTTCGGGC
>JAHFDS010000676.1 GCA_023248855.1 Myxococcales bacterium
GGCCTGGCGGCCGATGGCGGCGTCCCCGATGCGCGACGCCCCGACGCGCTTCCGGCCGGCCGAGACGCGGCTCCGCCCGCCGACGCCGCGCCGCCGAGCCTCCGCACGGCGGCTGGCCTCTGCAAGCTGCTCGACGATCGGGCCGGGCATCGCCGCCGGGCGCATCGGCCAGCAGCTCGGCGCGACGTACACCGGCGTCTGTCCGGACGCGGCCGATCGTCTGGTCCACAAGGCCGAGATCCAGGCCTTCCGCCTCTACACCGCCGCCTCTGGCGGCCGGTTCGCGGTGGCGGGCGAGACGCCCTTCGACGGCTACTCCGACGCGGTCGCGATCGCGGCGCGCGCGCCCTGACCGGCCGGCGCCACCGGCCCCGGCTCCAGCGCCGTGAGCTCGAGCAGGATCTCGGGCGCGCCGGGCGGACCGTACGGGCCCTCGAAGCGCACGAGGC
Organism: Myxococcales bacterium; assembly: GCA_023248855.1. Classification (GTDB taxonomy): domain Bacteria; phylum Myxococcota_A; class Polyangia; order JAHFDS01; family JAHFDS01; genus JAHFDS01. The sequence goes on from JAHFDS010000676.1 coordinate 450, forward strand.
GGTGCGGCGCCTCGGCGTCGAACCACATCCGGTACTTCGGGATGAACGGCTTGGCCAGGCGCGTCAGCACACTGCCGAGCGCGACCCAGTCGTTGAGGTCGGGGTACATGATGACGCGGGTGGTCTCGCGCCGGCCGACGGGCAGCGTGAGCGTCTCCTTGCCGTCGCGCTCGACGTACAGCTTGGCGACGAACCGGTCGTTGATCCACGCGTAGAGGCTCTTGCGCCCGTCGAGCGGCAGCCAGCCGAGGATGAACGGCAGCGTCACCTCGGGGTAGAGCTCGAGCGGCATGCCGCTCCGCTCGTGGAGGTAGTCGGAGACCGTCTCCCGGCGCACGACCGCGCCGGACTCGTCGGTGACCTCGCGCAGCAGCGACGCCGCGACCAGGCCCGCGCCCGTCCTCGCGTAGCGGATCTGCTCGCGCAGCCGGCCGCTGAACATCGGGTGATCGGTCTCGAGCACGACGGCATCGGCGTCGTCGCGCAGCGTGACGACGCTCTCGTGGCTCGCCATGCCGGCGAGGATGCGCCTGGCGTCGAGGACGCCGTGGAAGTCGCGCTTGTCGCGCGGCCGGATCGCGTAGCGCGCGATGCCGGCGAACCCGGCCGGCGGCGCGGGGATGTGCGCGAGCGCGCTCATCGCAGCTCCGCGCTCGTCTTGCCGAGCAGGCTCCGGGCCACGACGAGCATCTGGATCTGCTGCGTGCCCTCGAAGAGGTCGAGGATCTTCGAGTCGCGCGCCCACTTCTCGAGCAGCTCGCCCTCGTCGTAGGCGCGCGGGCCGACCAGCTCCACGCAGCGCAGCGTCAGCTCGTTGCCCACGCGCGCGGCCTTGGCCTTGGCCATCGACGCCTCGGTCGAGTTCGGGATGCCGTTATCGGCCATCCACGCGGCCTTGAGCGTCAGCAGCCGCGCGGCCTCGAGCTCGGCCTCGAGCCGCTCGAGCTCCGCCGACGTGGCCTCGCTCGTGACCCCGCTCTCGCGCAGGATCGCGCGCGTCCGCTCGAGGGCGGCGCTCGCGACGCCGAGCGCCATCGCGGCGACCACCGGCCGTGTGTTGTCGAACGTCTTCATGACGCCGGCGAAGGCCTTCTTGGTGTCGATGTCGGCGCTGCCGAGGATGTTCGCCTTCGGGATGCGGCAGCCGTCGAGCACGATCGTCGCCGTGTCGGACGCGCGGATGCCGAGCTTGTGATCGAGCCGGACCACCGTCATGCCCGGCGTGCCCTTCGGCACCAAGAACGCCTTGATCGCCGCGCGGCCGAGCGACAGGTCGAGCGAGGCCCACACGACCACCGCGCTGGCGCGCTCGCCGCAGGTAACGAAGATCTTCTCGCCGCCGAGCACCCACTCGTCGCCCTCGAGGCGCGCGGTCGCGCGGATCGCCGCCGAGTCGGAGCCAGCGCCGGGCTCGGTGATCGCCATCGCGATCCAGTGGTCGCCGAACGCCGCCTTCTGCTCGGCGGTGCCGACCGCCGCGAGGGCCGCGTTGCCGAGGCCCTGGCGGGGGATCGTCAGCGCGAGCCCGACGTCGCCGCGCGCGAGCTCGATCATGCCGAGCACCGCGGCCAGGTTGGCGCCGTTTCGCGTGCGCTTCTCGCCGGGCTCGTCCTTGTCGCCGGGCTCGTCCTTGTCGCCGGGCTCGTCCTTGTCGCCGGGCTGGTCCTTGTCCCTGCTCAGCTTCTTGGCCGACGCGCCGCCGCCGCCGTCGTCGATGCCGTCGAGCAGCGCGGCGAGGAAGTCGAGCTCCTTCGGGTAGGTGTGCTCGAGCGTGTCGTACTTGCGCGAGATCGGCCGCAGCACGTTGTCGGCGACGAGCCGCGCCTGCTCTCGCAGCGCGTGGAGCCTTCTCGGAATCTCGAGGTCGATCATGCGAGCAGCGCTCCTTCCATCACGCCGACCGCGCGCAGATCTCGGTACCAGCGCTCGACCGGATGTTCCTTGACGAAGCCGTGGCCGCCGAGCAGCTGCACGCCGTCGGTGCCGGCCTTCATCGCCTTGGCGCTGCACTGCCGCCGCACGAGCGCCGCCTCGCGTGTGATGGGCCGGCCACGATCGGCCAGCGACGCCGCGCGGTGCACGAGCAGGCGCATGCCCTCGAGCTCGATCGCCAGGTCGGCGATCAGGAAGGCGACCGCCTGGCGGTGCGAGATGGGCTCGCCGAACGCCTTGCGCTCGTTGCAGTAGGGGACGACGTAGTCGAGCACGGCGCGCGCCCCGCCGACGGCCATCGCGCCCCATGCGACGCGGGCGCGATCGATGAGCGCCTGTGCGTCGAACGAGGCCCCTTCGCCGCCGAGGAGCGCCTCGTCGGGCACGAACGCGCCGCCGAGGACCAGTCGCCCGAGGCCCGCCGCGCGCAGCCCCATCGCGGGCTGCGGCGTGACCGAAAGGCCCGGCGTGCCCTTCGACACCAGGAACACCCGCGGGCCCACGCCGAGGATCTGCG
>JAHFDS010000261.1 GCA_023248855.1 Myxococcales bacterium
CAGGTGGCCGTGCGGCTGCGACCCGAGGGTGGCGCCATCACCGTGCGCGGACGCGTGCCCGGCGGCGCCTGGGAGGCGTTCGTCGCGGTGCCGCCGCTCGCCTGTGGCGAGGGCAGCCCGGCGGCCGCGACGCGCTTCGCGCGTGAGCGCGTGGAAGATCTCGAGACCGCGCGCGCGGCGGGGCAGCCCGCGGGCGAGCTAGACGCCGAGATCACGCGCCTCGGCAAGGCGTTCCAGATCGCGACCCGCCTCACCTCGTGGGTCGCGATCGACGAGCAGGCGTCGGTGGACCCACGGTCGCCGGTGCGACGAGCCAGCATGCCGCACGAGCTGCCGTACGGCATGAGCATGGAGGGCCTCGGCCTGCGCGCGCCGATGGCGGCACCGCCGGTGGGCGCCTTGTCGCAGACGCTCACCGGCTTCGCGCCCGCGGCGCTGCCGATGGCTGCACCGCTGGCCGCGTCGGCAGCGGCACCGAAGAGCCTGGGCGCTTTCGGCGGCATCGTGCGCCGGGTGGTGGACGCGCTGACGCCGTCGGGTGGGGCGGCAGGCGCGGACGACGCGTCGGCGGCCGAGGCGAAGGAGGTGCTCGAGGCTGCGGCGGAGCTGAGGGACGAGGGGGCGATGGCCCCGGGGGCTCCGCCACCTCGGCCGACGCAGAAGCAGGAGGTCGCGCGGGCTGGCGCCCTGCGACCCTCGCTGCACGGACGCATCGTGCGCCGGGATGCCGTGGGGATCGTGGTCGAGATCCAGCTCGACGGTGAGCTGGACTGGGCGCCGTCGGGCGCCGTCACCATCACGCTCGCCGATGGTGGCACCGTGCGCGCCGAGCTCGACGAGCGACTCACCACGCGCGCCGGGCGCTTCCCTGCGGGCCAGCGGGTCCGGCTCGCCCTGCGGGCAGCGCTCGACGCGTCTGCCGAGCCGCGAACGCTCTTCCTCTCACCGTCCGTGGTGATCGTGATCGACGGATGACACCGCGGGCATGATCGACCTCGATTCCTTCCTCGCCGCCATCGCCGCCGGCGATCCGGACGCCTTCGGGCGCTGGGTCGCCGGCGCCGAACGGCCCCTGCGCGAGAGCCTGCGCAGCTTCGCCACCCGCGTCGACACCGAGGCCGTGCTCCAGGAGTCGCTGCTGCGCACCTGGCAGGTGGCCCCGCGGCTCGAGCCCGACGGCCGACCGAACGCCCTTTTTCGCATGGCCCTGCGCATCGCGAGGAACCTCGCGCTCGACGAGGCGCGCCGGCAGCGCAGCACGCCGCTGGAAGAGGCCGCCGAGCCCGCGCACGACCCGACGCCCGAGACGCCTGATCCGCTGCTCCGTCGTCACGTCGCCGAGTGTCGTGAACGACTGCCCAAGCAGCCCGCACGCGTGCTCGGGGTGCGGATCGACAGCGGTGGCGGCGAGCCCGACGAGGTCCTCGCCGAGCAGCTCGGCATGCAGAAGAACACGTTCCTGCAGAACCTCAGCCGCGCGCGCAAGTTGCTCGCGGCTTGCCTCGAGAAGCGCGGCATCGCGCTGGGGGGCCTCCGATGAAGGACGAGGATCGTGAGCGTCTGATCGCGGCGGTCACGAGCGCGCACCGGGAGCGTGACGCGGACGGCCGTGCCCGGGCGCACCCGGCCTGGCACGACCTCGACGCCGCCGGTCGCATCGAGGCGTTCGAGGCGACCCTGCGACAGCGCGCGCTCGAGGCCGCGGCGAACGCCGAGGGCCTGTCGACCACGGCGCAGGCTGTGCTCGCGCGGATCCGCCGCCTCAGCTGACGAGCGCTACATACCGTGGTGGTGTGTGGCCACGGTGCTGGCCTCCGCGTCCAGCTCAGGCGGCTCGGCGATCGCGCGCAGGAGGTCGCTGCGGGTCAGCATGCCGACCAGCGCACCGTGATCGACCACCGGCAGGCAGCCCACGCGATTCTCCAACATCCGCTGGGCCGCGGCCGAGAGCGCCTCGTCGGTAGTGGCCAAGAGCGGCGGCTTGCTCATCGCTTCTCCGACCGAAAGCCTTCCCGCGGCGCGCTTGCCGAGCGCAGCCTGCCTGGCGAGCAGATCGCGCTCGGTCAGCACGCCCACCACACGGCCATTGCGCAGAACCGGAAGGTGTCGCGCGCCGTGCCACAGGAGGATCTGCGCCGCCAGCTTGAGATCGTCCTCCTCTTGCACGGTCGTGATGCCGCCACTCTCCATGCAGTCCAAGACCCTCATGGCATTCCTCCGCCCTGACGTGCAAAGCAGACTTTGCAATTGTGGCACCATCGCGAGCGCGACGCCCGCTCCTGTCTGGAGCTAGGAGTAGACTGCAGGCTTGGGACTGCGGGCTTCGCGCTGGGCTCAGCGTCGGAGGTTCTGTGCCGCGCCACGAGCAGCTCGGCATCGGGGCAGCATGCCCAGGCGTTGGGTGAGATCGGGCAGCGCGAGCTGATTCGCGGACTCCAGGCTCTCCTCGCATCCCTCCGGGGCCCGAAGGCCGAAGTCTGAAGTTGCATCCAACTTCGACACCCCGGGGAACCGCTATAGACTCCGGGGGTGGAGCCGTTGGTGGAGGCCTTCTGTGCGTACCTGCAGCGGCAGCGCAGGGCGTCGCGGCACACGGTGCGGGCCTACGGCGCCGACGTCCGCGCGCTGGTGACGTTCTGCACGGCGCGGCTCGGGCGAGCGCCGGTGCCACGGGAGCTCGACGTGCCCATGCTGCGCGGGTGGCTGGCGTCGCTGTTCGGGGACAATCAGGCCTCGTCGATAAGTCGCAAGCTGTCGTCGGTGCGGGCGTTCCTCGAGTTCCTGCGCAAGGAACGCCTCATCGCCGACAACCCCGCCAAGCTCCTGCGCTCGCCCAGGAAGACGCAGCTCCAGCCGCGGTTCCTGCCGGTGGAGGATGCCTCGCGCCTGTGCGACGCCCCCGCCGCCGATGCGACGCGGGCGGCGCCCGTGGCGTGGCGGGATCGCACGCTGCTCGAGCTGCTCTACGGCTCGGGGGTGCGCGTGTCGGAGCTGGTGGCGCTCGATCTCGGCGACGTCGAGCGCGACCGGGAGGGGGCCCTCGTGCGCGTCCGCCACGGCAAGGGTGACAAGGCGCGCCTCGTGCCCGTGTCGGTGGCCGCCCTCTGTGCGCTGGACGGCTACCTCTTGCGGCGGAGCGAGCTGCGGCCGAAGCGCGGCGCGCGCGGCCAGGACGAGCGGGCGCTGCTGCTCAACGTGCGCGGCGGGCGGCTCACGGTGCGGTCGGTGGCGCGGATCCTCGCGCACTATCTTCCGCAGGCGAGCCGGCACGACGCGAGCCCGCACGCGCTCCGGCACTCGTTCGCGACGCACCTGCTCGACGAGGGCGCTGATCTGCGCGCGATCCAGGAGATGCTCGGGCACGCCAGCGCCCGCACCACGCAGCGTTACACGCACGTGTCGCTGGCCCACCTGATGGACGTGTACGACAAGGCGCACCCGAGGGCTCACGATGAAGACGAATGAAGGGCAGACGATGCACGCGACCACGGTCGTCGCCGTGCGGCGCGGTGACAAGGTCGCGATCGGCTCCGACGGTCAGGTGACGCTCGGTCAGACCGTGATGAAGCACGGCGCAAGAAAAGTCCGCCGCCTGCGCGACGGCCAGGTGCTGGCCGGCTTCGCGGGATCGGCGGCCGACGGCGTCGCGCTGCTCGAGCGCTTCGAGGCCAAGCTCAAGGAGTGGAACGGCAACCTCCCGCGCGCCGCGGTCGAGCTGGCCAAGGACTGGCGCACGGATCGGATCCTGCGGCGGTACGAGGCCCTGCTGCTGGTCGCAGATCGCGAGCGCACGTTCCTGCTGTCGGGCACCGGCGACGTGATCGAGCCCGATCCGGTGGGCGATGGCGGCGTGGCGGCGATCGGCTCGGGCGGGCCCTACGCGCTCGCCGCAGGGCGCGCGCTCCTCGAGGCGACGGCGCTTCCGGCGCGCGAGATCACGGAGCGGGCGCTGCGCATCGCGGGTGAGATATGTATCTACACCAACATGCAGATATCGATCGAGGAGCTCTGACGTGAGCGAGCTGGTCCGTCCCAACTGCGCCGGGGCCCTGACGCCGCGCGCGATCGTCGAGGAGCTCGACCGTTACATCGTCGGGCAGCGCGCCGCCAAGCGCGCCGTCGCGATCGCGCTCCGGAACCGCTGGCGTCGCCTGCAGGTGCCCGAGCACCTTCGCGACGAGATCGCGCCGAAGAACATCATCATGATCGGCCCCACCGGCGTCGGCAAGACGGAGATCGCGCGGCGGCTCGCGAAGCTATCGGCCGCGCCGTTCCTCAAGGTGGAGGCCTCGAAGTTCACCGAGGTCGGCTACGTCGGGCGCGACGTGGACTCGATCGTCCGTGACCTCGCCGAGGTCGCGATCAAGCTGGTCAAGGACGAAGAGCAGATCAAGGTCAAGGCGCGGGCGCGCGAGGGCGCAGATGAGCGCCTGCTCGACCTCCTGTTCCCGCCGGCGCGCCCGAGTGACGCGCGCGCGGAGGACTCGACGAGCGGCACGCGCGAGCGGCTGCGTGCGCTGCTCCGGGAGGGCAAGCTCGACGATCGCGAGGTCGAGGTCGAGACCGCCGACGACACCACCGCGATGATGAACGTGTTCTCGGGGCAAGGCCTCGAGGAGATGATGGTCAACCTGCGCGACATGATGCCGGGCATGCGCAAGACCAAGAAGCGCCGCGCCAAGGTGCCCGAGGCGCTGTCGATCCTGGTCGATCAGGAGGCGGGCAAGCTCATCGACATGGACAAGGTCGTGCGCGAGGCCGTGCTGCGCGCGGAGAACGCCGGCATCGTCTTCATCGACGAGATCGACAAGGTGGCGGGTGGTCGGGGAGGGCAGGGCCCCGACGTGTCGCGCGAGGGCGTGCAACGGGACCTCTTGCCGATCGTCGAGGGTTCGACCGTGACCACCAAGTACGGGCCGGTGCGCACCGACCACGTGCTCTTCATCGCCGCCGGCGCCTTCCACGTGTCCAAGCCCTCTGACCTCATCCCCGAGATGCAGGGGCGCTTTCCGATTCGCGTGGAGCTCGAGGCGCTCGCGGAGGGTGACTTCGTGCGCATCCTGTCCGAGCCCGAGAACTCGCTGGTGCGGCAGTACACCGAGCTGCTCGCGACCGAGGGCGTGGGCGTGCAGTTCTCGGCTGGGGCGATCGCCGAGATCGCGCGCATCGCGGCGCTCGTGAATGCGCGCGCCGAGAACATCGGCGCCCGCCGCCTGCACACGGTGATGGAGCGCCTGCTCGACGAGCTGTCGTTCACCGCGCCCGAGATCCGCGGGCAGCAGGTGACGATCTCCGAGGAGTACGTGCGGCAGCGCCTCGACGACGTGGTCAAGGACGAGGACCTCAGCCGCTACATCCTCTAGAAGTCGCGGGGGTTGTACGGCGCGATCGTGCGCAGCTCCTCCACCAGGCGGCGCGCGCGCTCCGGCAGGCCCTTTGGCACCACGATCTGCAGCTCGACGTACTGGTCGCCGCGCGTGCCGTCGGGCTTGGCGATGCCCTTGCCGCGCAGCCGCAGCTTGAGGCCGCTCGAGGTGCCCGGCGGTACGTTGACGGTCGCGCGCCCCTCCAGCGTCGGCACCTCGATCTTCGCGCCGAGCACGCCCTCGTCGATCGTGATGGGGCAGATGAGGTGGATGTCCTGCGCGTCGCGCTTGAAGTGCGCGTGCGCGCGCACCTTGATCTCGAGGACCAGGTCGCCGACCTGCTGGCCTCGCTTGGCGCCCTGACCCGACAGGCGCAGCCGCGTGCCATCGGCGGCCCCGGGGGGGATGCGCGCCTTGATGCTGCGCGCCTCGTTCTCGACGCGGAAGGACAGCGGCAGCGTCGTGCCGAGCGCCGCCTCCTCGAACGAGAGCTCGACCGCGAGCGCCGTGTCGGGGATGGGCTTCTTGGCGCCGCCACGCCCGCCGAAGACGTCGCCGAAGATGTCGCCGAAGCCGAAGCCCTCGGTCCCCTCCTGCGGGGCGCCGCCGCCGCGCGCTCCGCCCGCGCCGGCCCGGCCGCGCCTCGAGAACAGGTCGCGCAGCGCGTCGAAGCCATCCGTGTCCGTGCCCGCGCCACCGCCTCCGCCCATGTGGTGGAAGGGATTCCGCCTCTGACGATCGTACTCGCCCCGCGTCTTGTCGTCCGACAGGACGGTGTAGGCCTCCGAGATCTCCTTGAACTTCTCCGCCTTCGCGGAGTCGTTGCCAGTGGCGTCCGGGTGATACTTCTTGGCCAGGCGGCGATACGCCTTCTTGATGTCCTCGGCGGACGCGTCCTCCGCCACGCCGAGCGTCTTGTAGTGATCGGTCACGGTGTACCGCATGAGCTTAGCCCCGTTTCGCGCACCGAAGGAGGACTACTGGCTCACGCCGCCTTCACCGCGCCGCGCCGGAACGCCAGCACGGCGCCGTCGCGCTCCACGCGGACCACGTCGCCCGTCTGCAGCTCGCCCGCGATGAGGCGCCTCGATAGCGGGTCCAGCACGAGGCGCTGGATGGCGCGCTTGAGCGGACGCGCGCCGTAGATCGGGTCGAAGCCCTCGGCGCCGAGCAGCTCTCTGGCCGACGCGTCGAGCTCGAGCTTGAGCCCGCGCTGCGCGAGCAGCTTGTCGAACCGTGCCATCTGGATGGTGAGGATGTGGTCGATCTGCTCGCGCGCGAGCGGGCGGAAGACCACGATGTCGTCCACGCGGTTCAGGAACTCCGGTCGGAACTGCTTGCGCAGCGCCTCCAGGGCCTCCTCGCGCGCTGCCTCGGGGTTGCGCACGTGCAAGAGGCGCTCCGAGCCCACGTTCGAGGTCATGAGCACGACCGTGTTCTTGAAGTCGACCACGCGGCCGTGGCTGTCGGTGAGCCGCCCATCGTCGAGGATCTGCAGCAGCACGCCGAACACGTCCTGGTGCGCCTTCTCGATCTCGTCGAACAGCACGACCGAGTAGGGCCGGCGCCGCACCGCGTCCGTGAGCTGGCCGCCCTCGTCGTAGCCCACGTAGCCCGGGGGCGCCCCGATGAGGCGCGCCACCGCATGCTTCTCCATGTACTCGGACATGTCGATGCGCACCATGTGGGTCTCGTCGTCGAACAGGAACTCGGCCAGCGCCCGCGCGAGCTCGGTCTTGCCGACGCCGGTCGGCCCGAGGAAGATGAACGAGCCGATCGGCCGGTTCGGGTCCTTGAGCCCGGCGCGCGCGCGCCGCACCGCATTCGCAACCGCCTCGACCGCCGCGTCCTGTCCCACGACGCGGGAGCGCAGCCGCTCCTCCATCTGCAGCAGCTTGGCCGTCTCCGCCTCGACCAGGCGCTCGACGGGCACGCCGGTCCAGCGCGCGACGATGCCGGCGATGTCCTCCTCGGTCACCTCCTCGCGCAAGAAGGAGAGGCCCTCCTTCTTGGCCGCGCCGAGCTTCGCGCTCTCCTCGGCGAGGCGCTTCTCGAGCGCTGGCAGCGTGCCATAGCGCAGCTCCGCCGCGCGGTTGAGGTCGCCGCGCCGGGTCGCGAGCTCCGTCTCTGTCTTGGCCTTGTCGATCTCCTCCTGCACCCTGCGCAGGCCCTCGATCCCGGCCTTCTCCTCGTTCCAGCGCGCACGCATCGCGCTCGACTGCTCCTTGAGCTCCGCGATCTCGCGCTCGACCTCGGCGATGCGCGCCTTCGAGGCCTTGTCCACCGCGGCTGCAGGCAGCAAGCGAGACACCTCCTTCGAGAGCGAGTGTCGCTCGATCTCGAGCGACACCACCTTCCGCTCGACGTGGTCGATCGGCGTCGGCAGCGACTCGATCTCCATCTTGAGGCGGCTCGCCGCCTCGTCGACCAGGTCGATGGCCTTGTCGGGCAGCTGTCTGCCGGAGATGTAGCGATCGGAGAGCCGCGCGGCAGCCACCAGCGCGGCGTCCCGGATCTGGATGCCGTGGTGGACCTCGTACTTCTCCTTGATGCCGCGCAGGATGCCGATCGTGTCCTCGACCGAAGGCTCGCTCACGAACACCGGCTGGAAGCGGCGCTCGAGCGCCTTGTCCTTCTCGATGTGCTTTCTGAACTCGTCGAGCGTGGTGGCGCCGACGCAGCGCAGCTCACCGCGCGCGAGCGCCGGTTTGAGCATGTTGGCCGCGTCCTGCGCGCCCTCGGCCGCGCCTGCGCCGACGAGCGTGTGCAGCTCGTCGATGAAGAGGATGACGCGCCCCTCCGCCGCGGCGATCTCCTTGAGGACCGCCTTGAGCCGGTCCTCGAATTCGCCGCGGTACTTGGTGCCCGCGACCAGGAGGCCAAGGTCGAGCTGCAAAAGCTGCTGCTCGCGCAGAGACTCCGGCACGTCACCCGACGCGATCCGCTGGGCGATGCCCTCGACGATGGCGGTCTTGCCGACGCCGGCCTCGCCCACCAGCACCGGGTTGTTCTTGGTGCGGCGCGCCAGGATCTGCAGCGACCGGCGGATCTCCTCGTCACGTCCGATGACCGGATCGATCTTGCCCTTTCGGGCCTCGCCGGTCAGGTCGCGCGTGTAGCGCGCGAGCGCCTCGTACTTGGCCTCGGGGTTCTCGTCGGTCACGCGCTGCGAGCCGCGAACCTCCGTGAGCGCCTGCAGCAGTCGATCGTGGGCCACGCCGTGCTGCGCGAGCAGCTTCGATGCCGGGCCGAGGTCCTTGCGGGCGGCGGCGAGGAGAAAGTGCTCGGACGAGATGTACTCGTCCTTGAAGCGCTCGGCTTCCTTGCCGGCGGCGTCCAGCAAGTCCTTGCCGCGGCGGCCGAGATACAGGTCCACCGCGCCGCCCACCTTGGGCAAGCGGTCGACCTCCGTGGCCAGGTCCCGGGCCAGCGCCTCGGGATCCGCGCCCAGCCGGCGCAGGATCGAGCCGGCGATACCGCTTTCCTGCCGCACGAGCGAAAGGAGCAGGTGCTCGGGCTGGATCTCCTGGTTTCCGTGCTGGCCGGCGAGCTCTTGGGCTTCCACCAGGGCCTCGCGCGCCTTGACCGTGAGCTTGTCGAGCCGTGCCATACGGGTCTCAAGGTAAGCACCCGATGGTGGCCGTCAATACAGGCGGATGAGAGGCCTGGGCCATCTTATGATGCGGGAATGCGAATGAATCGAGCAGGCGTGCTCGTGGCCGCATCGGTTGCGCTGCTCGCGACGCCGGCCCAGGCGCAGCTGCAGTCCCAGGCGGACTTCGTGCGGGCGGCACAGGCGTCGAACGGGATCGCCCGCGAGTACGCCCGCACGATCGGGGACACCGACTACCTGGCGCGGTTGTCGCCCGATCTGTACTTCCTGCTTGACGCGCACCTCATCCAGAACGGCGGCTATGTCCTCTATCCGGCAGGGATCATGGCGCCGGGCGTGGAGGTCTCGCTCAACCGCTTCGGCGCCAGCGGCTTCGTGCCCGGACCCAGCTTCGGCGACATCCAGCTCTCGTTCTTCGGCGCCGGGACGCAGAGCTACATCCTGTCCGACCGGCAGCAGACCAAGGAGGGCCTGCAGGTCAGCGACTTCCTCGGCGGAGTCGGAATCGGCTACCGCGATCTCCTGCTCCTGCACGCCGGCGCCTTCGAGCAGGGTGAGCAGACGGTGTTCGAGAACAACGTGCAGGTCGCACGGATCGAGGCGGTCGCCAAGCCGTTCGCGTCGCTGCTCCTGCCGCGCTGGTCGGTCGCGGTGAACACCCTCCCGAGCGCTGCGTTCGACGAGTACTTCAATGCCCAGGTGTCGCGCCTCGGCCGCTTCGTGGGCATCGAGGACGACTGGGTGAACTTCTCGCAGGTCAACAACATCGCCGCCGGCTTCACGCACATCGGCGTCGCCGACCAGAACAACCTGTTCCTGCGGGGGCATCGCCTGTTCCGCTACCTCGAGCTGGGCGTCGAGGTCGACGTGGTGGAGCCCGGGCTCCGCGCGATCGTCGGCGGGGCCTACTACACCAAGGAGTGGACGCGGTTCTTCCTCGAGCTCGGGGGCATCGCCTCCGTCTACCGCGACAAGCGGCTGCACGACCTCATCTTGCAGCGCAACGTCGCGCAGATGAGGATGGACGACCCCGATGGATTCGTCGGTGGCTTCCGTGCCGTCGCCTCTTTTGGTCTCAAGCGCGACTACCTGTACGGGCCGCGCGACCTCAGCTGGTGGGACCACCTGATCCCCGCGCGGATCTCCGTCGAGTACCAGCTCAACGACAAGGACACGCTGCAGGACTTCTTCCTGGCGTTCGAGAGCAAGACGGCGGTCGCGAGCATGGTCTGGGACTCCGAGCCTCGAGCGCCCAAGCCGCGCCGCAAGGAACCCGAGGGCACCGACGCACCCACGGGATCGCCCGCCATTCCCGCACCTGCCGAGCCCGCCAGGGCGCCCGAGCCCGCCAAGCCGGCAGAGGAGCCCGCCAAGCCAGCAAAGCCCGAAAAGGCCGCTGCTGAGTCGGCGAAGCCCGAATGCGGGTCCGACGACGACTGCAAGGCCAGCCACGGCAAGGGCCGCTGGCGCTGCACCGACGGCAAGTGCGTGAAGACGAGGAAGAAGTAGGAGCGGAACCGCCAGCCGTAGCGCTAGAAGCGATCCTCCATCGCCTTGAGCGCCTTCTCGGCCTTCTTCTTCTCGACCCGCTGCTCCGGCACCACCTCCGGCAGCACGTCCTCGCGGGTGCTGAGCACGAGGCCCAGCTCGCGCTTGTACGCCTCCTTGTCCGGGCGGCGCGTGGCCCACTCCTCGGCCAGGAGCACGCGCGTCGCGAAGTAGCCCGGCGCCTTGGTGATCGACTTCATGAAGAAGTCGTAGGCCTTGTTGAGGTCGCCGCCCGCGAAGGCGGGGGCGATCGCGTAATACGCGCCCAGAAAGCGCGGCGGAGCGCCGTAGAAGTAGTCCTGGTCGAGCTCGTTGCAGCGGTCGATGATCTTCTTGATCTTGTCCTTGTTCGCCAGGCGCGTCGCGAAGCCCTTGGCCTTGGCCCACTTGCCGAGGTTGACGGCGAACCAGTACATCGCGGGCACGCCGTCCTTGCCGATCAGCTTGACGTGGTCCTCGGGTTTGTTGTCGACCTTGACCGCCTGCAGGAACTCGGGAGAGTACGCGCCCATCGCCCGCTCGCCGTAGGCGATGCCTTTCTGGAACATCTCCTCCTGCTTCTTCTTTCCTTCTTCGGTGTCGGTCTCGAATCCGAGGATGCCGTCGGCCATGAAGTAGGCTGCACGCGACATCTTCTGCCAGACGTGCCAGTCGTCCTTGATCGCCGTCGCGCGTTCCCAGGAGAGGATCGCTTTCTGGAGCTTGTCGCGGTCGCCGCGCTCGGCGAACAGCGCGTCGCCCTCTGCGACGGCCTTCTGGAAGGGATCGTCCGCCGTGGCGGTGCCCTTTCCAGGCGGGGTCTTGTTGGCAGGGGCAGGCGTCTGGGCCTGCCACGCCGGCGTGCGTTCGACGGCAC
>JAHFDS010000262.1 GCA_023248855.1 Myxococcales bacterium
CGGGGCGGCCGCGCTGACGGTGCCGATCGACCTGCGGGCGGCCGTGGCGTGGGCGAGCGCGCTGCCCGAGATCGAGGCGCGGCTCGGGGCGCCTGCCGGCGCCGTCCTGTGTGCCGGCGCCTGGGCCGGCGGGCACCCGCTCCACGAGGCGCCCGAGGGCGAGCTCTCGGGGATGCTGGCCGCGAACCTCGACACCGCGCAGCAGAGCCTGCGCGCGCTCCTGCCCGGGATGATCGCAAGGAAGCGCGGCAGCGTCGTGGTGATCGGCTCCCGCGCCGTGGAAAGGCCGTGGACCTCGACCGGCGCGGCGGCCTATGCGGCGTCGAAGAGTGGTCTGGTGGCGCTCGCGCAGGCAGTCGCCGCCGAGGTGCTCGAGACCGGCGTGCGCATCAACGCCGTGCTGCCCTCGACGATCGCGACGGCAGCCAACCGCGCCGCCATGCCGGCGGCTGAGCAGGCGCGCTGGGTGACGGCGGAGTCGCTCTGCGAGGTGATCGCCTTCCTGCTTTCCGAGAGTGCCCGCGACGTGTCCGGCGCCGCCCTCCCGGTCTACGGGCGCGCGTAGCGTCTCGGGGGCAGGGTCGTGCGCACGCTCCGCCGCTGGCTCGCCCTCCTCGCGCGGCTCGTGCCGTTTGGCATCCTCGTGTCGGGCAAGCCCCGGCACTACCGGGAGATGCTGCGCATCCTGTGGGACAACCGAGGTCGCTGGGGCTACGCGCTCCGCATCCTGCGCCACGGGGTGTGCGATGGGTGCTCGCTCGGCCCCAGGGGCCTTCGGGACGACGTCATCCCGGGGGTGCACCTGTGCCTGACGCGCCTCAACCTCATGCGCCTGAACACCATGTCGCGCATCCCCGATCCGGTGTTCGGCGACCTCGAAAAGCTGCGCGGGATGTCGAACGAGGCGTTGCACCGGCTGGGGCGGGTCCCGTATCCCTTGCATCGGCGCCGGGGGGAGAAGGCTTTTTCACGTGTCTCCTGGGACCAGGCGATCGCGATCGCGAGCCGGGCCATGACGGCCGCCGACCCGGACCGCATGGGGATGTTCGTGACCAGCCGGGGCCTCGGCAACGAGACGTACTACCTGGCGCAGAAGCTCGCGCGGCTCGCGGGCACGCCCCACGTGGACTCGTGCGCGCGGCTCTGCCACGCGGCCTCGTCGGTGGGGCTCAAGGAGACGCTCGGCTGGGCGGCGGCGACCTGCTCGCTCGCAGACTGGATCGGCACCGAGCTCCTCGTGGTGATCGGCTCGGATCTCGCGAACAACCAGCCGGTGTCGACGAAGTACATGCACTTCGCCAAGCGCGCGGGCACCCGCATCGTGGTGGTCAATCCATTCCGCGAACCGGCGCTCGAGCGGTACTGGGTACCCTCACTGCCCGGCTCGGCACTGTTCGGCAGCAAGCTGATGGACGACTTCTTCGGCGTGCGTCCGGGCGGCGACATCGCGTTCCTGTCCGGGGCGCTCAAGCACATCGACGAACACCGGCTGTGGGACGAGCGCTTCTCCGCCGAGCGCGTCACCGGTGCCGAGGCGCTGCGACAGCACCTGCGCGGGCTCGACTGGGCGGTGCTCGCGGAGGAAGCGGGCCTGCCCGAGAGCGAGCTCCGGCGCTTCGGGGAGCTCTACGGCCGGGCGAGGAGCGCGGTGGTGGTCTACTCGATGGGCCTGACGCAGTACACGTTCGGCGTCGACAACGTGCGCATGGTGGCGAATCTGGTGCTTGCGCGCGGGAACGTCGGCCGCCCCAAGACCGGGGTCATGCCGATCCGCGGCCATTCGGGCGTGCAAGGCACGGCGGAATGCGGTGCCGACGCCGACAAGCTGCCAGGGGCGGTCGACATCACCGAGGAGAGCTGTGCGCGCTTCGAGGCGCTGTGGGGGCATCCCATCCCCCGGCGGCGCGGCCTGCGCGCGGCGCACCTCGTGGAGGCGGCGGGCACGGGCGGGCTCGACGTGCTGTACCTCTTGGGCGGCAACCACCTCGAGACGATGCCGGACCAGGACTTCGCGCGGCGCGCGCTCTCGAACGTGCGCCTCCGCATCCACCAGGACATCGTGATGAACACCTCGACCCTGATCGACGCGGACGAGGTCCTCGTGCTGCCGGCCGAGACGCGCTACGAGTCGGCGGGGGGCTGCACGGCGACCACGACCGAGCGGCGCATCCGCTTCTCGCCGGAGATCCCGGGCCCGCGCATTCCCGAAGCGCGTGCGGAGTGGCGGATCCTCGCCGCCATCGGGGCGGCGCTGCCGGGACGGGCGGATGCATTCGCCTATGCAGATGCGTCTGTGGTGCGCGCGGAGATGGCGCGCGCGATGCCCCTGTACGCCGGAATCGAGGGCCTCTCGTGCGAGGGCGCCTCGGTGCAGTGGGGCGGGCCGCGGCTCGGCGAGGCGGGGTTTTCGAACCTCCCGGACGGCAAGGCACGCATGCGCGTGGTGCCGCTGCCGCGGGTGGTCGTCCCCGCGGGGCAGTTCCTGCTGACGTCGCGGCGGGGCAAGCAGTTCAACTCGATGGCGTGGGGCCGCCGCGATCCGCTGACCGGTGGGCTCGACCGCGACGACGTGGTGTTCGCCGAGGAGGACCTCGCGGCGCTCGGTCTTTCCGAGGGCCAGGCGGTGCGCATCTCCAGCACGACCGGCTCGCTCACGCTGCGCGCGCGCTCGGGCCCGGTGCGAAGGCGGCATCTGCAGGCGTTCTGGCCCGAGTGCAACCCCCTCCTTTCGCGTCGCTACGACCCCGACAGCGGCGAGCCCGACTACAGCGCGCTGGTGCGGGTGGAGCGCGTGTAGGTTCGCGAGCCCCTGCCGCCTTGCTAGCCAGGGCGGCGGAGGATGACGCCGTCGAGCTCGATCGTGCCCCACTCGGCGACGAGGAGCCCCTCGATCGGCGGAGGCGCAACCGGTTCGCGCGCCGTGCGCAGCACCGGCGCGTCTTCGGCGTGTCGGCCGAGGCGAGCGCCCTCGAGGCGAGCCCCTTCGAGTCGAGCTCCTCCGAGCGCCGCGCCACGCAGATCCGCGCGCTTTAGGATCGCACCCTGGAGGTCGGCCTCGGACAGGTCCGCGCAGGTGAGCACGGCGCCGGTCAGGAGCGCCCCCGTGAGCCGGGCGCCAGCGAAGCAGGCGTGCTCCGCGCTGGCGCCATCGAGGCGCGCGCCATCAATGCGTGCCTCGCCGAGGTCCGCGGCCCGGAGGAGCGCGTCCTGCAAGTCGGCGCCCTCGAGGTCGGCACCGGTGAGGACGGCCTCGGTCAGGTCTGCGCGCGCCAGGCGCGCGTGACGTAGATCGGCTCCTTCGGCCGCGGTCCAGCTCAGGTTGGCCCCCTCGAGGCTCGCTCCACCCAGCCGCACGCGGCGCAGGATGGCCCGTCGCAGGTCCGCGAGCTCGAGGTGCGCCCCCGAGAGGTTCGCCTCCTCGAGGTCGGCGCGCAGGAGATCGGCCCCGACCAGGCTCGCGTACCGGGCGTCCACTCGGAACAGCAGCTGACCCGCGCGGCGCGCGTCCTGAAGGCCGACGCCCACGAGCGTCACCCACAGTCGATCGAGCGGCGCCAGCGTCTCCCAGCCCCACACGGTTCACGAGCCTTCGGCGTGACTGCGCGACCGGCCGAGCGAACGCTAGCCGCCGCCGCCGCCGGCGGCCCCGCGACGCAGCTCGGTCAACACCAGCTTGGCGACGGCCTTGAGCGTATCGAAGACGCCTACACCGGTCGTGGCAACGGCTTCGTACTCCGTCACCTTGGTCGGGTTCAGCACCTCACGCAGCTCGTCCACCGGCACGACGCTCGGCAGATCGCGCTTGTTGTACTGGACCACGTAGGGAAGCTTGTCGAGGTTGTAGCCCTGCTCGATCAGGTTCGACCGGAGGTTGTCGAGGCTCTCGATGTTGGCCTCCATGCGGTCGAGCTGCGAGTCGGCCACGAACACGACGCCGTCCACCCCCTTGAGGATGAGCTTGCGGCTGGCGTCGTAGAACACCTGTCCCGGGACCGTGTAGAGGTGAAAACGCGTGCGAAAGCCACGGATCTCCCCCAGCGACAGGGGGAGGAAGTCGAAGAACAGGGTCCGCTCGGTCTCGGTCGCGAGCGAGATCATCTTGCCCTTCGCCTCGGGGCTCGTCTTGGCGTAGATGTACTGAAGGTTCGTGGTCTTGCCGCAGAGCCCTGGACCGTAATAGACGATCTTGCAGTTGATCTCGCGGGACGAGTAGTTGATGAAGCTCACAGGAGCGGATTCCTTCGCGGGGCGACCACGACACCTCGGGGCCCGAAGGGCCCGGCGGTATCAATCACCGAACAGCTTGTCGATGTCGTCGTCGGTGATCTCGTTGAAGATCACCGGCGCATTGCCCTTCTGAGCCTTCGCGTTCACCGCGTCGAAGATCTTGCCGAGCTCCTCCGAGGCCTTGCGAACGCGCAGGCGGACCAGGCCGAGTGACGAGCGTTCGTCGAACAGCACCGCGAGGATCGCGCGCTGCTTGACCAGGGAGATGTGGACGTTCGTCTTCTCGCCCTCGTGGAACTGGCTCGTGAACTCCTTTTCCGCAAGCAGCTTCGACACCGCACCGGTGGCCGCGACGTTGCCGGCCATGAGCGACGACAGCGAGGTGATGTCCAAGCTCGCCGTGTCGCCCGAATCCGCGATCGGCTGGCCGTCCTTGCCGATCAGCAGGACCGCCTTGGCGTTCGAGTCCTTGTAGAGCCGCCCGCAGACCACGCTGATCTGCTGCTGCTCCTCTGGATACATCACGTCGGGCATCGAGGCTCCTCTAGAGGTGTAAAGGGATAACAAACCGTCCAGTTGCGTTCAAGCGCAATCCGGGAAACCTCGGGGTCGCTCCGGCGGCGGCCACGCGGCGTTTCCAGCGATTTCTCCGTCGACGAGGCGACGCTCCGGCGGAGCTACAGCTCGCGCCGTCCCTCGATCGCGCGGGCCAGCGTCACCCGATCCGCGTACTCGAGCTCGCCGCCGATCGGCACGCCCGTCGCGATGCGCGAGACCCGTGCGCCGAGGGGCTTGAGGAGCCTCGCGAGGTAGAGCGCGGTGGCCTCCCCTTCGGTGCTCGGGCTGGTGGCGATGACGAACTCGACCTCGGACCTGGCGCGGGCGACCAGCTCGCTGATCCGCAGATCGTCGGGCCCGACCCCGTCGAGCGGCGCGATGAGACCGTGCAGCGTGTGGAAGCGGCCCCGAAAGGCACCTGCACGCTCGATGGCGAGCTGGTCCTGGGGCGTCGCCACCACGCAGACGATCGCGTCCGAGCGCCCGGGATCCGTGCAGACTGTGCAGGGATCGACCTCCGTCAGCGCGCAACACGTGCTGCACAGCCGGACCTTCGCCTTGACGTCGAGCAGCGCGCTCGCGAGCTCGCTCGCCAGCTCACTGTCTGCACGCAGCACGTGGAAGGCGAGCCGCGTGGCAGATTTCTCCCCGATTCCGGGCAGCTTCCCCAGCGCGTGCACGAGCCGTGCGATGGGGTCCCTGGTACGCGGCGGCTCCGCCATCAGAACATGCCCGGCGGGATGGGCAGACCTGCGGTCAGCTTGGCCATTTCACCCTGCTGCAGCTCGGCGGCCTTCCGCAAGGCCGCGTTCACGGCGGCGGTGACGAGGTCTTCCAGCATCGAGAGGTCCTTCGGATCCACGACACTGGGATCAATCTGGATGCGCTGGACCTCGCGTGCGCCGGTCGCCACCACCTTGACCATGCCCCCGCCGGCTTGGCCCTCGACCGTCTGTCGTGCCAGCTCATCCTGGAGCTTGCCCATCGTCTCTTGCATGCGCTGGGCGGCTTGCATGATCTGAGTGAAATCCATGCCGTTCCTCCGTGGTCTCCGCGATGAAGGTTCCCAGACAGCGCGCGCTGGCGAGCTGTCTGGAGCGTTACTCGAGCACCTTGACCTCGCGCCGGAGGGCGCCGAAGACCTGCTCCGCATGGTTGATGCTCGGATGCGCGCGCTCCTCTTCCAGGATCCTGTCGCGCTGCGCGCGGCTCCTTTGGGCCTCCTCGTCGGCCAGCGACGGGGCGGAAGCTGCCACCTCGGCTGCGGTGACGAGGAGCCGGTGTGGGGTACCGAGCCAGGGTGTGAACAGCGCGCCGATCGCAGCGCTCTGCGCGTCGAGCTGCTGCCGCTCGAATGCCCCAGGCACCGCGAGCGTGACGCCCCCGTCGGCCACGCTCACCAGGCGGGCGTCGGCGAGCAGCGCGAACTCGAGCGGATGGTCTGCGGCCAGCGATTGCACGAACGAGGTGAACCCACCGGAGGCTGGCGGGGCGAACGTGCCCGGCTCCGGCGGTCGCGCAGGCGGCGCTGGGGCCGGCACCGGATCGATTGCCACAGGGGCCCCGGTCGGAGCGGATGCCGGCCGGGCGCGGTCGCTCGCCGGCGGCGCGCTCCCGACCGGCGCCGTCGCAGCTCCGCCCGGACGTGCCCGGCCGGGCGGCCCCGACGTGGGACCCCGCGGCGGGGAAGCCCCGCCGAGCCGGCCCTCGAGGGCAGACAGGCGTTCGAGGAGATCGCCGAGCGGCAACAGCGGCTCGGCATGGCACAGCCCGATGACGGCCAGCTCGAGCGTGAACCTCGGCAGTGGCGCCCGCGCGATCTCGTCGACCGCGCGGGTCAAGATCTCGAAGCCTTGCCGCAACAGGCCCTGCGGCACCTCGCGGATGAGCGTGGCCAGCTCTTCGAGCTCCTCGGCCGTGGCGTCGACCAGGCCCGCAGGGCTCTTGCAGGCCTCGACGAT
The DNA here is from genome assembly GCA_023248855.1 of Myxococcales bacterium. Taxonomy (GTDB): domain Bacteria; phylum Myxococcota_A; class Polyangia; order JAHFDS01; family JAHFDS01; genus JAHFDS01. The sequence continues at coordinate 6,747 of JAHFDS010000262.1, forward strand.
CGACAGGTCCCGCCAGATCCCTGCGATGGACCTGGCCAGGGTGGGCACATCCGCCCCACGCGCGATCTGCTCATCGACCACCCCGAGCGCGGCGGCGACGTCCCGCGCCAGCACGGCCGCCGACAGCGCGAGGAGCGCCGAGCGATCCGCGACCCCGAGCACCTCCACCGCCGTGCCGCGGGTGATCGCCGCGGCCCCTGCGTAGGCGATGATCTGATCGAACAGCGATAGCGCGTCGCGCACGCTGCCCTGCGCCGCGCGCGCCACCGCCGCGAGGGCCGCCGGCTCGACTTCGAGTTCCTCGCGACGCGCCACATCCGAAAGGTGCGCGGCGATCAGCGCCGCGGGAACCAGCCGGAAGTCGTAGCGCTGGCAGCGAGACAGGATCGTGACCGGCATCTTCTGCGGATCGGTGGTCGCGAAGATGAAGAGCGCGTGCGCCGGCGGCTCCTCGAGCGTCTTGAGGAGGGCGTTGAAGGCCTCCTTGGTCAGCATGTGCGCCTCGTCGAGGATGACGACCTTTCGCCGCAACCGCGCAGGTGCGTACACGATGCTCTCCCGGAGCACGCGGATCTCGTCGATGCCCCGGTTCGACGCCGCGTCGAGCTCGATCACGTCGATCGCCTGGCCCCGTCGGATCTCGTCGCAGGCCGGGCAGGCGTCGCACGGCGTCGGCGTGGGCCCCTTTTCGCAGCAGATCGCCTTGGCCAGGATACGCGCCGTGGTGGTCTTGCCGACTCCCCGCGCGCCGCACAGGAGGAACGCATGGTGCAGACGCCCTCGCGCGATCGCGCTCGCGAGGGTGCGCGTCACGTGCTCCTGGCCGAACACTGCCTCGAGCGTTTGCGGCCGGTACTTCCGCGCCAGGACCAGGTAGGACATCGCGCTCCCCTGCACTCCCGGAAAAAAAAGCGGCTCCGGGCACCCGCTCCGCTCGCTACCGTTGCTCCCTTCCGGGCCTGGCGGGGTTCACGAGCATTGCGTCACCCAGAGCCATAAAATCGTTCCAACGATCCCGCCGACTCGCGGGCTCATCATTCTACTGGAGGAGAGTGCGGGATTCGAACCCGCGGTATCTTTCGATACACACGATTTCCAATCGTGCACCTTCAACCACTCGGTCAACTCTCCGATTCATGTTGGGAGGAGAGAGTGGGATTCGAACCCACGGTAGAGTTGCCCCTACGCCTGCTTTCGAGGCAGGTACCTTCAACCACTCGGTCATCTCTCCTGAATCGCCCCGCCTTCTCGCTCCCAACCCCGCCGCCGACAGCGTGCGAATACATCGGAGATCGCCTCCCGCGTCAAGTGGTTTACGCGAGGAGCCCATCCTCCGCAAGGCACGGTGAGGTGCGATGCGCAGATGTGGTCAACCTGCACCGGGAGTGGTCATCTCGTGGCTTCGGGGTAGCGGGGTGCTTGGTCACCAGCCGTCGCGTGCACAACCTCTTGAAACCTGATGCAGGGATCCCCGGCCTGTGACGGCATGTACACTGCATGCGCATGCCCTGTTCATGGGGAGGGCGGCGCTCGTCATCATCAGCTTGCTGATCGGCCTCGCGGGGCCGCAGTTCGCAGACGCCAAGCCCAAGCGTCTGGCACCGCAAAAAGAGGCCCACAGGGCACCCGAGCGGCTGGCCAGACGCGACGATGGCCTGGTGGCGGAACCCAAGGGCATCACCTGGATCGTTCGCCCGGGGCCACCGTCCAAGAGCGCCGTCGGGGCGCGGAGGGTCGCCCAGGCGAAAGCCCCCGCTCGGGCCGTCAAGCAGGTCGCCCAGCGCGGCAACGCGGCGTCACGTGCCGGTCGTGTCGCCCGCGGCCGCGCCCGCTGAACGCCTCCTAGTGCCTGTCATAGAAAAAGCTTGCATTATTATTCCGAGGATCAGGGTGGACCTCATGGGGCGAGGTCGACCGAAGGCAACGCTGGTTGTGACCGACGAGGAGCGCGCAGTCCCGGAGCGCTACGTACGCCGCGGCACGACGTCGCAGCGATTGTCGATGCGGGCGCGCCGTTCGTCTGGACGAAATCGGCCGACGACATCCTCGCCAACATTGCCCGCCGCGCGGACCACCGCCGGCAACAAATAATGATGCCTTTTTCTATGACAGGACACTAGTGCTGCCCGCCAGTAGTTGGACGGCATTTGAGCTCGGAGCAGCCTTCGCCTGCCAGCTGGCCGGCAGCACTCGCGCACGCGGAGCGTGCGCAAGACAAACACCTAGGGCCGCTCGTCGAACCAGTGATTTCACGGGAATCGCGGACAGCACTAGGTGTCTCGTTTGCTCGCGCTCTGCGCTCGCGAGTGCCGCACGCAGGGCGTTCGACGATTTCTCTCCACAACTCTACTCCGGTCCAACTTCTGACGAGCGGCACTAGTCGATGTCGACCTTCAGCTCGCCGGCGCTGACGGACAGGCGCACCTCGGCGCCCTGGACCTCGGCGAAGGTCTCGAACGCGGCGCGCTCGACGTGGCGCGTGAGCAAAGACGCCAGGCCCCGGGCGCCCGTCTCGCGCAGGACGCTCTCGTCCACGATGTGATCGAGCACGTCGTCGGGTACCACGAGCTTGATGCCCTCCTCCTCGAACTCGCGGGTCATGCGGTCGATCACGTTCGAGCGCAGGATCTGGCGCAGCGTGTCCTTGCCGAGCGCCTCGAACGGCACGATGCGGGTGAAGCGCGCCATGAGCTCGGGCAGAAAGCCGTAGGCCTGGAAGTTGGCGATGTTCTCGACCTCCTCGGCCGAGAACGAGACCGCGATGGTGTCGTTCGAGGCGCTGCCGGTCAGCTTGCCGTCGCGGCCAAAGCCGATGCGATCCGCAAGGCCCCGGCGGCGCGCCACCTGCTGGAAGCCGGAGAACGCGCCGGCCGCGAGGAACGCGATGTCCGCGGTGCTCATGACCACGTGATCGCCGTAGGTCGAGTGTGTGAGCTCGAGCGGCACCACGACCTCGCTCGACTCGAGCATCTTGAGCAGCTCGCGCTGCACGCCCATGCCGGTGACGTCCTTGGTCGTCCCTGCGCCCGCGAAGATCGCGTTGTTCTGGCCGCTCGCGATCTTGTCGAACTCGTCGAGGCACACGATGCCGACCTGCGCGACCAGCGGATTGTCGTCGGCCGCGTGCAGCAGGCGCGTCAGGATCGTGTTCGGATCCTGGCCGACGTAGCCGGTCTCGCTGTAGGTCGTGATGTCCACGATGATGGTTGGCAGCTTGAGCAGCGTCTGGAACAAGAGCTCGACGAGGTGGGTCTTGCCGCAGCCGGTCGGCCCGATGAGGAGCACGTTCGACTTCGGCATGATCTGCTCGCGCTTCTGCCCGTCGAGGTACAGGCGCTTGATGCGTCGCACGTGGCGGTAGGCGACGAGCGCCACCGCGCGCCGCGCCGCATCCTGGCCGCGATAACCGTGCTCCGCGAGCTGGTCGAAGATCTTCTTGGGCGGCACGAGCGGCAGCTCGCGCACGAACTTCACGAAGTGCTCGAGCCCGCTCTTGCGGTACTTCTTGAGGTGCTCCACGCCGTCTCTGCCCAGGGTAGCACGCTGATTCCGGCCCCGCCTGTTCCGGGCGGACGCCCCGGCCGATCGCGTCGCGCTTGACACGCCCCCGCTGTGCGAACGATCACCCCGACATGATCGGCCGCGCCTTCCAGCTCGATGCAGAGCGCTTGCTCCGTCACTCGGACATCGTGCTCGCCCTCGGCGTGGCGCTGATCGTGGGCCTGATGATCGTGCCGCTGCCCACGCCGCTGCTCGATCTGCTGCTCGCGCTCAACATCACGCTGTCGATCGTGCTCCTGCTGGTCGCCATCTACCTCGAGGAGCCACTCCGCTTCGCGTCGTTTCCCACCGTGCTGCTCCTGCTCACGCTGTTCCGGCTGTCGCTCAACGTGAGCTCGACGCGCCTCATCCTCCTGCAGGCCGACGCCGGCGAGGTCATCCGCTCGTTCGGCCAGTTCGTGGTGCGCGGCAACTACGTGGTCGGCGCGGTGGTGTTCCTCATCTTGACGCTCATCCAGTTCATCGTGATCACCAAGGGCGCCGAGCGCGTGGCCGAGGTGGCCGCACGCTTCGCGCTCGACGCCATGCCGGGCAAGCAGATGGCGATCGACGCGGACCTCCGGGCGGGGGCGATGGACCTCGAGGAGGGCCGCCGGCGCCGGCGCGCGCTCGAGCGCGAGTCGCAGCTCTTCGGCGCGATGGACGGCGCGCTCAAGTTCGTCAAGGGCGACGCGATCGCGGGCATCGTCATCGCCGCGATCAACATCGTCGCCGGCCTCATCGTCGGCGTCGCCCAGCGGGGCATGGAGATCGGTCCCGCGGCCCAGACCTACACCCTGCTCACCATCGGCGACGGCCTGGTGTCGCAGATCCCCGCGCTCCTGTGCTCGGTGTCCGCGGGCCTGGTCGTCACGCGCGTGGCCAGCGACGAGCCGGGCGGCAACCTCGGGCGGGATATCGTGGGGCAGGTCCTGGCGCATCCCAGGTCGATCGCGATCGCCGCGGGCTTGCTGGTCGGGCTCGGTGCCGTGCCCGGGCTGCCGCTCTGGCCGTTCTGGACGCTAGGCGGCGTTTTCGGCGGGGTGGCGCTCGGGCTTGGCC